>CADBQW010000069.1 GCA_902796925.1 uncultured bacterium | reverse complement strand
ATTTTTCTTAATATAATTGAAACTCTTTATAAAAAACAATTAGTAATAAAATAGATATATTAGATATTTTTACTTAAAAGAATCATTGCCAAAATATAAAGAAACTATGTCAAAATGGGAAGATGGTCATTGTTCCGATTATTTTTCAAGAAATACTCATACCTGGACTAATATTACAAGAATTACACTAAAAAATGGAGTACACGCCTACAAATCTGATCAAGGTGTATTTTATCCTTATGCAGATGGTGATATTGGTCTAGATAAAGTACCGGAGGATTTAATACCGGATGAATAGGCATATATATCATTTTTTGCAGATTATTTTATATTAACTAATGTAAATTCTGAAAGTTAATAATGTTGACTTTTTTTATCCAGTGGTTTTAAATTAACCAAGGGAAGAAAAAGATGAAAGTTGAACGTACAGAATACTTAATAGCGCCAAAACGAGACTGGGGCGAGGTATCCTCAAAAAAATATAAGAGTTCTGTCCCACTATCCCCAAAATTTCCATCTTTTAATCCGAAGCTTTTCAATCAACAATTTAATAAAGATATTAAAGAGAGACCTTTAAATTTAAATTCTTCAAATTTATCATTTAAGGGTCTTTCTTTTTGGTATAAAACAACCAAAAAATACAATCTTAACAAATTCAGTGAATTTACGAACAAATATATCGGTACAATGGGTGACGATCTTTTGCAAAGTATCAAAAATCATTCTGATATATACAAAAAATTTGTTAAATTTGACGGTGACGAAATAACTATTAAACAAAAGGCATGGGGGCAACTGCTTTTAGATGGTATGAAATATCCGTTTATAGTTTTACCAATGGATATTTTAAACGGCACAATCGGTGCTCTCAGAAAAATTAAACCTCTTAGAAAATGGGCATCAGACATTTACAATAGCGAATTTCTTGTAAAATCTCGTCAACGCTCAAAAAGTGATGCCAAGGTAAGCACTCTGCGCGGGCTGTTAGAATTACAAAAATCACTTGAAGGTAAATCAGAAGCGGAAGTTTCAACAAAAGTTTATGAACGTGCATTACGTATGTTTGATTCAAAATCAGGTAACTATGATACCAAACACGAGCGTGCACTCAATCGCCTTGTATCAGGTTTGCCACCTGCAATATTCCTGGCTAACGATGCTTACAACTTGTCAAGAATGATGGATGATGATCCTAAAGCTGCCGATAAAGAAAAGAAAATAAGATTTAGACAAGAAACCTCAAGGATTCTTACAAGCGGATATTTGACATTAATTACAATGGGTGCATTATCTAAACTTATAAATAATTCAAAAGCCGGCATAATGGGGCTTACCGGACTTACAGTGCTTGTTACAGAGATGTTCTCACGACTTTCTAACGGAAAATATATAACTCGTTTAACTCCGGAACAAGCAAAAAGAATAAATGAAAAAGCAGGTTTAAAACAAGAAAAGCAAGATGCCCAAAAGACATTCACCTCAAGCTCACAATCGCAAGTCGATACAGAAGAAAAACACAAAAAACCGCTGCTTTCCGCAGACACTCTTTTAAAAGCTTCTGCAGCAGTGATTGTCGCAGGCTTTGGAATAAAAGGTTTAAGAAGGATTAAAGTTATAGATAATGCAATTAAAACCGCTCAAAAGCCATTCAAAACCCTGTACAATAAACTAACAAAAATAGAAAATTACACTATTGATGAAGAAAAATTGAATAAAATCCTCGGAGTGTTGAGAGAAAACGGATTCAAAGAATTGGCTGATAAGTATTCTCAAATTGCTAAAGAATCTAACATTAACGGAATTATTCAACTGGGTTCAAAGAATAAAAAGTGGAAACCGGCTGTCGATTTCTTTGTTTCACCGTTCAAATTTGCTTGGAATGCTGCTACATTACCGTATAGGTTAACCGATAAATTATTAAAATCAGTTTTCGGAAAAAATGCACATAAGGCCGAAAAATCTATAGCACAAAAGAATCAAGAAAATTTACAAAAAATAGTTGACTATATTGGTAAACAAGCATTGAAAAAAAATATGGACCCTAAAAAATTCCAAGATTACGTAAAAGATAATATCTTAAAAGGGTTTAACGAAGATACATTATCGAATATTTCAAACAGCGATCTTTCAAATCTTGCCAAAACATCGGCAACAGCAGCAACATTGTGGTTTTTAATGACAGATAATTATAATATGGTAATGCTTAAATCTAATGGCGAAGATGTCAACGGAGCACAAACTAAATTTAAAGAAAGATTTGTGCAAGAGATATCAAGATTGTTCTACCAAACATTATTGATTGATTTATTTAATAACACGTTCAGAAGTCAATATAACAAGTCTTTGTGGGGAATGAGCTGGATTACATTGACAAATACAACTCTTGGTGAAATTTTGACAAGAAAATCAATAGGTACCCCTATCAAAACTCACACCAGAGAAGAACTTGAAAATATTGAAACCAGACAAAATAACGCCAAAGGATTCACAAAAGCATATTATACATTTATGAAACGACTAACCGGAAAACGTTCTATCCAATCCTATAGTGTAGAGAAAAAAGAAAATAATAAGTAATATTTTATGCACCTGCATATTTTTTATTTTACAAATATTACTTTATTGTTAACATTTCTTTACATAAAAGTATATAAAAAGGCAATATTTATATATAAAAATACTTTATATATTTACGAGGACTAAAAACATAAGGATTTGACGAAAATGGGTTTCCTAACAGGAGCATTTGGAAAAAGTTTAACGCATCGACAGCTTCTGAACATTCAACATGAAAAAGCGAATGTCCAGCGTCAGTTGTATCGTATCCAAAGACAAGTTAGTCGTCAAGAAAAATTTGACGCAAGGGAACTTAGTGCTATAAAACAGGCTATTAATACTCAAAAACAAGCTGCTAAAGCTAAATTGCAAGCTGAATTGTATGAGTCATTCCAAAGTCAATATTCATCAGACTCCACTGACGAGATGAAAAATCAAAATATGTATATGACAAGTCTGAATCAAGGTAATGCAGAAATTGACCTAACGTATGAAAATCAATTAAATACTATTATAGCTGCAAAGGAAGATGAACAACAAATGCAAATGGATGCATTAAAAGATATTGAACAAGATTTGCAAATGCGTAAAGATAGTTTAGAATCTCAAGAAAAAATACTGGAAGGCCAGCTTGCTGAATATAAGAAAGAAGAAGAAGCAGGTGCTAAAGAACTCATCGGCGGCGGAAATAGAGGATAACTTCCGAAATAGTTTTGACTTTAAAGGACTCTCATTATTGAGGGTCTTTTAGATTTTATAGAAGATTATGTTTGCATTTCACTCATTCTTGTGAAATTATTTATATATGATATATCTAGATGCAGGAACAACTTATTCTAAACTAATATCTGATGAGAGAATACAAAAACTCGACAGGCACATTATTGGGTTAAAATCACCTTATTATAATCATAAATATTTTGAAAAAAAATATTATTATATTGCTCCTTCAAGCTTTGTAAAGGATTTAAATCTTGATATATATGCGTCATGCGGTCACATGATTAACGATTCAACACACGAAAACGAAATAGTTGCACTTGCAAAAGGCTGTAGCAATATTGAAGGTGATGATATAACCATCCTTGATCTTGGCAGCCGCGATGCAAAGTGGATTAACCTGAAAAATAGAAAATTTCACGACATGGACTGGAATACATCTTGCGCCAGTTCAACCGGCGCAACAGTGGAAATGCTCTTAAAATTTTATGATTTAAAACCGTCAGATTTAGCATATAACAAAGAAAAATATACAGTAACATGCGGAATTTTCGGATTGGAAAAAATTATGGATGACATATCATCCGGTATTCCTGCAAAAGTTGCTGTTTCCAAATTTGTTCACGGTATTGCATATAATGCGTGGAATTTTGCGAAAAAACCTGATACATTGTACCTATCCGGCGGATTTTGTGAAAATAAATGTTTTACGGATTCGCTTAGTAAATACTGTGATTTGCACATATTAGGCAGATTCAAACTCTGTGAGGGGCTTATAAATGAACAATAGAGAATTTGGTTCAAACGGTGAAGATATCGCAGCAAATTATCTTAAAAAGAATGGCTATGAAATTCTTGAACGAAATATTCATATATCAACAAAATGTGAAATTGATATTATTACAAAGTATAAAAATAAAATTGTATTTGTAGAAGTTAAAACTCGTAAAACAGATGCATTCGGGTCTCCGCTCGAAGCAATATCTAAAAGAAAATATGAAAACATGGTCACAGGTGCATTTTCTTATTCTAAAGAACATAATATTAAAGATTTCAGGATTGACGTCATAGGTATAACGTTCTATCCAAAAATTAAAATTGATCACCTTAAAAATGTAACTAAATAAACAAAAAACGTAAGTTACTATGAACTTACGTTTTTGGCTTTAAAATATATAGGCTATTCTGCTGTATTTTCGCTGTTAATATCTTTTACGCTGAGCGCAATTCTGTGTTCTTGAGGTGTAAACTTTTTGATTTGAACTTCTACACTATCACCAACTTTGTATTGATTGAATGGATTAACATTTTCACCTTCCATTTCAGCAACAGGAAGAAGGGCTTCAACGCCCGGGAATATATTAATAAATGCACCAAAACCGGTTACTTTGTTAACAGTTCCAGTAATAACTTGACCTTCTGAGAATTGTCCTTCAATTTGCTGCCATGGATCTTCGCCCATTCTCTTTAGTGAAAGCGAAATCCTCTTTAATTCGTTATCAATTTTAATAATTTTTACTTCAATCTTTTCACCCAAAGAAATAACATCTGAAGGATGTTTAATTCTTTGCCAAGAAATTTCGGAAATAGGAAGAAGTCCATCTATGCCGTTGATATCAACAAATGCACCAAAATCAGCAATTCTTACAACTTCACCGGTTACAACTTGATCTTCCTGCAACCCGGCTAAAATATCGTCTACAACCTGATTGCGTTGTTCAACAACAGCTTGTCTCTGTGAAAGTATAAGTTTATTTTTCTTAGGGTCAGCTTCTAAAACTTTAACTTCAATTTTAGTATCGATAAGCCCATCAAAAGGAGTTCCTGTTCTTAATTGGGATGACGGAATGAATCCCTTTAAGTCTGCAACATCAACTAACACACCACCTTTTACAATGGAAACAACTTTTGCAAGAATGGTATCTCCTTGAGTTTTTGCATCATTTAGTTGTGCCCAAGCTTGTGCAAATGCAAGTCTCTTTAATGATAAAAGCATTCCTTCCTCATCGTTTTCTTCTTTTAAAACATAGAATTCTTTTACGTCACCAACTTCAAGAGAATCTTCTGAGGAAAGTTCTTTTTCAG
The DNA here is from genome assembly GCA_902796925.1 of uncultured bacterium. GTDB lineage: Bacteria > Cyanobacteriota > Vampirovibrionia > Gastranaerophilales > Gastranaerophilaceae > RUG14219. The sequence continues at coordinate 3,682 of CADBQW010000069.1, read as the reverse complement.
GAAGAATAGCTTCAGTTTTACCACCTTTAATACTAACAAGATAACCGTCTTTTTCTTTTTTTAGAACAGTACCTTCAACAATATCCGCCACGTTTGCGGACTTTGAGAAAGATTCTTCTAACAATCTTTCAAATTCGTCTTTTACTAATGTTTGTGTCATTTTTGTCTCCTTTTCAATTTATATTTTATCTAATTTTTCTATTACTTGTGCTATAACATCTTGAGGGGTTGATGCTCCCGCAGTTACAGATATATTATTGGAATGTATTATCAACTCAGAATATTTATCCAATTCCGAGGCATTTTCAATATGGATTGTTTGCGTAATATTCTTTAATATTTCTGCTAAATGAGTTGTATTGGCACTCTTTTTTGAGCCGACCACGCACACTAAATCACTTATCTTTGCTAGTTCTTTGGCTTCACATTGTCGCATTGATGTACTTGAGCATATCGTATTTGCAATATGAATTTCTTTTGAAATAGATGTTAAATATTCAACTATAGGTGATAGAGTTTCAAATCTTTGTGTTGTCTGAACTACAACTCCTGTTTTTTTATGTGATTTAATTTTATCCGCGTATGGCAAAAGTTGCTCAACTGAATTTGCTACAACGACTTTATCACTCCATAGCTGCGCATTTGCTCTTATCGCAACAACTTCAGGATGCTCTGATTTTCCTACAATTACTAAAAAATAGCCTTCTTTTGCTAATTCAACAGCCTTTTGCTGAACTTTTTTTACATCCGGACATGTTAAATCAACAAGTTCAAAACCAGCCTGTCTTATACGAGCTATAACCTCAGGGGCTTCACCATGACTTCTAACAATACAAATTCCATTACCTTTGTCAGGAATTTCTGTTATTGTTTTAATTCCCATAGACTCTAATTCATCTATAACATCCGTATTGTGAATAAGTTCCCCAAGAACGCAAACTTCTCTATCAGGGTTATCCGATTTTAATTTCTTTGCGGTTTCAACGGCTCTTTTTACACCGTAACAAAATCCGGCATGTTTCGCTAAATTTATATTTCTTGGCAATTCGTAATTGTCTTCTTTCTATAAACTCGTGAATTAACTTCACTGTAATACAATTTAAAAATAAAAACATAAAAAAAGCAAGAGGAAATTTGCATTTCCCCTTACTTTTACTTTTACTTTTCATATAATCTATTTCTTGGTCGGTATTCTCATTGCGTAGAATGAACGAACAACAAATAGAAGTGCAATTACTAAGAATACTGCACCAACATAAGGCGCTACCCCTCTAAATGATTCATTAATTGCAATTTCCATTGCTAATAAACCAAATAAAGTTGTAAATTTGATAATTGGGTTCATTGCAACAGAAGAAGTATCTTTAAACGGATCACCAACAGTGTCACCTACTACTGTTGCATCATGTAATGGTGTTCCCTTTTCCTTTAAATCAACTTCAACGATTTTCTTTGCATTATCCCAACACCCGCCAGCATTTGCCATAAATACTGCCTGGAACAAACCAAATGTTGCAATTGCAATTAAATAACTTACAAAGAACGACACAGGACTATTATCAATACCATGTGGTGATGATAAAAATGCAAGTGCCAGCGCAAAAGCAAACAGTGCGATAAATATATTTACCATACCTTTTTGAGCATATTGCGTACAAATTTTAACAACATCTTTTGAATTTGCAAGATTTGCACACTTTGATGCGTTATCATCAAGTTTTATATTTTCTTTAATATATTCAGTAGCACTATATGCACCAGTCGTAACAGCCTGCATTGAAGCACCTGAGAACCAATAAATAACGGCACCGCCTGTTAAGAATCCAAGAAGCGTATATGGGTTCAATAGATTTAATACTACTTCCGGCTGTATACCCAAAGTATTTTTGATAACAAGAATTAATGAAAATATCATTGTTGTAGCACCAACAACAGCAGTACCAATCAATACAGGTTTTGAAGTTGCCTTAAATGTATTTCCGGCACCGTCATTTTCCTCTAAATACTGCTTAGCATCATCAAAATTCGCATCAAAGTCAAAGTCTTTCTTTATCTCATCTTTAATATTCGGAATATCTTCAATCAAAGATAGCTCATATACTGACTGTGCGTTATCGGTAACAGGTCCGTAAGAATCAACCGCAATAGTTACAGGTCCCATTCCTAAGAAACCAAATGCCACCAAACCGAAAGCAAATACTGACGGATAAATCATTAAACCTTCCGGTATTTGTAGACTTGTAACATATGCTAATCCCATTAAAAGAACGATAACCATACCGATCCAAAAACCGGAGAAGTTACCGGAAACAATACCAGATAATATAGTCAACGAAGCTCCACCTTCTTTTGATGCAGTTACAACTTCTTCAGTATGTTTTGCCTTAGGTGAAGTAAATATTTTTGTAAATTCAGGTATTAATGCGGCACCTAATGTTCCACAAGAAATTATTGTTGACAGCGTTAACCATACACAGCATCCCATATCTTGTAATAACCATCTGCTTACTCCAAATGTCATTATTATGGAGAATATAGAAGTTAACCATACAAGGTTTGTCAACGGCTGTTCAAAATCAAATTTTTCCGCAGTTTTTGCGTACGATGATGTAACGACTTTATTAACCGCATAAGCAAGCACAGAAGTCACAATCATTAAAAATCTCATTGTAAAAATCCATGCTAAAAGTGCAACTTGATTTGCAGGATTGTTTACCGCTAAAAGAATAAATGAAACAAGAGCGACACCTGTTACACCGTAAGTTTCAAAACCATCCGCTGTAGGTCCGATTGAATCACCGGCATTATCTCCGGTGCAGTCTGCAATAACGCCGGGATTTCTTGGATCATCTTCTTTTATGCCAAATACAATTTTCATTAAATCTGAACCGATATCAGCTATCTTTGTAAAGATTCCGCCGGCTACACGCAATGCAGCAGCGCCTAAAGATTCGCCGATAGCAAAACCTATAAAACAAGCACCTGCAAGATTTCCCGGAACAAACAATAAAATCGTAAGCATTAATATAAGTTCAACTGAAACTAAAAGCACACCTATGCTCATTCCTGCTTGTAACGGGATATTTAAAATGTTCAAAGGATTACCCTTTAACGCTGCAAATGCTGTTCTTGCATTTGCCAAGGTATTCATTCTAATTCCAAACCATGCCACGCCATAAGAACCTAATATTCCTATAACCGACCATAAAAGAATTATTGCTACACTTGAAAATGGCATCTTTTGCAGATAACCAAAGTAAAAAGCAATGCATAATCCAATCAATACTTCTAAGCCAAGCAAAAATTTTCCCTGTTGAATCAAATAGGTTTTGCAAGTTTCAAAAATAGTGTTTCCAACATCTGCCATTGCAGAATGTACACTAAGCTTCTTTACCTTTAAGAATTCAATCAAACCAAACAAAAAACCAATTACAGATATAACCATGCCAACTAGCAACAGATTATAGCTGAAAGGGCTCAATAATTTTATCGACGGAACGATAAGGTCAGCTTCACTAGCAAAAGTCGGAGTACTTGCCAAAAGTAAACCCGTAACAACTCCTAATAAAGCTTTTGGTAAAAATAATTTTCCCATAAGTTCTTTTCTCCCTTCAAATAAGACTTCTTATAAATTATAGAACATCTGTTATTATATTACAAAAATGTAACAAAATGATAAAAT
>CADBQW010000068.1 GCA_902796925.1 uncultured bacterium | reverse complement strand
CCGACGGATACAACTCCGACGGATACAACTCCAACGGATACAACTCCGACGGATACAACTCCAACGGATACAACTCCGACGGATACAACTCCGACGGATACAACTCCAACGGATACAACTCCAACGGATACAACACCAACGGATACAACACCAACGGATACAACTCCGACACAACCAACTATACCTTCTATCAATACCAATGATGTTCGTTTGAATTTTAAACAACGTGTTGTAAGTGATCGTATAGATGCTATTGATAAGCGTCAGGCTATGAGGTTTGATGTTGCCGGTAATCCTAACAATGTTTCATTCCAATCTTCAGGTGACATTAAGGGTATAGTTGACATATCAAGAAGCGGAGTATCATTGTCTCACGATGGAAATGTAAAAGTTGGAGACATCGTACCTATAAAGTTGACATATGGTGATGTTAATGTAGATACAAATGTAAAAATTGTGTCAAAAACAAATAACAGAGCAGGTGGTCAATTTGTCGATTTGGATGAAGTTACTGCAAAGAAAATTTTATACTTAAGTATGTTAGATGATTCCAGTGATAAGGTAGCAGAATACGGAGATACAACAAAGATAGTTGCAAATCCTAGTCCGATAACCAAGAAAGACGGCTTGTTAAACATTGCGTATTTAGGAAAATAAATACTGATTTGAAAATTGGAGCCCCAAAAGGGGTTGTAACGGAATAGGGAATCTATCCCTATTCCGTCTCCGTATAGGCTAAATTAGAGATTAAGCAGACTACTTTAATAAAAATTGAGCATTGTCCCCAAAACCTTATAAATTTATTCACTTGCCATAAAAACAATTGCATAAAATATATTTTTATTATAAAGTCATGGTTATGAACAAAAAGGCAAAAAATATACTTGTTGTTTTGGGTACACGGCCGGAAGTTATAAAATTGGCTCCGGTAATAATTGAATTAAAAAAATATCCGGAAAAATATAATGTAATTGTTTGTAATACCGAACAACAAAAAGAATTGTCTAATCAAACACTTTCGTATTTTGATCTTAAGGCTGATATCAACTTGGATTGTATGAGGCCAAATCAGTCACTTGCAGAAATACAATCGAGAGTATTAAAAGAACTCGACAAAGTATTTGATAAATTTGAGATTGATGCAACAATAGTACAAGGTGATACTATGACGGTTTTATGCGGGGCTTTAACAAGTTTTTACAGAAAAATACCAGTATTTCACGTTGAAGCCGGACTTCGCTCATATGATATTTTTGAACCGTTTCCGGAAGAAGTTATGCGTCAGATGACATCGCGTGTTACGGCGTTGAATTTTGCTCCGACAGAAGTTAACAGGCAAGCCCTTCTTAAAGAAAATGTTTCTGAGGATAAAATTTTTGTAACAGGAAATACTGTAATAGATGCGCTTTTCTGTCTTTCAGATGAAACCTTAAGCCGAGCAAAAGAATATTATCGGAATAAAGGTATCATTATAAACGATGAACTAGTATTGATAACTGCTCATCGCAGGGAGAATCATGGTGAACGTTTAGATAGAATTATAAAGGCAATTTCTAAACTCGCGGAAAAATTTAGTTCGCATACATTTGTAATCCCTGTTCATCCAAATCCTAATGTAAAAGATAAAATTTATAATGAATTAAATAAGTATGAAAATATAAAATTATTGGAACCTTTGGATTATCCGAATTTGGTATATTTAATGAAAAATGCGAAACTTATCCTAACTGATTCCGGCGGAATTCAGGAGGAGGCGCCTTCTTTTGGTTGCCCGACATTTGTAATGCGATATGAGACTGAACGACAAGAAGGGATAGATGCAGGAGTTTCAAAGCTCGTTGGTGCAGATTACGATAAAATTGTAAGTTTATCATCGGAAATATTATCTAAACCTAAATCAGAAACAAGATTAAGAGTACAAAACCCTTATGGAAATGGAAAATCTGCCCTGTTGATTGAGCAGATTGTAAATAGTTACTTTAATAATTAGAGATTATTTTTGAGGTTATTGATATTAAACTTTTTGAATATATCTTGTTTCAGCGATGTTTTTTGCATCAAGTTTTTTACGTGGATAACCACAGTTTTTCATATTATAGTTAATAGAAGGTATCGTCGTTAGTTCTTCTCTATATTTACGAAGGAGTCTCATCTCCCTGTCTTTGATATTAATATCAAAGTTAATAGCTTGATTAGATTTTTTTGCAGTAATGTTATTTGCCAAACATAGAGCAATTAGAGCTCCAATACCCGCAAGTATCATGGAAAAATTGTAGCTATCGTTAACTACTACCGGAGATGAATTTGGAGTCTCAAAAATCACATTCGATTTGGAAATTCCATTCGATTGTATATGAAGCTTAACTTCCCCTCTGCCGTTATCAGATAAAATTATACTACTGTCAGAAGGTACATTTCTGTATAAAATAGGTACCGTGGCACTTGAAGTTATGTTTTTTAACGTTATATCAAGTGTGTTATCTGATTTTATCTTTTTGTTAATCTTAGCTTGGAAGTCAGTTCTTAAGACAATATTATATACAGAATCAGTCTTTTCCAGAAGAACAGTATTCAAAGTATTATCTGCCGCATAAGAAAATCCGGCATTAAAGATTATTGTTAAAATTAATGTAAATTTAAAAATTAGCTTTCTCAATTTTTCCCCAATCTTTTACACACATAATATAAAATAAGTTATGAAAAAAGGAATCCATCCCATTATCTAATTTTAAATAAACCAATGGATTGATTTACAAAAAACTTTTTTAAAAAATCAAACTATTGATTGATGAACTTTTATCATTAATAGATTAGTGTAAGCATGGGGAATACTCATATCAAACTTGCGGGATAAAAAGTATGAAATCTGAAATAACTAATCAGAAAGACTACACATATCTATGTCAGAATTACGAAAAACTTTCGAACAGTTTTCTTGTGCCTATAAATGAGGCAACAAAGGAATTCTTTTCGGAGGGTTTGAGTGTTGTATTGTTAGGGATAAGTAAAAATAGTAATCCCCTTATGGATAAAAAATCATACTTCGTGACGAAGGTAAAAATCACAGAATTGTTTGATATCTTTTTTAGGTTATCAGACAAAGCTGTGAGTATAATTCTTGATTTTGCACTGGGGAGAGTTAATCGAAAATTCAATTTTGATAAGATGAGTACTTTGGAGGCAAAAGTAATAACTTCTTATAATGACTTTTTGTATAATGCATTTTCAAAAGTTTTAACTTCTCCACCTCCGACGGTTACAAGAACAAATTTTGATGTAATTAACCTAACTTTCCTTATAAAAGATGATACTTCCGGTGAATGCGGGAAATTTATTGTAACAATACCTCAGGTTCTTTTGACACTCAATAATACAATTTCGGAAGGTCAACGGGATTATTCTGATTCCTTCGCAAACAGTATGATAAATGTAACCATAAAAGTTGGTTCAACAAAATTCTCACTGTACGATTTAAAAAATATTGAAAATGATGATATCGTTGTCTTTGAAAATAGTGATTTGAATAAGTTTGAGATAAACTACAATGATTGGGAAAATATAGTAAATGTAAAACCTAATATGGGTTTGGTAATGCCATTTGATAATAATAAGGAGGCTTATAACATGGGTGCGGATAATGTAAACCTTTGGGATAGTATAGAAGTTGAAATTGATGCAAAATTTGAATCTGTCAAAATAACATTGGGAGAGTTAAAGTCAATTGAGTCCGGAACAGTTGTGGATTTAACTTCAATTTATGACAATCAAGTAACTCTTAGCGTAGAAAATAAACCTATTGCAAAAGGAGAGCTCGTAATTATAAATGACAGATACGGGGTCAAAATAAAAGAGGTCTTGGCCGAAGGTGATTCGAATAAAAATACACCGCAAGATACAAAAGTAGAAGAAGAATCTGAATATGATAAAGATATTCCGGAAGATGAATATGAGGAAGAATATGACAATCAAGAAGATGATTCTTCTGACAAACAAGAACAATCTGAAGATGACGAAGATGATTTTGACTACAGCGACTTTGAACTTGAAGATGAGGATATATAAAAAATGGGAGCATATTTTGCAAATTTTATCGTATACACAATTGCAATGGTAGGATTAATTTTTCTTGCCTTGTTTGTATATAAAAAATTCGCCATAAATACTCAGGTTTCGTCAAAAACGAATTTCCTTAAAATTGAAGATGCCCTGAATCTTGCACCAAGAAAACAGCTTTTTGTTGTTCGTGCCGGTAATGAAAAATTTTTAATAGCTTCAGATTCAGATAGAACAACACTTTTGTCAAGACTGGAAAATAAAAATAGTTCATATAGTGAGAGTGATTTTTATACACCCGGTAATACAGAAGATCTTCCAAAGATACGGAGCGTAATTGATTCAGAAAAAACGAATGCTGCTATTAGAAAGTTTGCAAAAAAACTGGATTTACAAAAATAAAGGAATAAAAATATAATGGATGCTATAGTAAAAGATTTAAATCCAATTCTACAGATGTTGATATTAATGACGGTATTTTCATTGTTACCGTTGGTATTTTGCTGTATGACTAGCTTTTTAAGGTTTGTTATCGTATTTTCTATGCTGAAAACTGCTATGGGAACACAGCAAGTTCCGCCTTCAATAGTAATCATTGGATTATCAATGATCCTTACATTTTACACAATGGGCGGTACATTTCAAAAAATGTATGATATGGGCTCCGTTCCGTATCAGAAGAATCAAAACATCGTACTTGCTCTGGAAGAAGGCTCTAAACCGTTAAAAGAGTTTATGATGAAACAGACGAGAGAAAGTGATTTACAATTTTTTGTAGAGCTTGTGCATAAAACTCCGCCGACCAGTCCGGAGGAAATTACAGTCTGGGAAGTCGCACCGGCATTTATTGTGAGTGAACTTAAAACGGCTTTCGAAATAGGATTTATTATTTTCGTACCATTTATTGTACTTGATCTTGTTGTTGCAAATATTTTGCTTGCTTTGGGTATGTTTATGTTATCTCCTACGATTATTTCATTGCCTTTCAAACTTCTAATATTTATTGCCGTAGATGGTTGGGCGCTGATAGTACAAGGATTGGTTTCAAGTTATAACTAAAAAAGAGGTTTAAATATGGAAGCTTTAGTTGAATATTTAGCGAGAGGATTTTTAATAATGCTTGCAATATCTATGCCTTGTGTACTTGTGGCAGCAGGTATAGGACTTGTAATTGGGATTTTGCAAGCTGTGACACAGGTACAAGAACAGACTATTGCCGCCGCACCAAAAATCCTTGGAGTTTTCTTGATTATAGTAATTGGAGGAATGGGATTTATAAATCTTTTGAGAGGATTTTTTAATGAAGGCATGGTGATAGCATTTAATTTTATCTCAAAAAATGATTCATACGTTCTACCTTCCGATTATTACAAGTATACAACACCATTTGAAGGGGAAATGAAAGATCAATTCAAAAATATAGATTCTATAAATTATATAATGAAACATCCTAACAAAGTTCCATATCTTGACGGCAAAGAACGTATTCAATATCTTCCTAATAGAGGAACCCCAACTCCACAACCTGATTTTGTTGAACGTAAAACAATTATGGGGCAATAGAATTGATGGTAGATAAAAAGTTTGAAAATAAAATTTTTATAGCAAACCCCGTTGAGTTTGATATGACGGTTAAGTCAACCCATCTGCTTTTCAGGCGGGAAGACTTAGCCTTTTTCTTAAATTTGGAGGTTCGCTGATGGATTTGCAGTCAATGTTAAATGAAATGGCAAAACTTTTTCCCATGTTCAGCGTAAATCTTGCGGCCGGAACATTCATATTTGTTCGTTTACTTGGATTTATGCGGGCTGCACCGGTGTTTAGCAGAAAAGATATTCCCGGTATGGTTAAACTTTCCCTTGCGCTTCTCTTAACTATTGCTATTACACCGTTAATTCATGCAGATGTAAAAATTATAGAAAGTTCATTTGTATTGTCACTGCTGTTAAATTATGTTGTTGGGGCGATAATAGGTTTTATTGCAAGGGTTATTCTCCTTGCTGTTGATGCCGGGGCTGATATGATAAATATGCAGATGGGACTTTCTTCTGCGATGGTGTTAGATCCTTCGACATCAACTCAAGTTTCTATAATGCAAAATTTATTTTCGGTAATCGGCGTTTTAATTTTTATAGAAATTGGCGGAATATATTGGATGTTTAACGCATTTGTCAAGAGTATAGAAATTTTTCCTCTCGGAGCAGTAACTTTGCCTTTGGAACAAATTATAAATCTGGATTATCTTGTTAAAATAACTTCAAATGTTTTGTATATGGGGCTCCAGGTAGCCTCTCCAATTTTGCTTGCAACGTTAGGACAAGATATTATTCTTGGTGTAATTTCTAAAACCGCTCCGCAGGTAAATGTTTTTCAATTGAGTTTTTTGTTTAAACCTGTACTTGGCGCCGCAATACTTATATGGATTATGCCAATGATTATCAATGTTATAAACCAATATTTTTTATCTTTTGCAAATATAATATAATTTTGAACAGAAATTTTTCGATAAAAAAGCCGGATTGCATAATCCGGCTTTCAATATATAGAAAGAATATTTATATTTCTTCATTTTCAACTGAATCATCAATCGGTTCTTCGACAGGAATATCTTCTTCATCAAGTTCTTGTTGATTCATTTCTTCTGCGATTTCTTCAGTCAGTTCATCGGATTCTATATCTTCGTAATCCTCTTGAGGTTCTTCTTGCGAATAATTTTGAATATTTTCAGCTTCTGCTTTTTCCATTTGAGAAACAGATTTTATGTCAATTTTCCAACCTGTAAGTTTGTGAGCGAGTCTTACGTTTTGACCTTCTCTGCCTATGGCAAGTGACAATTGATCATCCGGAACAACAACCATTGCTTCGTGTGCAAGTTCATCATCTGCCATAATATCAACTGAGACTACTCTTGCCGGAGACAAGGCATTAACGATATATTCAACAGGGTCTTCGGAATATCTTACAATATCTATTTTTTCGTTTTTTAATTCCGTAACGATAGTCTGAATACGGCTGCCACGAGGTCCTATACATGCTCCAACAGAATCAACTTCAGGATCATTTGACCAGACAGCTATTTTTGTTCTGTATCCTGCTTCACGGGAAATAGATTTTATTTCAACAATTCCGTCTTCGATTTCAGGGACTTCAAGTTCAAATAATTCTCTGACAATTTCGGCGTGAGCGTGGGAAACAATTACTTGTGGTAATCTGTTTGTTTCTTTAACGTTCAGAACGAATACTCTTATTCTGTTGCCCGGTTTGTAGTATTCTCCCGGTATTTGTTCGCGGGAAGGCATTATTGCATCAGTTTTGCCGATGTTTACAATAACATTTCCACGTTCTACTCTCTGAATAATACCGGTTGTCAATGTTCCTTTTTTATCTAAAAATTCATTTAGAACCATATTTCTTTCTGCTTCTTTTATTCTTTGGGTGATAACTTGTTTTGCAGACTGTGCTGCAATACGACCAAATTGTTCAGGAGTAACTTCAACCTGTAATTCATCTCCAACTTCAACGCCATCAGCTATTTCTGAGGCTTGTCCGATTGAAATTTCAAGTTCTTCGTTTTCAACGGAATCAACTACTTGTTTTGTTGCAAAAACGCCTATTTCACCGGCTTGTTCATCCATTATTGCGGTAATGTTATCTGCATCTTTAATGTGCATATGTTTTTTGTATGCGGCAACCATTGCATCTCTCAAAGATTCAATAACTACCTCTTTAGGAATTCCTCTTTCTCTTTCAAGTTCTTCGCATGCTTCAAATAATGCTGTTCCAATTTTAATCATTTTATGTTCCCTTTCTTTATTATCATCAATCAATATAAAGTTTTGCCGATCTGATATTTTCTTTTGGAATCTTCAATTCCACTCCGTCGTCAAATCGGAAAAAAGTTAGTCCTTCATTATCATCCCAATCCAGAATTTCACCTTTAAATATTTTTTCTGTTTCACCTTCCAGGGGTTCGTTCAGTTTTAAACTAATCCGGCGGCCTTTGAATATTAAAAACTCTTTATCAGATTTGAACTTACGTTCCAAACCGGGAGATGAAACCTCAAGATAATACTTGACCGGAATAAGTTCATCCAGAAAATCTTCCAGACTTCTGGTTACCTTTTCACAATCGTCAAGAGTAACATCTTTATCTTTGGAATACAAAAATATTCTCAAAAACCAACGATGATTCTCTTTGACAAACTCTATCTCAATCGGAATATATCCAAAACGCATAGCTGTATTTTCAATAACAGGGGTAATATTTGCTATAACTTCATGTCTGTTTATATCTTGTTTCATAAATTACACCTCCTGTTTTTGTTTACACATAGGTTATTACTGAAAAAAAGAACGAGGAAACCCGTTCTTTTTTCGTAAGCAATACTGCTATATGATTAGTATATGTTAAGATTTAACCAATGTAAAGCTAATGTTAATTATCATTAAGCTATCTTTTTGAGAAAATTTTCATAATGGCTCCAACCAATCCCTCATCTTCTTCCATCGCGGTATTTTCTAAGGTATCAAGTTTTATTTTGATTTTCTCAGTTTCTTCATTAATTGGCGCAATAGAAAGGTATTTTTTATAATAAGCAACGGCATCCGGTTTATTTTTTAGGCGTTCATATAATTGTGCCAATTTCAATATCAACTGAAAATTTCTTTTATCAATTTCAACGAGCTTTTCCAGATAATCAGCTTGAGTTTTATAATCCCCTATGCTTTCCCTGAATTCGGCCAATTTTTGTAACGCAATTTTATCTGTATCGTCAAGTTGAACGAGGCGTTCATACATTTCCATTGCGTGATTTTTGTCTCCGCTGTCTTCAAGTAACGTTGCCAATGAAGAAATCATAGTTGCATCATCATTTTTAACTTGATAAGCATTAAGGTATTCATTTATTGCAATATCTTTATTCCCTCTGAGAATATTGTATTTTGCCCAATTAACGTGTGCCCGATAAGAATCATCCTTACTTTCATAAATTAACGCCCTCATTTGGTAGGTTAAAGGAGAATTTTGTTGAATATTATCAAACTTATCAACATATTCAAGAGCCTTATCAAAGTCACCGGTTGCAAAATAATATTCCGCAGCAAGGGATAAATATGTAGGGTTTTGGGAATATTTATCGGATAATTCATCTAATTTTGATTTGGCATCATTAAACCTCTCCAATCCCAAGAGACATTTTATTTCGGTGAGTTCGTTGTTTGTAATTTCTAATGCCTTGTCGTTTAAGCCTTCTTTTATATATAGATTGGCCAAATTTTCTTTAATATTATCGGAATTATGCCCTTTTGAAATTGCTCGTTCAAGAGTTTCAATAGCAGAAGGTATCATAGAATCTTTCATATATACATTAGCAAGTTTTACATATACCACCTCGTCAACGTTTTCATAATTTAAAAGTTTTAAATATTCATCAATAGCTTTAAGATTTTCGCCGCGTTGCTCATACAATGTTGCAAGAACAAAACGCGTATTCATTATATCCCCGTCTTCTTGAGTATGATTCAATGCTTTTTTGTAATCATTTATGGCGTGTTCATATTGCTGCTGTACTGAATGCAGATTTCCACGACAAATATAATATTTATATTTGTCTGTTTGAATATAAATATTCATTAGTTCTTCGTAAACCATGACATTTGTTGCATCAAGTTGAAGCATTTCATTATAAAACTTTGCGGCATCCTCTTTTTTGCCAAGTAAAAGAGCATTATGCCCCAATCTTTCAAGGACATTTAAGTCTTTTGGATTGCTGCTATATGCATTCAAATATTCCTCGTAGGCCTTTTGATATTCTTCTTGTTCTTCAAATATTTCTGCTTGTCTCACGCTCATATTATACTCCTTATTATTAATTAAACTTGTTCTGGGTCTTTTCTATTCCATTATCAAAATAAAAAATTACAGCCTCGGCTGCTTTTTTTATTATACTCTTAACTTCTGTTAATTGTTCTTTTGAGAAGTTTTGTAAAACAAAAGTTTCAGAAGGAATCCCCGGCTGCGGACCTATACCGAGTTTTAGCCTTGGAAAATCTTCACTGTTAAGATGTTTTATAATTGATTTGACGCCATTATGCCCGCCGGAGGAACCATTAACTCTTATTCTCATTTTACCTAGCGGCAAGCTTAAATCATCATAAATTATAATAACATCTTTCGGATCGATTTTGTAATAGTTCATAACGGCAATAACCGATTCCCCCGAAAGATTCATATATGTAGTTGGTTTAATAAGAATTATATCCTCATTATTATTTTTAAAACGAGTCAGGAAACATTTGAATTTCTTTTCTTCTTTAAACTGAGCCCCGTTTTCTATGGCAATCATATCTGCTGCCATAAACCCTATATTATGGCGAGTAAAGACATATTTGTCACCAATGTTTCCCAGTCCGACAATTAGTTTCATTTCATTTTCCTTATATTTATTATTTTAACCTAAATAAATATTACCAATACATATAATCCTTCTTTCGCTTAACAAAAAGATAAATAAATTGTAATTTAAATCTGAAGTCAGATAAATGAGGATAAAACTATGGCAAAACAAATTATAAAAACTACAAGTTCACAAATGGTTGAACAATTTTTAGAAAGAAATGGATTACATAAAAAAGATTTTGCGCAAATGATAGGGGTAACTCTTTCTTATGTTTACAATTTGATAGATAATGCTATGCCGTTTTCAACGAGAACCGTTACCCTTGAAAGAATAGCCACTGTCATGGAGGTAAAACCGGAAAATTTTGAAGAATACAAAATTCCGCAAGAACCAATCCTTATTGATAAAAATGTAGAAATGATAAAGGGTATTCTCAAATCAAAAAAAATGTCAACAGTAAACTTTCTAAAGGCATTCCCTCGTAATAAAAGATTAGAAATGGTTGATATCCTCAGAGGAGCTCTCCCTCTCCCTATAGATTATAAACAACTTAATATGATTGGACAAATACTGGGGATGTCAAAAGATGAAATATTTAATATCTGGTCAGAAAGAATAAAACAAGTTTTAAGCTTGAACGGAATGGATATTTATGGAAATTCAACCCTAATTGATGCAATGTTAGAGTGTGCCCAAAAAGTAAATAAAGATAAAATATAGAAAAATATTTATCAAAAAGAATTACATCTCATTAAAATCGTTACATTTCGTAATATTAGAATAAAGCGGGTTGTTCTTTCGAGCTTTTGTATATTTTTCCATCCTCAATATGAAAGTTTTGCATTATTTATGATAATATGGTAAAATTTCAGATAGGAAGGTGGGAGTATGAGTATAATTTATAAATTAATACATGATGTACCAATTATGATAGTGGTTTGCTTTTTTATACTTTCGGTGTTGTATTGTGCAAAAAATTATCTAAAAGTTTCCGGAAATATAAAATTAATAAATATGTTTTTGTTAAACTTTAACAAAAATGATTTGAGTTTCAGGTTCAAAGAGATAGATGAGTGGATGAGTAATAATCCATATGTCATGTCAACGTGGTCTGATTTTAAGAATACATTGGTTTTTTCAGAATCAATTGCGTTAAAAAATAAAGATAATGACTTAACATACAAAAATTTATCTTCTAACATTCAGACAGTTCAAACCACTGTCGATCCACTCTATTTTTTTAATGAAGATAATCTTGTATACAACAAATTTAACAACAAATTTCTACAATCGGTAGCAACTATTCTTACAGGCTGTGGTCCTTTGTTTACTTTTTTGAATATAGCAATAGCTTTTGGCAGAGTTGATCTATCAAGTCAGGAGGCTACTGTTAATTCTATGTCCGGTCTGATGGCTTCAATGCAGATTGCGGCTTTAGTTTCAGTTATTGCAGTTGGGTCGTCTCTTATATTTATTATCTTTGAGAGAATTGCTCACAATTTTTTGTGTCGAATTCCAATGTCTAATTTGGAAAACACTATTTCCAATTTGTTTGACAATATTACATCAGAGAAATTTTTATTGGAACTTATTAAGGAGACAAAAATTCAAAACAACTCTATTTCAAACTTGATAACGGCTATGCCTGACAATGTTAAAACCGCATTTAATTCCGGTATCACTACCAATTTAGTTCCGTATCTCGAGAATTTAATTTTCGGATTAAATCAATTGAATAAAAATTTAAAAGACAGATTTTCTAGCCTAAGCGGAAATGACGATGTGGATAGTCTGTTTTAAAAACAATAAAATGGGGAATAATAATTTCAATGGCATTTTTTTTGAAACCTAAAAAAAATAATACTAATACCGACAACATCTTTTGGACAACCATGGCTGATTTGATGTTGGGTTTATGTATTATATTTATAACCCTTTTTGTACTCGCTATAACGGGTTTCACAAGTCAAGATATGCAGGTAAAGAAACAGCAGATTGAGGTTTCTAAAGAATTAATAGAAAAATTAAATCAAGAAAACATCAAAGTTGATGTTGACAAAATGACAGGTGATTTGAAAATTTCTGATTTAGATTTGTTTGAGGTTAATAGCTATACTTTATCAAATAAGGGTAAATTATATTTAGATAAACTCATCCCGATATATTTGGATACAATATTCTCAAATAAAAATATTAGTGAAAACATTGAAAATATAGTGATTCAAGGTCATACAGACAGTCAAATGTTTGCAGGGATTAGCTCAAAGGAAAAACAATTTCTGCGTAATATGCAATTGAGCTTGTTGAGGGCAAATTCCGTTGCTGATTATGTTTTTCAAACTAATTACGACAAAAAATACAAAGACCAGCTAATAAAAATTATTATAGTAGAAGGTAAGAGTTTTACTGAACCGGTATTGGTTGACGGGAAAGAAGATTTTGCAAGAAGCCGTAGAGTAGAATTAAGGCTAAAACTTAAGAAATGGGATATTATGGATGCAATCGGACAAGCCGGAGGGTTTAATAGTAAAAAACCTTCAATAAATAAAAAAGGAGTTAAGAATGGTAAAGTCGCTGAATGAAATGGCAGAAAATTTAAAAGAATTTATTGTTGACAATGATTTACCAAAAGATTCGGGGGCATTTGGTTGGCAGAGATTTAACAATCTTAAACTAACCATGGATGTTTCGGAAAGTACTCCTCATGTAAAGATCAATATTGCTATATCAGAAGCAAAATTTAACATTTTAACAGGCGAAAAAATGGAAGGCAGTCTTGGTCCGGAAGAAAAATTTGCCGCCAGATGGTTGTGTAAACCCTTGGTTATGCCAACTTTAAATGAAATTTGGAAAATCAAAAAATTAAATCGAACAAAGATGGTCATAAAAGAAGATGCCGATACAAAATCCGGCAGTGAAAATTCATAATTTAATGTTAAATTTTGTAAATAATACGAAATTTGCTGAAAAACAGTCCTAAAAAATTTTTTATTATATTTGAGAGTAATATCAGAGGGCATCTATGGGTTTATCAATTGACACCGAATATTTAATACAGCGACTTGGTATTCCGCCTGAAAAAATCCAAATGCAGTATTCTAATATGACTGCTGAAGAAATTTTAAAGGCTGAAGCTTCCCAAGGTAATCAGGCTGCAATTGAATTAGCCACAAAAGTTTTGAGTGATACAAAATTTGTTATTGAACTTTTTGAATTGGCAAATCCTGAAAATAAACTTATAATTCTTAAACAGATGAACGAAAGAGAGTTGGTTGAATATTTACCACTGATGGAAAAAGAGGATTTACTTCAAGGGTTATTTTTCTTTTCTCAAGATCAGTTGATGATATTGTTACAAGAATTACCTCCGGAACAACTTGTAGATGTTGTGTTGGAGCTATTTTCTAAAGAACAAATTGTTTCTTATATGCCGGAAAAACAGTTAGATAAGATTCTAACCGATGACAATACGGACAAAGTAAGAATTCTTGAAAACATGAAATTCATTCAGAAAGAATATCTTTATCAAATGTTAGAAAGTGTTACCGGCGAAGAAATTGCCCCCGATACTTCTTCATCTGAATTACTCCAAAAGATCTCAAAGCTGAATGACGGTGATTTTAAAAATGGATTGAGAAATCTTAAAGTTCCTGCCAAACAAGACCTTACTATCCTAATGATTCGTGAAAATCAGAGGTTGATGGAAAAATTTGATCCCAGTGCGTATACAAATATAATTAACGATCATAAATTTCAACCCGATGTTGTTAAGGCAATGCATGTCGTAGAAAAAGAAGAAATTATAAAAATGATAGAGAAGCTGCCAAAAGATATGCTAAGTATTGTAATTACACAAATGGATACAGAGCAATTCGCTAAAATTGTAATGGCAAAAAATCCTGAGATCTTGGCAAAAATTCTTGCAACACAGTAAAAAGACCAAATCTAAAGATTTGGTCTTTTTATATATTAAAAGTTATTTTATCTTATGCACTTGCTTCCATTGATTTTTCGCCGGTCGGCAAATGGATAATTTCACCCTTGTTCCTATTTTCTACCATTTCAGCGGTTACAGTAAGTTTTTTTATACTTGATTTCGGAGCATCGTACATAATATCAAGCATTATTTCTTCGACGATAGATCGTAATGCGCGGGCTCCTGTTTTTCTCTTGATGGCCTCTTGTGCAATTAAGTCTATAGCTGCAGGCTCAAACTCTAATTCCACATTGTCCATATCTAATAATGCTTTATATTGCTTTAATACCGCATTTTTTGGTTCTGTGAGGATCATTTTTAAAGTTTTTTCATTCAATTGATCAAGAACCGCATAAACAGGAATCCTACCTATAAACTCAGGAATCATACCAAATTTTAGTAAATCATCCGGTTGTAATTTTTTTAGCATTTTAGCGGCATTAGCTTCTTTTTCCGCTTGCGTAAGGGGAGCTTTCGAACCGAAGCCTACGGAAACACCTTCACCGGCCCTGCGTTCCACAATTTTTTCCAATCCTACAAATGCGCCGCCTACAATAAACAGAACATTCTTTGTATCAATTTCTATGAATTCTTGATGAGGATGTTTTCTGCCTCCTTGTGGTGGAACATGGGCAACAGTTCCTTCTATCATTTTCAAAAGTGCTTGTTGTACGCCTTCTCCTGAAACATCGCGGGTTATTGATGTGTTTTCACTTTTTCTTGAAATTTTATCAATCTCGTCGATATAAATAATGCCTCGTTCAGCTTTACTGCAATCGTAATCGGCATTTTGATATAATCTTAAAAGTATATTTTCTACATCATCACCAACGTAACCGGCTTCAGTTAATGTTGTAGCATCTGCAACTGCAAATGGTACATCAAGCATTTTTGCAAGTGTTTGAGCCAAAAGAGTTTTGCCGGAACCCGTAGGCCCAACAAGCAGAATATTTGATTTTTGTATCTCAACACCGTCTTTTGCCCCTTCACCTTTGTTATGTCTTAAACGCTTGTAGTGATTATATACAGCTACGGACAAAACCTTTTTCGCATCATCTTGACCAATAATATACTCATCTAAGTATGCTTTTATTTCATGCGGTTTTGGAATAGGTTTTTCTGCAATTGATGATGAGTCAGAATTTTCGGAGCCATCTTTTTCTTTTCCTTCAAAAAATTCCTCATCAAGAATTTCATTACAAAGTTCCACACACTCATCACATATATATACTTCAGGTCCTGCAATAAGTTTTTTTACTTGATCCTGAGATTTACCACAAAATGAACATTTTAATCTGCTATCATCATGTTTTGGCATTAAGGTTTTCTCCTATAAAATTTACTATTTGATTTTGTCACGTGAAATTACTTTATCTATTAAACCGTATTCAACGGCTTCTTCCGGGGTTAAGATATAGTCTCTATCTGTATCTTTTTCGATTTTTTTAATTGGTTGGCCGGAATTATTGGCCAAAATCTCATTCAAAGATTTTTTTATTCTTAAAATTTCAGCCGCTTGAATTTCGATATCAGTTGCTTGACCCTGAGCTCCACCCAAAGGTTGGTGAATAAGAACTCTTGAGTGAGGCAGTGCAAGACGCTTGCCTTTTGTACCTGAAGATAAAAGTACTGCTCCCATGCTTGCAGCTTGACCGAGACAGATAGTTGATACATCTGCCCTGATGTGTTGCATTGTATCATAAATAGCAAGTCCGGCAGTAACCGAACCGCCAGGAGAATTTATGTATAACATAATATCTTTTTCCGGATTTTCACTGTCTAATAAAAGTAATTGTGCTACTACTAAATTCGCGACCATATCGTCAATTTGAGTTCCAAGAAAGATAATTCTTTCTCTCAATAATCTTGAAAATATGTCAAAAGAACGTTCGCCACGACTTGATTGTTCAATTACTACAGGTACAAAACTCATATTTTTTTCCTTTCTTATATAAACCTAATTTATATTATATGTCCTTTTTATTAATTTTCAACCGGCTATTTTTTCTTTACAAAAACAACTTTGTTGTTGGTCATAAAAAAGTCTCTAACCTTTTCATTCAGCGCTTGTTGAGAAATTGAATTCAAAACAGCAGCGTTACCGCCAAATTGTTTTAACAATTCAGGAATAGGCATTCTGTAAGCTGCTGCAAGTTCTTGGAATTTGTTTTCAAAATCTTTTTGTTCAAGTTTTATATTTTCCAACTTTGCAATTTTATCAAGAACTAAAGAATTTTTAATTCTGTTTTGGGCATCGTCTCTCATTGCAGCTATAATTTCTTCTTCCTTTTTCAATTGAGTTATGGCTTCCCAAGAAAGGCCTTGAGATTTTAGTCTTTCGATATATTCTTCTTTCAAGGTTGCGACTTCACGATCAATCATTGATTCAGGTATCTCAACCTTTGCAGATTCCATGATTTTATTAAAAACTTTGTTTTCAGAATTTATTCTGTCGTTATCTTTTTTCTTTTCTTCTAAATATTTTGAAATATCTTCTTTTAGTTCGTCAACTGTTTTAAATTTGCTAACTTTGGCAACAAATTCATCATTTAGTTCAGGAATTTTAGTTTCTCTGATTTCATGAATTTTAATTTTGAAAGTGGCAGGTTGACCTTTTAATTTTTCATCGTGGTATTCTTCAGGGAATTTAACTTCAATATCGAATTCATCACCGGCATTTTTTCCGACTAATTGTTCGGCAAATCCCGGGATAAAGTTTGAATTACCTAAGTCTAGGGAGTAATTCTTTGCGGCACCGCCTTGAATTTTTTCTCCGTTTGCTGTTCCTTCAAAATCTATTACAACTATATCTGTGTTTGCAGAAGGTCTTCCTTCTACTTTTTCAGTTGTAGAATTTTGTTTCAAAAGAGCTTCTATTGATTTTTCAACTCCATCGGATGGAATTTCATCTTCCTCAACTTCTACCGAAAGATCTTTATATTGTCCCAAAGTAACTTCCGGTCTTGTTTCTGCCTTGGCTACAACCTTCAAGTCTTCGCCTACATTAAATGTATAATCAGATATGTATGGTTGAGTAACTAAATCCAAATCGTTTTCTCTGATAACGTCAGACATCGCCTTTGGCATTAAACTTTCAATTGCTTCTTGTTTAATCCTTTCAACTCCAACGTGTCTTTCAACAACAGCTTTTGGAGCTTTGCCACGTCTGAAACCATCAATGTTAACATATTGTGCAAATCTTTTTACTGCCGATTCATAAGCTTTAAGGGCTTCTTCAGCAGGTATTGTGATATCTATTTTTACTACATTTTCATTTTCTTTTTCAATAGTTGCGTTCATAAATTTTCCCTTATAGTTAACTAAACTATCATAATTGTAGCGCAAAAAAGAATTTCTGCAACTCATGCAATCGTATGAATTGAATTATTAATAAAAAATAAAATTTTGTTTATATTTTTGTATTTTAAACTATAATGAGAATATAGAGATAGAAGTTAAAGGGGAAACTATGAAGAATAAAAATAATCCGTTTAAGGGTGATTTAAATGAAACTTTAGAAGAACAAAAAATACAGGAAACAGAAGAAGAATCTTCAAAAGAAACCTTAGATGAATCGGTAGAAGAAACTCCGGTATCAAAACAAGATGATGAGCTTCAAAAAAAATACGATGTCCTAAATCAACAGTATATAAGACTCGCGGCGGATTTTGATAATTACAGAAAACGCCAAGCTCAAGAAAGAGAAGATCTTTTAAAGTATGGTGCTGAAACATCTTTAACAAAAATGATTGAAGTTTTGGACAATTTTGAACGTGGAATTAAATCTTTTGACAACATTTCAGATTGTGAACAGATAAAAGAGAGCTTCAAGTTGATTTATAAACAAGTTACTGATACTTTATCCAAGTTAGGATTAGAGGAGATCAAGGCAGAGGGAGAAGAATTTGACCCTAATTTCCATGAAGCTGTTATGCAAACTCCGACGGATGAAATGCCTGAAAATACTGTAATTGCAGAGTTAAGAAAGGGTTACAAATTGGGGGATAAGGTTCTGCGCCCATCTATGGTGAATGTTGCATCTGCTTCTTAAATATAAAACAAAACCTTAAGTAATCTTCAAAAATACTTGCAATAAGATTTTCCCGGTATTATCATAAAGCAAGATAATGGGAAAGTTGAGGTTTTTATGTATAATCCAAAATCAATGAGAGCTGAAGAATTTATTGATGATATTGAGATTAATGAAAGTATAAAATACGCACAAGATAACAAACACAATCTTGAATTGATAGATAAGATTCTCGCAAAAGCAAAACTGAGGAAAGGGTTATCGCACCGTGATGCGGCAGTACTTTTAGCTTGTGATATTGAAGAAAAAAATCAGGAAATTTATGAGCTTGCAAAGCAAATAAAACAGGATTTTTATGGGAACAGAATAGTCTTATTTGCACCTTTATATTTGTCAAACTATTGTATAAACGGATGTGTATATTGTCCATATCATGCTCAAAATAAGCACATTCCGCGAAAAAAAATGACACAGGATGAAATTATTCGAGAAGTAACAGCTTTGCAGGATATGGGGCACAAACGTATTGCAATAGAAACAGGAGAAGATCCTGTTAACAACCCTATTGAATATATTTTAGAGAGCCTAAAAACAATCTATTCAGTTAAGCATAAAAACGGTGCTATTCGCCGTGCAAACGTCAATATAGCGGCGACAACGGTGGAAAATTATAAAAAATTAAAAGAGGCAGGAATTGGAACATACATTCTTTTCCAGGAAACATATAACAAAGAACGCTACGAAATGCTTCACCCGACAGGACCTAAACATAACTATGCTTATCACACAGAGGCTATGGATAGGGCAATGGAAGGCGGGATAGATGACGTTGGTTTAGGGGTACTTTTCGGACTTTCCACCTATATGTATGAATTCATAGGGCAGTTGATGCATGCAGAGCATTTAGAGGCAGTACATGGTGTTGGGCCACATACGATATCTGTTCCGAGAATTAGAAAAGCAGATGATATAGACCCTTCTACATTTGAAAATGGAATTGATGATGATACCTTCTGCAAAATAGTTGCTTGTATAAGAATTGCGGTTCCTTATACCGGCATGATATGTTCAACAAGAGAATCAAAAGAGGTTCGTGCAAGAGTCTTAAATCTGGGAATTTCTCAAATATCCGGCGGGTCAAAAACATCAGTAGGCGGGTATGATGAGAATGACTACACTGAAGAAGATTCTTCACAATTTGATGTAACCGACAACCGCTCGTTAGACGAAGTTATGAAATGGTTAATGGAAATAGGATATCTTCCAAGTTTTTGTACGGCATGTTACCGTGAAGGCAGGACTGGCGAAAGATTTATGGAAATTTGTAAGTCTAAACAGATTCAATTCTGCTGCCATCCAAATGCAATAATTACATTAAAGGAATATCTTGAAGATTACGCTTCTTTTGAAACGAAAACGGTTGGCGAAAAATTAATTGAAAAAGAATTGGAAACATTTAAAAACAATCCTAAATTTAGAGAAACTTTGGAAAAATACCTTAAAAAAATTGAACAGGGTGAACGCGATTTTAGATTCTAAAAACAAGGAGAAATAATTGTGGCAGTAAAATTGTATCTTCCGGAATCAAGAGTTCCAAATTTAATTAATAAAATGTATAGGCAAAAACGAGAATTGAGAAATGTTTCTTATGTTCTTTCGGGTGTGTCGCTTAGTGCAGCAGGTATAACAGCCCACAATAAAGATTCTTTGTTCTCGATTATATTCGGAGGTATGGGTGTGGGTTGGCTTAATTCCGTCAGGCATTTAAATAAAGAACTCAAAATATTAAAACCTGAATATAAAGAAATTATAGCTAGATACAAACAGATAAAAAGAAATAATAAAAATTTTTATGTATAATATAGAAAGATAAGTAAAAAGGAAGATAACATGTTAATATCGTTAAACTGGTTGAATGAATTTGTTGATATATCAGACAAAACTGAACAAGAGATAGCATATGAACTAACTATGAGCGGTTTGGAGGTTGAAGAAATTACAGAGGTAAAGCCTCAATTTACGAATATAAAGACTGTACGTATAGAAAAAATTGATAATCACCCGAATTCTGATCATTTGCATCTTGTTTCAATAAATCTTGGTAACGGCCTGAAAACAGTAGTCTGCGGGGCTCAAAATATAAAGGAAGGTCAAATTGTTCCATATGCCACTGTAGGCAGTAAGGTTCTTGACAGAAAAACGGGAGAAATATTCACTCTTACTCCTGCCGTAATACGAGGGGTTCCGTCAGATGGAATGCTTTGTTCTGCAGATGAACTGGGGGTTTCTGACAGAAACTACCAGGATGAAGACGGTATTCTTGTTTTAAACAGAATATTTCCTAATGTAGGTTTGGGAGAAGATGTTGAAAAAGTTCTGGGCTTCGAAAAAGATATCATAATAAATGTTGCTCCGACTGCGAACCGTGGAGATCAAATGTCTGTTATTGGTGTTGCCAGAGAGTTAAGCGCAATATTCAACAGACCCTTAAAATTTTCTCCGCTTGTATCAACAAAAGATTTGTCGACAGATGAATTTAAGGTCGAAATAAAAGATGACAGTATTTGTAAATACTATTCAATAGGGATCTTAAAAGATATCAAGATTAAACAATCTCCTGATTGGATGAAGAAAAGGCTTTTGGCTTCCGGAATTCGTTCTATAAATAATGTTGTGGATATAACAAATTATGTTCTCCTTGAATACGGGACACCTTTACATGCCTTTGACTTAAATAAACTAAACGGTTACCTTTGTGTGAGAAGGGCTGAGGTTGGTGAAACAATCAAGACATTGGATGGGATTGAAAGAACCTTAAATAATGATTCTATACTTATTTCTACAGAAAAAGAAGGGGTTTGTTTGGGCGGAGTTTTCGGAGGTGAAAATTCTGAAATTGATGAGAATTCAACGGCAATAGCGCTTGAAGCAGCTTATTTTGTTCCTTCTGCAATCCGTAAATCTTCAAGAAGTGCAGGTTACAGAAGTGAAGCTTCCGCTAGGTTTGAACGAGGAATTGATATAGAATCTGTTAAACCGGCTTTAATGCGTGCGATGCAACTTTTAACTGAACTTGCAGATGCTAAAGTTGAAGGTGTTGTTGAAACAGGTAAAAATAAATTGGAACCTATTGAAATAACTTTAAGATATTCACAATTAAAAAGGATTTTGGGTTGTGAAATTGAACCTTTCCGTTGTGACGAAATTTTAAATAATTTGGGATTTGAAAAACTTGGCGGAAACGATGCTGCCGCAAAATTCCTTGTACCGTCATATCGTGCAATGGATGTGACAAGAGAAATAGATCTTATTGAAGAAATTTCAAGAATAAACGGTTACGATAAAATTACACCAACACTTCCTGCGAAATCCGTCACCGCGGAGATTTCCTTGGAAGAAAAGGTCATCTCAAAAATTCATAAACTAATGCGTGAGTCAGGATTGAATGAAATAGTAACTAATTCTCTTATAGGCAAACCTCTTTTAAACAGATTTAATATGAACTGTGAAGATGAGAAAGCTGTAAAAGTTCTCAATTCCGCAAGTGAGGAATATTCAATGCTGCGTCAAAATATGGCGATCAGCATGCTAAATTGCTTGAAATATAATTTTGACAACGGACAAAAAACTTTCTGGTCTTATGAGATTGGTAAAACATATAAAATCTATACTCCTGCCGATAAAAAATTATCAGGTGTTGACGAAAGACGCGTTCTTGCGGGTATCATGACCGGTGATATTGAGAATTCCAAATGGCAAACTTCTGCTGTTACAGATTTTTACAGTGCAAAAGGTATTTTAGAAAAATTATTTGCGGAACTTGGAGTAGAAAAACGTATAAAATGGATTCCGTTTGATAAATCAGACGTAAAAGATATTCCGCTTCATCCATATAAAAGTGCTGCAATTACTGTCTTGGGTAAAAAGCCTCTGACAATAGGTTACGTTGGGGAAATTCATCCTACACTAAAAGAAAAGATGAAAATGAATCAAAACGCATATCTTTTTGCCTTGGATATTGAAGAAATTATCGAAATAGTCAAGGAAGTAATCCCAAGATTCAAAAAACTTCCTCAGTATCCGGAAGTTCGCAGAGACCTCGCTTTTGTTATTTCTGACGGAGTTTCTTTTGAAGAAATTCAAAAAGTGATAAAGGGTTCTGTTAAACAAAATATTTTCAAAGGATCGGAAATTTTCGATGTATATCAGGGCGAAAATATTGAAGATGGCTATAAAAGTCTTGCTTTCAGAATCAAACTTCAAGATGAAAACGCAACTTTAACAGAAGAAGTTATCGAAGAACAAATGAATTCTATAAGATGTAAACTTCAAAAAACCTTTACAGATGTTACGTTTAGGGAATAGATGACAAGGAGAAATTTTATGAAAAAATTGTTTACTTCGTTATTTTTAATCGGATTATTGTTTGGCATTCAATTGTGCGCAAATGCAGTAAATAATGTTTTGCCCAGATATATCAATTACAGAAACATCTATTCATTAGGTGTTTATGAGGTTAACGATAAAGTTACGCTATATAAAGAACCAAATGAAACTTCTGATATTGTTATGACTTATATCATAGGCAAGAATGGAATTTTTCCGGAAAATACAAAAGAGGAAGATTTGTTCGCTGTGTTTATACCAAGAAAAGAATTGGCACTCATGACGGTAATGGATGAAACAGAAGAATGGGTCCAAGTAATTTATGATAACAAATCCGGTGCAATGGCTTGGATTAAAAAGGATGATCCATACAAATTCATGACTTGGATACATTTTTATAATATGTACGGCAGAAAATATGGCCTATATATGCTTCAAGATGCCCCTGAATTCATAAACACTATAAAAAGTGCAGCCAAAGAAGATAGTCAAAGTATTGGAACGTTAAATCACCCGGAAAAAATAAACCTCAATGTTATTAGCGGGAACTGGGCACTTGTCAGCGTAAAAGACCTGGACAGAACCCCAAAAACAGGTTTTATAAGATGGAGAGCAGATACCGGTGTGAGATATTTCTTTCCGGATATAAAGTAGGAGTATATGGAAAAAGGTCTGTTTATAACTTTTGAAGGTTGCGATGGTTGCGGAAAAACAACCCAAATTAACTTATTAAAAGATTTTTTTGAAAAAAATAAACGCGAAGTAATTCTGACTCGTGAACCGGGTGCAAAGGGATTGGGTGAAAAATTAAGAGAAATTCTTTTGAACTATAACGGAAAAGTTTCAGATAGATGTGAGGAATTCCTATTCCTTGCGGACCGAGCACAAAACATCGACGAAGTTATTAAACCAGCCCTATCTGCCGGAAAAATCGTTCTATGTGACCGCCATACAGATAGCACAATAGCTTACCAAGGTTATGGCAGAGGTTTGGATATTCAACGTTTGAAAGACCTAAATAATATTGCAACCGGAGGTCTAAAACCTGACCTGACTTTTATATTTGATATTGATGTACAAACTTCTATGGCTAGGGTTGGAAAAAATAAAGATAGGATGGAAAGTGCCGGAATGGAATTCCATAAACGTGTGCGACAAGGTTACCTTGAGCTTGCTAAAGAGGACCCTGATAGAATAAAAGTTATTTCAGCTTTAAAAACAGTAGAAGAAATTCATCAGGAAATTTTAAATTTATTGGCAAATTATATATAAATTTTTAAATTTAAATAGAAAAATGCCGGCAATTTTGCCGGCATTTTTTGATATTTTTGATAGAAAAATATTAACGTTTTGAGAATTGGAAACGTTTTCTTGCACGTTTTCTACCATATTTTTTACGTTCTTTAACGCGTGGGTCACGAGTTAACAAGCCTTCAATTCTTAGAACGTTTCTGTTTTCTTCAGAAAGTTTTACTAATGCACGGGAAATACCATGTCTGATAGCTCCGCATTGTGAAACAACCCCGCCGCCAACAGTTTTAACTCTTACATCAAATTTCTCTTGGTTTTCAGTCAAAACTAATGGTCTAAACATCATCATTTCAACTGCAGGTCTGTTTCCAATATAATCTTTTAATGTTTTGCCATTAACAAAGATTCTGCCTTTACCTTTTACCAGCTTAACAACCGCAACGGAAGTTTTTCTTCTGCCTGTTGCAATAATTTCTTTATCAGCCATTATTTAGCCTCCTTTTCTAATACAATAGGTTTTTGAGCTGCATGCGGATGTTCAGCTCCTACATATACTTTCAATTTTGTAAATTGAGTGTCACCCAAAGTATTGTGAGGTAACATACCTTTTACCGCGCTTTCGATTACAAGTCTAGGGTCTTTTTCCATTAATTCCTTAAAACTTGCACTCTTTAATCCACCCGGGTATTTGGTGTGATGGTAATAAATTTTATCTGTTTCTTTTTTACCCGTTACTCTAACCTTGTCAGCATTGATTACAATAACGAAATCACCTGTATCAACGTTTGGAGTATATTCAGGTTTGTTTTTTCCTCTCAAAATGTTAGCTATTCTCACAGCTAATCTTCCCAGAATTTCATCTGTAGCATCTACTACATACCATTTTCTTTTAACTTCAAGAGGTTTTGCCGAATATGTTTTATTCATCATTTTCTTATTCCTTCTTGTCTTTTGTGTTCCTAGTAAATATTGACTTAGTATTCCCGAATTATGAATAATCAAAGCTCACAATCCGTTATTTACAATTAATCAATATTCAACATTGATTAATGTAAGCCCGTACGGACTTACGCATTGCCCTGCTTTTGATCTATCCAGACTATCCAAAACCATCTTCATATGTTCCGGTTTGAGGTTATGCCCTTCAATCTCAAGCAGTGTTCCGACTATTGTTCTTACCATATTGTATAGGAACCTCGTTCCCCTAATTTTGATAAGAACTCTATCACCAACTTTCTTGCAAGTGGCGTAATCTATAAGACAGACTTTGCTTGGGTTTAGCGTTCCGGAACTTTTGAATGCAGAAAAATCGTGTTCTCCCACCAGATATGATAAAGATTCATTTATTCTATCAACATCTATTGGAAATTTCACTCTCATTATATCTCCGTCAAAGGCATTCTTATTACGTCTGTTTATAAATTCAAATTCATAAGTCCGCCATTTTGCAGATTTTTGAGCGTGGAATGATTTTTCAACCAATCTTAAGTCGCTAACAGATATATCATCGGGTAAGATTTCATTTAGGCTGTACTCAAATTTTGAAGCAACAATTGTTTGAGCTAAATCAAAATGAACCGTTTGCCCGACAGAATTTACGCCACTGTCAGTTCTTCCGGAAAATACTGTCTTAATTTGTCGGTTATATTCTTTGGCGGATTTTCCGCCTATCAATGTCCAAATTGCTCTTTCCAGTTCCTCTTGGATTGTAGGAATACCAATTGGCTTACCATTCTCTAATTGTATTTGGCTTCCTGCATAATTTTTGCCAATATACTGAACTTTTAGAGCATAACGCATTTGAAACTACACCAATTGTATAAGTGCCATTTCAGCCGCATCACCGCGTCTAGGTGGTAATCTGAATATTCTTGTATATCCGCCTTGACGTGATTCATATTTTTTGCCAATTATTACAAACAATTTTCTCAAAACTGTTTGCGGCGCAAGTTTTTTGCCTTCTTGTGGTGCATCAAATACCTCACCTGTTGCCAAATCCATAAATTTACCGGTTTCTTTGTTGTAAATATGTTTTGCAACTTGGCGAATAGAGCTTAAGTCACCTTTTTTGGCTTTTGAAATCAATGCTTCCGCAAAAGGTTTTAGAGCTTTTGCGCGAGTCATTGTTGTTTTGATTTCACCGTGCATAAAAAGCTCGGTCGCTAAAGAACGCAAAAGGGCATCTCTTTGATCTTTTGCCTTTCCTAGCGTATGTTTTTTACACATATGTCTCATTGTTCTTTATCCTTTACTTTATTTTTGCTGTGATCTTATTATATTAATTCATCTTCTTCCGGATTTGGAGCTAAGTCCAAACCAAAGTGATGCAATCTTTCTATAACTTCATCTGAAGATTTTTTACCAAAATTCTTGATATTTAACAAATCATGTTCCGATTTCTTTAACAATTCAGCCATAGAATTGATGCTTGCCCTTTTTAAGCAATTATATGCTCTGACAGATAATTCTAATTCTTCAATTGTCATTGTTGTTGGAGTACTTTCAACTACTCCCGGAACTTCATCTTCTATAAAATCAGGTGAAGATACAGAAGTTTGCCCGGTTATTGATGCAATCTGCATAAAATGTTCGATCAAAAGATTTGCAGAGTAACTTAATGCATTTGTTACATCAATAGAACCATTTGACCAAATTTCAAGAGTTAACTTATCAAAATCAATAGAATCACCAACACGAGTGTTTTCTACGTTATAACTAACTTTCTTGATTGGCATAAATGTTGCATCTATAGGCAATACGTCAATAGCAATACCTCTTGCATCTCTTGGTACATCATGAGGTACATACCCTTTTCCTGTTTCTACAATAATATCTGCGTGGAATGACCCGCCATCAGCTACTGTACAAATAAGCCAGTCAGGGTTAACGACTTTTACCCCTGCAGGAAGCTGTATGTCGCTTGCTAAAACAGGTCCCGGGCGATCCACATCTATTCTCAAATGTTGAGGATCTTTATCTTCAGTTCTTACTACTAAACCTTTTAGATTTAGTATTACGTCAATAACATCTTCTAAAACCCCCGGAATGGCTGTATATTCGTGAGTGATTCCTTCGATTCTTACAGATGTAACAGCCGTACCTTCTAAGCTGGACAACAATACCCTTCTGAGAGAGTTTCCGATAGTTGTACCGAAACCTTTTTCTAAAGGTTCGATGACAAATTTACCGTATTGAGAACCGTCTGAACTTGTTGTTGTATCAACGTTTTTAATTTTTAATTCCATTGTTTATTCTCCTAGTTAAAATGCTACCCGATTATGTCACTACTTAGAGTAGTACTCAATTACTAACTGTTCCTTTATATCAAGGTCAAGTTCTTCTCTTTCAGGAACCCTGTCGAATGTAATCTTCAATGCATCTTTGTCTATTGTCATCCAAGCCGGTGCACATGCCATATCAATCATTTCCATTACAGATTTCATGAATGATGCACTGTTTGCTTTGAATGTTATTACGTCACCTGCTTTTACAAGATATGACGGAATATCAACTTTTTTACCGTTTACAAGTACGTGACCATGGTTAACAATCTGTCTTGTTTGACGTCTTGTTATTCCTAATCCAGCCTTAAATAATACGTTATCAAGTCTTGATTCTAATATTTGTAAAAGAATAGTGCCTGTTACACCTTTTCTTCTTGCTGCTTCTTTGTAGTATTTAGCAAATTGCTTTTCGCTTACAAGATAGGTTAATCTGATTTTTTGTTTTTCGTTTAAGTGAATAGCATATTCTGAAAGTTTCTTTCTTACTGCACCATGTTGCCCCGAGGCGGTCTGACGCATCGATGAGGTTAACTTTCTGTTAGATAATTCTTTTACTCCATAATTGCGGAATAATTTGTTTGTTGGTCCTGTATATTTTGACATTTTTTCTCCTTTATTATTTTTTGCGGGGCATCTATGGTCTGCAATTGGACTATTATTGCAAGCCCCCGCGATTGTTATCTTTGTTGAAGTGCTCGGATTGAAGATTGTTTATAATCATTTATCTTCGTATCGTTACATCTTCTTGTATTCTAAATTATACTCTACGTTTCTTTGGTGGTCTGCAACCGTTGTGAGGAATTGGGGTTACGTCTTTAATCAACGTTATTTCTAACCCTGCAGCTTGTATAGCTCTGATTGCAGTTTCTCTACCTGAACCTGGTCCTTTAATATGTACTTCTACTTTTTTCATACCTTGGTCTATTGATTTTTTTGCAACCATTTCTGCTGCTGATTGTGCAGCAAATGGGGTGCCTTTTCTTGCACCTTTAAAACCACTGGCACCTGCTGTTGCCCGAGCAATAGCATTACCTTGTGTGTCTGTAGAAGTTACGATTGTATTATTGAAGGTAGATTGTATGTGTACAATCCCTTGTAATACGTTCTTCTTTTCTTTTTTCTTCGTTGTTCTTGGTCTTGCCATTTTTTTATCCTTTATATTTTGTTAATTACTTTTATAAGTGAATAGGTGAATATAATCTGCTTTGTTTATTCTTGTGTAAATCCAAATATAATTATTCGCCTATTTCCTTACCTCATCACTAAGCTGTCTTTTTCTTAGTGATTGCTAAACCTTTTTTGCCACGACGGGTTCTTGCGTTGGTTTTAGTTCTTTGGCCTCTGCAAGGAAGGTTTCTTTTATGTCTCATACCTCTGTATGAACCAATTTCTTGCAAACGTTTAATATGAAGTGAAACTTCACGTCTGAGGTCACCTTCAATTTTGTAATTTGCAAGTTCATTTCTTAGAACTTTAATATCTTCATCTGTTAAATCATCGGTTCTTAAATCCGGTGAAATACCTGTAGCAGCAAGGATTTTTTTACTTCTTACAGGTCCAATCCCGTAGATGTATGTCAATGCTACTTCAATTCTTTTGTTGCGAGGTAAATCTACCCCTGATAGTCTTGCCATTTGTTTTTCCTTTATCTTTTTTGTTCTACTGTTTTTTGTTGTTTGCGAATCGCTGTTTTTAGCAATTACCCTTGTCTTTGTTTATGTTTAGGGTTTTCACAAATTACGGCAACTCTGCCTTTTCTTCTGATTACCTTGCACTTGTCGCACATAGGTTTTACTGATGATCTAGTTTTCATTGTTTTTTCCTTTATGTTTGTGTATTCGTGAGATTTTTGTTAATTTATTTTAGTCTGAAGGTAATTCTGCCTTTTGAAAGATCATAAGGCGTCATTTCAACTCTTACCCTGTCTCCCGGAAGAATTCTTATAAAATTCTTTCTGATTTTTCCGGATATATGAGCAAGAATTTCGTGATCATTTTCAAGCTTTACACGGAACATCGCGTTAGGCATTGATTCAATGATAGTACCTTCTAATTCGATTACGTCTTTTGCCATTATTTTCCTCTTTTATTCGGCTATTATACGCACAAGTTCCCCTTGTACAAATCTATAATACTCGTAAAATATTTACATGCAATAGATTTTTAATGTTTTTTCTACACTTTTTAGCTTAAATTTTTGATTGTTTTTGTAAATATGCCACTCATTCAATATTTTACACTCTGTTAGAAATCCCCATTTTAAGCAACTTTACTCCTGTGATTGTAAATTTTCTTAACATTCTAATTATTTTAATTTTAATTAAACAAAAACAAAACAGTAAATTTATACTATATTTTATATTTTTGTGTTAAACTAAACTCATAATGTTGAATGTAGCGAACATAGTAGACAGATTAAGAGAAATAATGGATGATGAAAGCGTCAATCAATTGAGAGACGAAATGAATTCATACCACGTAGCCGACTTAGCAGATATTTTTCAGGAACTAAAGCCGGAAGAACGTCTGCAATGTTTTAAAGTTTTGAATGTTGATAAAGCCGCTGATTTAGTTGAGTATCTTCCGCCTCAAATGCAGGTAGAATTATTGGGGGACATTGATGAAGAAGTTGCATCCAGAATTATCAATAAACTTCCTCACGATGCTGCTGCGGATGTTTTAGGGGATATGGAGGAAGATGAGAGTGAAACTTACCTTGATAAATTGCCGCAAAAATTTTCAGAAGAAGTAAGAGAACTTCTTGCATACAACGAGGATACAGCCGGAGGGTTGATGAACCCGGCAGTTATTACAGTCAACGTTGGTATGAGTGTACAGGATGTTTTAAATGGGATCAGGCAGCGTGCACAGGAAGATAATATGGAGCTTTATTATATCTATGTAACTGATAAACAAAGTCATCTTCTTGGAGTTTTGTCATTGAGAAAATTACTAACATCACCTGTTAGTGCAAAAGTTGAAGATATTATGACGACTGATATTGTAAAGCTGCATGTTGACGATTATAATGATTTCATTGTTGATGAATTTATGAAATACCAATATAATGCCTTACCTGTTGTGGACTTATATAACAGGTTAAAGGGGATGGTTACTTGGGATGACGTTCACGATTTGTTTGAAGAAGAAACGACGGAAGAAATTTATCAATCATCCGGTATTTCGACAGAGGCAATAGATGAAGATGAAATATTGACCGGAAACCTAATTAACGCAGTGAGGGCAAGAACTCCTTGGTTATTTATAACACTGATAGGAGAATTCCTTGCGGTACAGGTTTCAAACCACTTTAACCATACTGTTGCCGCACTACCTTTAGTTGCGGTATTTATGCCGCTTTTGGCAGGATTGGGCGGAAATATTGGTACTCAAAGTATTACGCTTATGGTGCGCGGCTTATCAACCGGTGAATTAACTTTGAATTCGGCGTTTCATCATATATTAAGAGAGTGTGCAGTGGGGCTATTAATAGGTACGATATTTGGTTTAATTGTTGCAGGTGTTACTTTTGGTTGGCAGCATAATATAGAGCTGGGAGTTGTTGTTGGGGTTGCGATGACCATAAATATGACAATGGCAACGGTAATCGGAACCTTAACTCCGTTTGGTTTAAAGGCTATAAATGTTGATCCGGCAATAGCTTCGGGACCTTTGATTGCAACAACAATTGATGTCATCGGATTAACGATATACTTTACTCTGGTTTCAACCTTTTTGGTAAAAACCTTTGTTTAAAATAGGAAGATTATAATGGCTGATAATAGACAAAATTACAATAAAAATTACAAACGCAAGATGGATATGACATCTTATATGCGTTCAAGGCAGAAAGAACGTGAAGTACAGGGTCAATTTTGGCGAAGTATAATACTTTTAACTGCTATAGCTACGACTGTATTTTTAGCTTTATTCTTATTTGCAGATAATGAAAATTTTCTGGCTGAACATTTTGGTCAGGATTCTGCGATAACAAAGGTATTTCAAAAGTTAACCAAGGGAAATTCACACAAAAAATCAGAAGAATTTAATCTTCCTTTTGGTCCGAGGAGACAGAATATTTTATTTCTTGGAGTTGATGATAATGGGAACAAGGATAATCCTTGGAGCGGAACAAGAACGGATACAATTTTGCTGTTGAATATTGATCCGCGTTCAAAATCAGTAAATGCAATATCTATACCAAGAGACAGTAAGGTATACCTCCCACATAGGCATGGTGTTAATAAGATTAATGCTGCACATGCAATTGGCGGAATTGATATGACGGTTGAGACTGTTGAAGACACTTTTGGGGTAAAAGTTGATAAATATATTATGGTACATGATAATGCCGTAAAAAATATCATTGACACGATGGGCGGAATAGATATTTATGTTGAAAAACCTATGCATTACAATGATTATGCCGGCAAGCTTCATATAAATTTTGATAAAGGAAATCAACATTTAAACGGTCAACAGGCTGTGGAATATCTAAGATTCAGGCATGATGCATTAGGTGATATTGGCAGAACCCAACGCCAGCAGTGGTTTATGCGAGGTATGCTTAAGACCTTAAAGAGTCCTGAGACGATTGTTAAAATTCCGGATATAGTTTCAATAGCAAAGAAATATGTAAAAACAAATATGTCATTATATGAAATGTCCCAATATGCGGCAATGGCAAGACACATTGATATGGACAAGATAGAGATAGCAACTTTACCCGGAGCGCCAAATGAAAAGGGGTATATAAGTTATTGGATTTTGGATCCGGAAAAAACTCAGCAAACAATAAACAGATTAATCTATCGTGAAAAACAAAATATTAATTTGGATGAAGAATACAGAGCGAGTGTAATGTATTCTTCAGGTAGGAGTACAGAAGCGAAAGTTCTTATTGATCAATTGAAAGAAATTGGTATAGATGTAAACTGCACCGGGAATTTAACAAGAACACATTCGCAATTTATTGCACATTCAAACAAAGTTACAAATGATTATTACATAAAGTTGAAGTCAAAAATTTCCGGACTAGGCGGAATGCAATTTGTATATGATCCTGTAAATTATTATTGTGCAGAAAGTGATTTTACAATAATATTAACGGGAGGGAAAAACTGAATAGAAGCGCCCGTAGCTCAGCTGAATAGAGTGTCGCCCTCCGAAGGCGAAGGTCATGGGTTTGAATCCCATCGGGCGTACCATATAAAAATGGAAGGGATAGAAAATAAGGGATGAGAACCCAACCAAGCGGAGCTTGGTCTGGGTTTG
>CADBQW010000067.1 GCA_902796925.1 uncultured bacterium | reverse complement strand
CGGATGTTTATTCTGCCATATTTAGTTTAGCGGATTGACTTCCACAAGTCCAAAAAGTGAGCTTTATAAGCAGAGGTGAGGATTGGTACGTTTTTGATGATTAAACAATTCTCGTCATTAACATTCTCACCCTGCTTTGTAAAGTTCATCGAACCTATAATTAAAGTTGAATCATCAATAATCATAGACTTCATGTGCATCATACCTTTCCAATGTTCAACTTTTAATTCAACACCACCATTTTTAATATAATCAATATCAACATACTGACCATTTACAGCCGTTTCATCAACGATTATTTTTACATCAAGTCCTCGTTTTTTAGCTGATATTAATTCATCAATAATATCATTACGTGTCATATAGTAAACAGGAACATATATTGATTTTTTTGCAGTTTTAATTAAAGGGATAATTTGCTCTGTGCTTGCTTTATTCAGTGGCGAAAAGTAAATAGAAACAGTTGCATTATCAACTTTTATATTTTCATTATTATGTACTGCAAGTTTTTGATTATGGAATTTGCCTTTGTACATCTGCTCAAATTCTTCCGTAAACACTTCTGCTACTTGCGGATTATTTATTAAAACTGCAACATTTGAGTTAAAGCCGGTTAAACAAGTATCCGATATATTTGTTGAGCCTGTAAATACTTTCTTTTTATCAAAAATAAAGAATTTATCGTGCATTATTGCTTTATGCGGAATCTTGTAATTTGTTAATGCATCGACTTCCTTTTGTTGTGATTCAAAGTCCGTATTGTATGTCGGAAGTTTTTTCATTAGTTTATATGTATCTGAGTAAATATTTAGTTCTTTTTCATTCATATCAGTAACCCAACGAACATTTACTCCACGTTTTTGTGCTTGAATTAATGCCTCAAAAATAGCATCTTGTCTTCTTATTCCGTAAATAGCAAAATCAATACTCTCTTGTGCGTGGTCGATATTGTATAAAAGTGCTTTACAAGCATCTGAAACACACTTATTTGTCGGCTTTTTCTGCTCGATTGGATTCAAAAAGAATAACTCTATATTGTTTTCTTGAACATCTGCCGGAACAACTTTATTATATGTTTTATAATTTTTTGTGTGTTCTTTATGATGTGGTTTTACGTTATGACAACAGCTTGCAGGATGTTTCCTAAAATTTATTCGAGGTTTTTCAATAAGACCAAATCGCTTTGACATCCAACCATATTCGCAGTTTAAAGTGTGATATCTTCCGCTTCGTTTATTTAAAACAACTAATTCCAAATCTTGTGCGTTTTGAATATTCTCTCTTACTTTTTCTATATTTTGATACTGCCACAAATTTTTTGATATGTTTGATGGTTTATAAACTAATGCGTAGCCGGATTTTAAAACCTCTTGTTCATAAGATTTACAGTATCCGTTTTTGTCACAGTCATAATAGATTGATACAATTCCTCTATTATAGTGGTCTGTTTGTTGATTTGCAGTATATTCAACTTTTACTTTTTTATGTAACAAAGATTTTTTTGCAAACTCTTTGCCAAGATATCCAAGTTTTAAAGCCTCCTCGTCTGATATTCCAATAAGATTTGCTTGTCTTTGAAGTGCTGCGTTTAACTTAACTTCAAACGCATCAACACCATTCACTCTTACTCGTTCTTCAGATTCAATCTTGCCGTTTGAATTAAGGTCGATATA
Source organism: uncultured bacterium (assembly GCA_902796925.1). GTDB lineage: Bacteria > Cyanobacteriota > Vampirovibrionia > Gastranaerophilales > Gastranaerophilaceae > RUG14219. The sequence goes on along the minus strand of CADBQW010000067.1, from coordinate 15,274 downwards.
AAAAGTGTCTCCATCTAAGACTTTTAAGACTTTATAAAAACTCTGTGCAGAAACTGGACAGGAAATAAGAGAAGATATTAATAAAACTGCAACAAGTCTTTTCACACGATTATTATAAATCAAATTCAATGAAATCTGAATATATTACATTTATTCTTGCATTGTTTCAGGTTTTACTTCATTTGCAAGTTCTTGAATCATAAACTGATGTAATTTATCAGGAGTAAGAGTAAAAGTACGAATTCCTTTTTTATAAGCTACCGAACGTAATCGTCTCAAATATTCATAATCTTTCTCTCCACGTTCCATTATTAAAACGCAAGCCGGTTGTAATTTTGTTTGTAGTCCATAGTACAGAGACTGTCCGATGCATTCCGCCCATTTTGGAGCAAAATCAACTTCAACAGCATATTGTTTAGTTAAGCAATCTACCCTAGTTTTATCATTAAGTTTATATTCCATAATGCCATCATGTTTGCCACACCAATATGCCTGATAGACTTCTTCACGAAACATGTGTCTCGCTGAACATTCTCCTAGAGAAACTAATAAAAGCAAAATAATAACAAAATATTTGATGATAGATTACTCCTTTAATGTAATAATTTCTAGATTCATTATAAACCAAAAAACCTAATTAGCATGAATGTCTTATTTGTGATAGAATGTGTGTAGCTAAAATGTGTTGCAATATTTGTTAATTAGGGGTTGGAATGGCAGAGAAAACGACTATATTAGATAATTCTGAGGATAAAAAAGTTGTTGATTTTATAAAAGAGAAAATTGATAGCAATTATAAATTAGGTATCAAATCAAAGTTGAGTATAGTTTCTGCATATTTTACAGTATTTGCATTTAATGCTCTAAAAAAAGAATTAACAGAGAAAGTATCTGAAACGAACTTTATTTTAGGCGAACCTTCTTCTGTTGAAAATTTAGGTTTAAAAGATAAACGTTTTAAAGTCTTTAAAATTCAAGACGAAAATATAGAGTTAGACAAAGCTATAACACAAAACGCTATCGCAAGAGACTGCAATAAATGGTTAAAATCATCAAAGGTTCAAATAAAAACAGCTCCTAAAAAAGATAACAATAAAACACTAATACATGGAAAAATGTATTACATTGAACAGGAAAATAATCCAAGAGGTGCAATTGATGCTGTTGTAGGAAGCTCTAATTTTACAAGCAGCGGTCTTGGTATAAACAAATGTTCAAACTATGAACTCAATACTGTTATTGATAGCGATAATGGTAAAAAAGAACTTAAAGAATGGTTTGATGATTTATGGAATAATAATACAGAGGATGCTAAAAAAGAAATCATAAAGTATATTGAGTCTCTATTTAAAGAAAATTCGCCGGAACTCGTTTATATGAAAACTCTATATGAGATTTTTTCAGGTAAATTAGACAGAAACTATGAGAGTGTTGAGGCTAATACGAAATTTACTGATACAACATTATGGAAAGATGTTTTGTTTCAATTTCAAAAGGATGCAGTAAACTCGATTGTCCATAAACTTGATGCATACAACGGTTGTATTTTAGCAGATAGTGTCGGTTTAGGTAAAACGTTCACAGCTTTAGGTGTTATTCAATACTTTATTTGCAATAAAAAGCCAAATATATTAGTTTTAGCTCCTAAAAGACTTGAGAATAACTGGAAAAAATATACTCACAAAAATGTAGATAATCCTTTTAAAGCAGATCGTTTAGAAATTGATTTAAAAACACATACTGATTTAACCTCTGAAAACGAAAAAAACAAAGGCTTCGATTGGGGAGATTTTGACTTAGTTGTAATTGATGAATCTCACAATTTTAGAAATGCAACTGCAAGTAAACGAGATGAAAATGGTAATATTGTCAGAATGAGCCGTTACGATAAATTAATGAACGATATTATTAAAAATGGTTCAAGACAACCAAAAGTTTTATTATTATCAGCAACACCAGTCAATACTTCACTAACAGATTTAAAGAATCAAATTCGTTTGATTACATTGGATGAAGATGGTGCTTTCAAAGATGATTTAGATATTCCAAGTATAACCGGCTTGATAAGAACTGCAAATAAAAAATATATTGAGTGGGCAAAGAGTAAGTATAGAAATAAAGATGAACTATTAGAACGTTTGGATGCAAGTTTTGTTAACTTACTTGATAGTTTAACAATTGCTCGTTCAAGAAAGCAGATTAAAAATTATTATCAATCTGATGACCTTATGAATAAGATTCCAAGAAGAAAAAAACCAATCTCAATATATAAAGACATCGATTTATACGGTCAATTTCCAACTTATGAAAAACTGAACGAAGAAATTGAAAAATACAGTTTGTCTCTATATAAACCAACAGTATATGTTATTAGAAACTTAGAAAAATATAAACGTAAACAACGTTCAGCAATGACTCAGGAAGATAGAGAAAACTATTTAACCGGCATGATGAAAATGAGTTTCTTAAAACGTCTTGAAAGCTCAATTGCATCTTTTACAATGTCTATGCAAACGGTATTACAAAAGATTGATGAAAGACTTGAACAAATTGAATTATGCGAAAGAACAAAAGAAAACTTTGAAATTGAATATAAAAATGAAGAAGCTATCTATACATATGAAGAAGATGATGATATTGACTACAGCGTAGGTAAAAAGTTGGTTTACGATATACGAGACTTGGATACTGATGCTTGGAAAGATGCTCTGAAAAAGGATAGAGAACAGATTCAGAAAATATATCAAAAGGCAAAAGAAATTACCGCTGAACGTGATGCAAAACTGCAAGAACTTAAATCTTTAATTGAAGATAAATCAAAAAAAATGAATAAAAAATTGATTGTATTTGCATCATATAGTGATACTGCAAAATATATTTATGATTCATTGAAAGATTATGTTAAGGACGAATTAGACTTAAATATTGCATTAGTAACAGGTACAGGGAATGCATCTACATATGGTTCTGATAAATTCGACACAATCCTCGAAAATTTTGCACCTAAAGCTAAACTGCAAGACTATACAAGAACATCGAAGAACCAAATAGATATTCTTATATGTACAGACTGTATTTCTGAAGGTCAAAATTTACAAGACTGTGATACTGTTGTAAATTATGACATTCATTGGAATCCAGTTCGTTTGATTCAAAGATTTGGTCGTATTGACAGAATCGGGAGTGATAATGCAGAAATTCAAATGATTAGTTTTTGGCCCACTCAAGATTTGGAACATTACATTAAATTACAGTATCGTGTTGAAGCAAGAATGGCTTTAGCAGACCAAACAACCACAACAGATGATTATATCTTAGAAGAACAAGATTTAGAATTTTCTCAGAATAACGAGCTATCATTTAGAGAAAAACAAATACAAAAACTAATGGCAGAAGAGCCATTGGATGATATTGAAGATTCTGCTGAAGATTTGGCTTTAACAGATTTTTCAATGGAGGATTTTCATTCGGATTTAAGATCTTATGTGAAAACAAAAAATGATGAATTGGAAAAACTTCCAATCGGATTAAATGCAATTATTCCTGATAAATATATAGATAGTAATGAAGAGGAACATAGTGTTCCAAGTGGTATAATATTCTGTTTGAAACAAAAAAATATTTCTAATGATAATGAAAAAATCAATAAGCTTCAACCTTACTATTTAGTATATATAAAGAGTGACGGAACAATTCTATATACATACGAAAAAGCAAAAAAGATTTTAGATTTATATAGAGTTTTATGCTTAGGAAAGAAAACACCATATGCGGAATTATGTGAAATATTTAATAAAAAATTAGATGTGGAAAATGGTTTAGAAATCTATAATAAACTTTTACATGATTCTGTTGGTGGAATTACTAAGTCATATCAAAAAGACTTAGTCAAAAATATCTTTGCTAAAGGTATGTTAGCTCCGGCTGCAGACGAGCAAGTTAAGTGCGAAGATGATTTTGAACTTATAAGTTGGTTAATAATAAGTGATAAATCCTCGGTATAATACAATGATTATATTATAAGAATAAATGGAAATAAAAGAACAACAGTCAATAACTCAAATTATACAAAAAATCGGCAGTTATAAAGCTGACCTAAAAGATGATATATTCAATCTCTTTGAAGCATTCGGATATAATACCCGAAAAAGAAGAATTGATATGATAAATAGTCCTGCTGAATTTATCAATATATTTCCTAATTTTAATAAAGTAAAAGGTAAATGGTCTGAGTGGGTAGAATTTCATTCTTTATTTCAAGTTGGTACTGAAGATATAAATGAAATTTTGCGAGAAAAACATATCGCACAAGTTAAATCTTCAAATAAAGTCTATGCTTATTTTTCTCTAAAGTTAAGCTCTATGCTTTATACAGATACCTCTCTGAAACAAATTGCTGATGAAATCAACAGACAACTACCATTTCCAAGCATAATAGTAATGAGTTTTGGAAAATATTTGTGTTTTGTATTTACTGAAAATAGACCAAGTAAAGTAAAGATTGAAACTCAAGTTATAGATAGCATAAATATTTTAAGATTAACACCTCAAAATCTTACAAATGAGCAGCTTGAAGTCTTGCAAGAAGTGTTTGATATTGAGTGCATATATGGTAAAAAAGATGTAAAAACAAATGTCAATATTGCAACTGAACAAACTGCAATAAAAACAGATGATGATGGTAAAGTTGAAAATATTACAAAATTCTCAAGTGTCCCTAGAATACAAAAGCCGGATTTCCACATATCTGAAGAAGAATTTAATAGATATCTTACAACTCTTCCTGCTGAATCTGAATATGACGAATATTTCAATTATTTTAAAAATATTGTTGATAATTACCATATTGAATCAGATGACATTATGCTGACAGCTCGTTTTCAATGTGGCTTAATAAGTATGAATAAAGGCGATTATAAAACTGCCTTAAGGTATTTTGATTATCATATAGAAAACAATACAAAGTATAAAACAGTAAGTCTACAGTTCGCAGCTTACTCAAATTTGCAACTGCAAAATTACGAAGACGGATTGGATTTATTAGAGGAAAGTATAAATTCATTAAAAACAGATAAGCATTTAAAAAATTATCATTATATTTTCAAGAATTATACACTAATGAAAAATTTGATTCAGAATGATTATACTGAATGGCTATCAGATTTAGTAGATTTACTTATTTCAAAAGACTTCAATGCATATCAACCTCTCTATTATAGAGCATTAATGAACACTATATTTAAAAATAGTGACAATATAATATCCGATTTGAAACAAACTTTAACTTTAATATTGAATTCTGAATTTGCACATAAAAATATAAATGGTTTTATCAAAGATCTATACTATCTGTTTTTCAGGTTTGATGTCCCGGATTTTCTTACAAAGCATAATGAATGGATTCAATTACTAAATAGATTAATTGATGCAAATCATAACGATGATGCTTTATATTGCATGAGAGGAATTTGCTATTATAAAGTTGAGAACTATGATGATGCTAACTTTAACTTTGATAGAGCATTAGAATTAAATCCTAATGAATTTCTTATAAATACAATTAACAAATATTACAATAAGCCAACTCAAATACAACGGAAATCTAATATTTTAAGCAAAGAAGACAAAGAATTATTAAATTTTGATTTTCTGGATAAATCAGAACAAGCTAACACTGAAGAAAAAATTGAGGATGAAGCTTCTAAAGATGAAATCGAAGATATTGATGAGGAATTGGAAGAAGAATCAAACACAATAGATAATTCTCAACAAGAAGTAACCATCATTAAAAATGAAGAAGAAAAAGCAGAACCTCCGGCTATATCAGAAATAAGTATATACGAAAACAGTAGAATTATTGAAGAATTTGATAATGATATTCATTTTGAAAATTCTCAAACAGATTATGATGACGAATATGATTATGCTGATGAAAACTACGCAGATGATGCTTTTTACGATATAGACTACAACGTAAATGAATTCGATGGTGTTGGTGTAGAACAGTTTAGTGCTAATTTTAAAGAAAAGTTAGCATCATTAAAAAGTAGCAATATAGCAAAACAAGAGGAATTAAGAGAACAATTACTTCTTGATGATACTATAAGGTGGTATTTAAGAAATATCGGTAAAATTCCCCGTTTATCAGTTGAAGACGAGTATGAACTTACTAAAATAATGTTTGAGTATAAGCATGAGTCAAACAAAAGGTTTAGTAGATATCATAGTGCAAAAAGAAGATTAGTAAATTCAAATTTAAGATTAGTTGTTAGTATTGCCAAACACTTTATATATTCTAAAAGTTTGTCTTTCCTTGATTTAATACAAGAAGGAAATCTCGGACTAATTAAAGCTACTGAAAAATTTAATTATACTTATGGACACAGATTTTCAACATATGCAACTTGGTGGATTAAACAGTCTATTCAACGTGCAATTCAGGATAAGGGTAAAATGATTCGTTATCCTGTCCATTATACAGAAACTTTAAGCCGTCTGTTTAATTATATGAATTATTGTCCGATAAATACTCCAAGAGAAGAAATCGCTGCACATTTCGGTTGGACAGTTGATAAATTAAATGAATTATTAGATTCTCCTAGATGCTCTCTTAATATAGAGTATTATGAAGAAAAATATGCAGATGAGAAGATAAATCCTTTTGCATCTGATGAAATTGCGATATTTGAGAAAAATGACCTTTGTGTAGGTGAAGTTGATGATCTCGTAAAAAATTTACTTGACCAAGTAAGTCAAAAAGAAAGGGATGTTATAATTCTAAGATACGGATTAAGCGAGAATTCCGGCAATAAAGGTCGTACATTAGACGAAATAGGAAATATTTATGGAGTCTCTCGTGAAAGGATACGACAAATTGAAGCAAGAGCTTTAAATAAAATGCGTAAAGCATATCTAAAATATGTACTCGCTAACTCTATGCATCCTGAATTCGTTGAATATCGACCGACAAAAAAATTAGAAGAACTTGCTGAAGTATATACTAATGAAAAAGGATATAAATTTAAAGAAAAAATATCCTTAAAAAAACTTTATGCTGAAGTAGAACGAGAAAAGAAAATTAAAGAATTAGAGCAGCAACAGAAAAAGATAAAACCTGCAATACCTAATTCTGAAGAAAAGAAAAAAGTTGAAATAAAAATAGAACCAAAACCTGAACCTATTGAACAAAGCAAAAAAGAGGCTTTGCCGGATAATTATGTCAAAAATAAATATGTAGTAAAAAACGAACAAAAAATATTAGAAGATAAACCTGTTGTTTTTGAACGAAAAGAATTTCAAGCAAAATTTGAAAATAATGAAAATACTGACTCTACTGATTTAATAAAAAATACCAATCTAAAAGATAAAACTAAATATGAATTAGAAAGAGCACAAATATTTAAAATTAACGATTTAATCGGTTTGAATTTATCTTTATTAAAAACTCAACACAACATAAAACCTGCAACTATTGATGACATAATGTATTTTATGAATCAAAAGAATCTTCCATTCCAAAATAAGGACATAAATAAAGAGCCTTTATATAACTATCCATTGAGTCCTAATTTAAAATCTATATTGTACGAGAAAAATTTATTGTATCTTGAAAATTTAAAGGATATAAATTTGGTTTCTATTAAAAAGATTAAAGGTGTAGGAGCCGGATTATTAGATGAATTATTTGATTTTCTAATAGATAAAAATGTGCCATACAAACCTTATAATGAATTAGACATGGATAAAAAAAGACTGAAAAATACAACATTATCTTCAAAAAGTAAATCAGAATTATACAATAATGGTATTTTCTATTTAGAAGATTTATTAAAAAAATACGAAGACGGCACTCTTTCAAAACTAAAAATGTATCCGAATGAAATGGAAGACATTGTTCAATTCATTAATTCTTTGAATGAGATAGATAACAATCCTATTGTTGAAAATACAATAAAAGAGGAATTACCAATTGAGGAAAATAGCTTACAAGAAGAACAAGAAGACCACACCGATAGGTTATTAAAGAATTATAATCTTAAAGATAAAACTGTCATCGAATTGGCGAAAGAACAAATTTTGTATATTGATGATTTAGAAAATATTGATTTAATGCAAATTAAAAATAAATATGACTTAAATCCATATATAATTGAAGATTTAATGATTTGTATGAATAAATATAAAATACCATACAAACAAAAAAGTTTATTGCAGGATGCATTATATAATTACAATTTAAGTCCAAATCTTAAAGCCGCATTATATAGCAAAAACAAGTTTTATATAGAAGATTTAGAAGACATAAATTTAATAAAAGTAAAAAATATTAAAGGTGTAGGTGCTGGATTATTAGATGAATTATTTGATTTTTTATTGGATAGAGAAATCCCATTTCAACCATACACAGATGAAGATAAAAATAAACATCGTCTAAAAGACATTCCCTTAACACAACGAGCAAAATCTGATTTATACAACAATGGTATTTTTTATATAGAAGACTTAACAAGTAAAACTGTTGAGGATCTTGAATTCAAGTTTAAGATGATACCATCTGTTGTTCAGGAATTAATAGAGTTTATTGAAAAAGAAAATGCGAAAAAAACTGCAAATGTTCAACAAAAGCTTGAAGAATCTGGCAAACCAATTGTTACCGATGAGCCAACACAGAAATTACACCCCGAAGAAAAAAAATTCGGTTTTGGTTTTTCTTCGTTAAAGAATTTCTTGAAAAATTGGACTAAATAGAAGATTTAAACATCAACAGTTCTTCCTTTTTTCAGGTTAGGTTTAGGAGGAAATACTAATCTATTCTCAATATAAATAAGTTCGTGAGGTTTTGGATTATAATCCTGACAAAAATCTTCAATGCTATACCACATTTTCCCATTTTTCCGAGCATTTATTACTTGCTGTGCTTTCTTTTCATCAAAGCCTGCAAGAGTCATTATGTCCTCTTTTTTGCATTTTTCTATATTAATCGGGTAATCTGTTTTCATTTGTTGAAGTTGCTTTGTGACGTTCTTCACTTCTGGCTTCTCTTTAGGCATCTCAACTTTAATTACGTTTACTTTTTCAATTGTAATTACTTTTTCATCTTTAATGGATAGATTTTTATTTTTGCTATCTCGTTCAAACTGCAATGCAATACTTCGGTATGTAAACCAATTTGTAGCAGATAAAATAATTAAATACAATTCGTAATAACGCCCACCTTCATGAGTTGTACATGCACCGAAAGCAACTAAATATGCTAAACCAATTGCCATCAATTCCCATGAACATCGCCATATTTCTTTTTTGTATTTTATACAAAAACTTGCCAAAGCACCGAATATAAATGCTAAGGCTTGTAAAATATATGGAGTAATCCAAATCACAAAACCTATCACAAGTACAAATAGTGCAATTAAAGCACCTATAGCATCTGCATCACTACTTCTTCTTGCCATATGACCTCAATCCACTAAAAATACCACGTATTACAAAATAAATCATATAAAAAACAAAGAAAAGGTATAGTAATAAATAATATACACCTCTTCTATTTTTATATCTTCTTTCCATAAGGCTATTTGATTCCTGTAAAATAATTGGAAAGAATAATATTACAAATCCTGCAAAACATAATCCTACTATCCACATTGGTGCATCAACAGTAGTAGCCGCAAATGCTCCAATAGTATAGCTTATTAACATTGTAATTATTAAGAATTCTGGTTTTACGTTATCCATTTTGACCTTATATATTTATTGTAATGACAACAGAGTTGTCTTCCTGAACTTCTTCACTTTCTAATGAGAAAGAGGAACTTTGAGAAACTTTTTCTTTAATATTATTTATAACTTCGGATTGAACAACTTGTCCGTAACCATCAGTTATTTGAGTATATTCTTCCCAAGCTTTGTCAATATCAACATTGCCAGTGATTTGCATACTAAAACTTTCTGATTCTTTAAAAAATTCAATTTTGCAATTTTGAATAGAAGTCTCTATTTTTCCATTTTTTTCTGTATAACATAAGCCAAGATTATCCAACGTTTTTAATAAGGTTTCTTTATCAGTAAAAACTGTCGGTAAAATATAACTTGGAATTTCAACAACATTTTTTTGCGGTGGATTATTTTTATTACGTTCTTTAGCTTGTTTTTTTACATCAAAAAGTGATAATCCTCCTGCAAAGGATGTCGCTATCAACATTGATAATGGTACTAATTCAACACCTACTGACATATTTATTCTCCTTAAAAATCTATTGTTCTACCACCACGAGACTTCTTGATATTCTCCGATATTTTCTTTTCTTCGGCTTTCTTTTCAGCAATTTCAGGTGCATCATCCTGCGAATAATCGCTTCTATCACTTTGAGCAGTTGCAGCAACAGCTCTATCATTTGCCCAAGAACGAATTGCTAATATTTGTTCTGACTGTGTCGTTGAAAGAGGAACAGTATTTCTTATAACCTTGAATAAATCTTCTTCTCGCAATTCTCTATTATCTGCAAAAGCCTCAAATAGTGCAGAAATGACAACTTGTTCTATCTCTGAACCACCAAATCCCTCAGTAGCATGTGCAAGTCTATCAAGTATTTGGTCACTAATTTCAAAGTTTTGAGAAAGACTATTTTTGAGACGTTTATTTAAGTGAATTTTGAAAATCATTCTTCGTTCAGAAAAAGTTGGTAGGTCAACAAAGAATATTTCATCAAATCTTCCTTTTCTTAACATCTCGGACGGAAGTCTGTTTATATTGTTTGCTGTTGCAATTACAAAAACGGGTTTTGTTTTTTCATTTAACCAAGTCAAGAATGTTCCAAAAACTCTTGTTGAAGTTCCACCATCTACTTCTCCACCACCAGTTCCAAAACCTTTTTCAATTTCATCAATCCATAAAATTGACGGTGCAACAGCTTCTGCGGTCTGAATTGCTTTTCTCATATTTTCTTCTGAACTTCCGACAAGACCTGAGAATATTTTACCGACATCTAGCCTTAATAAAGGTAATTGCCACATTGCAGACATAGCTTTAGCTGTCATTGATTTTCCGCAGCCGGGGACACCAGTTATTAATATACCCTTTGGAGCAGGAAGATTATATTCTTTTTGAGCCTTTCCTAACCAAGAATTGTTCCGCTTAGTTAACCATCGTTTCATATTTTCAAGACCACCGACATCGTCAATATTTATATTAGAGTTAACATACTCTAATATGCCTGTCTTTTTGATAACTTGGCATTTTTCTTCCATTACGATATCTAGCTCTTTTATTGTAAGACGTTCTTTACTGACCATTGCTCTCGCAAAAGCATTTTCAGCCTCTTGTAATGTTAAACCTTGAGCCCCTTTGCACAATATTTCTTTTTCATTTTCATCAAGCGAAATTTTGATTTTTGATCCTTGATTAGCATCAATCATATCATTTAGCAGACTTTTTAACTCTTCTAATGTAGGCAAGTCAAAATCCACAACAGTTATATCTTTTTGTAATTCAACTGGCAATACAAGTGTAGGTGCAATAATTACAACATTCTTTGGAAAATCATCATTTTTTATTGATGCTGCTGCATCTCTTACCTTACGAATAAAAGTATAATCAGCGTTACGACCTGCAACACCGAGGAATGGATGCACATCTTTTAGTATTAAAATAGCAGAACCTTTGTGATTATTAATAAAGTTCAAAGCCTCTACAGGATTTTCTTGATTGCTTAATTTAACTTTTTCTTGTCCGGCATCGGTAATTTTGTTAAGTCCATCAGTTAAACTCCAAACAAAAACATCTCTTTTTGATTTTATTTTTTTGACATCATTTGCAATATCAAGAATCATTTCTATAATTCTTATTTCCTCCCAAGTTGCAATATATACAAATGGGAATCTTGCTCTGAATAAATTTGTAAGATGTTGTTTTGTTTTTTCTGTTCCTGTAAGTATTTCGTTATCTACCATTTTTACCTCACTAAATCAACTAATTTTGAATAATCACCCATACCATTTATAAAAATTTTATTATCTTTATCAACTCTTAATTCAAACTTATTTTTATAGTTTTTTATAATAGATTCATTATATTTATCTGTTAAGAAATAATAATTTTGATTTGAAGAACCTACCCAAGGTCTCGAATAATCAGTTAAATTTTTTTCATATTTTCCATCAATTAAAACGTCAACATATTTTATAAGTTCTTTAACACTATCACTTAATTTAATAATATTAAAATCATATCCTGTGAATAATAAAACTGTTAAATTCATTTCTTGAGCTGCTTTGGCAATCTCTGTCACAGATTCAATTTGTTCTATCGGTTCGCCACCTAAAAAAGTTATACCCTCAATTTTGTCAGAATATGATTTTATAAGATTAATCATATCTTCAACCTTATATAAGGTGCCGCCATTTTTATCCCACATGTGAGAATTTGCACATCCCCTACAACGAATAGAACATCCTTGAACCCAAATGACAAATCTTGTATTAGGACCTTCTGCTTTTGTTATTGGTATGTATTTATTAACTCTAATATCCACGATGCTGCGAAGTCCTATTAAATGTTTCGTTTGAAAGTTCCTGCTCGTAATATTCATTTGTAAATTGAGAATCTACAGCCGTAGCACCAGTCAATTGTTCAATATCCTTAATGTAGCCAAGACAAGCCTTTCCTTTTATACCAACCGTCTGCGATTCAATTTTTCCATTAGGATAAACTCTAATTTTAATCTGTTTTTTCATATATCTACCTTTTATCTGTATGTTCTAACTCTGTTGCCATTCTTGTCATACTCGGTAATTCTACCTGATGAATCTTTTTTAAAACTTCCTGTGCGATTTCCGTTTTTATCATAACTGGTAGTTCTGCCATTAGAGTCGGTTTTATAATAGCCTGTGCGATTTCCGTTTCTATCGTAACTTGTCGTTTTACCATTAGAATCGGTTTTATAATAGCCGGTACGATTCCCATTTTTATCGTAACTTGTCGTTTTGCCATTAGAATCGGTTTTGTAAAAGCTAGTACGATTCCCATTTTTATCATAATGAGTTGTTTTACCGCTTGAGTCTGTTTTGTAAATTCCTGTGCGATTTCCGTTTTTATCGTAGCTAGTAAGACAAAAACCGACACTACTTGTCAAAAATAGAATTAATAAAAATGTAAAAATTTTTCTTAGCACAGCACAACTCCGTTTTTATTAATCATAATTCATGGCTATGTCAAACATGGACATACCCTTTCAATAAATCTATTTTATCACAATTTACGGATTGAAATAAAGTAGTTGGCTTTGCCGTTACCAATCAAAAAGTATTATATAAACAAACTCAACTGGTAAAAACAGTAGTCTCATTATTGCATATAACCCTGAATATTTTTTATTACAAATCATATAGCTGATGCCAACTTCACTCCAACGGAATTTTTGAGGATATAGAGGATCTTTTGCAATAGTATATTCATATTTAACAATTACTATAATTTTATTTCCATTGAAATTGCTTGGTAAAGGATCTAATTTATTAACTTTTTCATAAAATTTATTTATTTCTTGTTCAAAATTTGCATTAAAATTTTGATATTTATTAGCAGTATTTGTGTTATTTTCATATCCTCTATATAAAATATTTCCATCTTTATCAATAACTAGTGTTACATAAGCAGTAACATGTTCTTTAGGATAATGTCTGCCGAGTACTGTATTTGGATGCCACCCTCTTTGAATTTTACTTTGTAATTTTTTAAAATATTTATCCCATTCAGGCGATTTTGCACAAGTATTATCAAAGTCTTTGGAATATTCTAAAATTTGATATACTGCATCGTTTAATGTTCCGTTTTTTATTGCTACATATTTCAGTTTATTTGAATAATCCTCAAAACCAACTTGTTTGCCATTCTGTCTTATTTCCATACTTACTATAGCTGTGGTTTTGTTTTTATAATTTGTTATCATTCGATAAACCATATCTTTGTCTAATGTGGCTTGCTTTATATTGTATTTAACAATATTTCCATCCACTTTTATACTTTGAATATCTAATTCTGCGACTTTGCCATTGTCAGACTTAACAGGAATCCAATTTTCAGCGAAAGCCGTATTTATTAAATTAAAACTAAAGATAAATAATATTAATAAAAAATATTTTATTTTCATATTTCCTCTTTATTCAAAAAACCAATCAGAAGACTTTTCTATATCACTTTTTGTTTTAGTATTAGACTTTGTTGTAGTAGTGGTTTTAGGTTTTGTCGTGTTTGTTGTAACTTTTGGTTTTGTTGTTGTAGTTGCCGGTTTAGTTTGAGTCTGCGTTTGAACTGTTTTCTGTGTTTTTGGTTTTGTTTCTTGCACTTGTTTTTGTTCAGTTTTAGGTTTTGGTGTTTCTACTACTTTTTTCTCTTCGTGTTTTTTAGGTTGGGTTGTAGTTGTAGGACCTTCTGGTTTTACAGAAGATGTTTGCGGTGTTGTTATATTCTGATAATTATATGATGGTATATGTGGCACAAAAGTATCTCTTTGCCATATTACAATAAGAGCGAAAACCAAAAAAATTGAAAAAGGTATTATATTCAGTTTTTTCCAAAATAATGTATAATCTTGTGAATAAGATTCGTTTTGTCTGTTTTTTGTTTCTATATTTGTATAATGTGTATTTTCTTGCTCTTGAATATCATCACCTTGTTGAGCTGAAAAATTTCTACCTATAACACGTTTTATTCCGTCACTATTATTTTTGAATTCCATATTTTAAATATAAAATAAAAATAAGTTGTATGATAGTCTATATTTAAATTAATAATATTATCATTAAATATGCGAAATTCTTTTGATAAAGTTTTAGCCAAATAATCAAACTAAGTGCATGGAATAATCAAACTAACTGTTCTTTTACAGATTCCAAAAGGTTGGAAGTAAAAAATTCAAAGTACCTCAAAAGTCCGTCAAAAGTCCTCAAAATTTCTAAAATGAAATTTTGAAAGGGTAAATATTAGGCTCAAATATAGACAAAATCGAAATCCTACAAAAGGACAAAAATAGGTATTTTGATTTTGGTGCAAAAAATTGCACCCTACTGACTATCTATTATTTCTTCGCTTTTATTAACTTTTTTAGTAGTCTTGTATATTCAACTAAATGTATCATTGCCGATGTATCAAAATTTTTAGTTAATTTAAAAATACTGCCTAAAAGTTTATCTTTAGAGTATTCTTCTCTATATATACTGTCAAAATTAAACAGGTCTTTATAATCTATTTTTAAGCAGTTGACAAATGTTTCTATTG
>CADBQW010000066.1 GCA_902796925.1 uncultured bacterium | reverse complement strand
CAACATGTGTTATAATAATAGTGTCGGTACTTTATGTATCTGATAAGCTGGACAAGTCGTAAAGGACTTGTCCTTCTAATATGATTTTATCTGCTTGTTTTTTGTTTAATTTGTGGTTGGTTACATAGAAACTTCCGTCTGATTTTACTTTTACCACTTGCAGATGGGGTTTGACATTGCTGTTATCTGTGAATAATTTTATATAATAATTATAAACTCCACCTTTAACAATAATATTTGGTTCTTGCATTGTTCTAATTGCTCTGTTCAAATGTCTTTTTCTATGTGGGTCATTGTCATTAATTAAGTGTTCAATATGGTTTTTGTAGATGATAATTTCATCAATTGGAGTTTTAATCCTAATACCTTTATCTTTTATTCCCAAATATTCAAGTGCATCATCTACTGTATTCCCATACCAATCTTGAGGTGTTGGCTCTAACAAATTCAAAGATTTATGAACTGCTACAAAATTGTCATATACATTATTTGAAATTAGATATTTTTCTTTAGATAAAATATTTTGAAGCTCTGAAACTCTTTCCATATAACAATTTTAACATAAATATTTCTCTCGTAGGTTCGAATTCCACAAATTATCAAAACTACTGTTAAAAATGCTCAAACTGCAAGTTCTTTTACACCCATAAACATTATATTTATTTTTGGTTGTGTTATCTGCATATATGATTCAAATAGTGTTATCTAAGCTTACAAAATAACAAAACAGGGAACTTAAAGTTTGCAGGTCGGCTTTACAAAGGCGACAATAATTATTTACTCCTTTTGTTGGCATAGTAATGCCAACCTACATTTTCTAATTCTCAATTCTTCTGTTCTTTCTTCTCAAACCGACTGTCATTATACAGATAGCAAGAATGCTATCCTTTCTCTATCGTATGAAGTTTGTGTAAACAATTTCTTCTTGTTTTGGAAGTTTAATTCCAGCTTTTTCGCCTGCCTCTTTGCATTTCAAGTGCCAAGCCATATTTCTGGCAAGAATTCTCATATTTTGCATTCCTTCCAAATCTTGTTTTACTTCATCAGGGGTGTGACCATGCACCATATTCCAATATCTGCCTGAAATAATAGGCATTTCTGATATTGTAAAATATTTATTTAATTGATCTAATGTTGCAGTTGTGCCTGAACGTCTTGCACTTGCTATTGCAGAGGCAGGTTTATGTTTGAACACATCACCTCTGCCGGACATAAAAGTCGCAAAAAATACCCTATCCAAAAATGCGGTAATTCCACCGCAAGCTGAACCATAATGAATGGGTGAACCGAAAATAAATCCATCAAAATCTTTTGCATATTCAATAAAATTATTTACGTCATCATCATTTATTACGCATCTGCCAAGTTTTGCACACGCACCACAACCGCGGCAAGGGGTTAGTGATTTTATTCCGATTTGATAAATCTCAGAATCAATTCCTTCTTCTTTTAAGGTTTTTGCAATTTCCTCTAAAGCTGTATAAGTACAGCCATTTTTATGAGGCGAACCATTAAATAATAATACTTTCATTTTTATATCTCCATTTTATTTTTAATTTTTTTCAAATTTGTCTGCATCAAGATATCTTATAACTCTAGCCGGATTTCCAACGACAACAGCGTTATCTGGAACATCTTTAGTAACAACTGCTCCTGCTCCTACAACTGCATTTTCACCTATTGTAACCCCGGGGAGTATTGTAACGTTTACTCCAATCCAAACGTTCCGTTTAATATGAACAGGTTTGCAAGTAATTACATATCGGTCATACATATCGTGGTTATTAGTTGCAATAGTGCAATTCAAAGAAATCATTGTGTTATCTTCAATTGTAAGCCCCCCTGCCGACATACATTGGAAATTGTTTAATATTGTTACGTTAGAGCCTATTTTAACTTTATCTGCCAAAATTGTAAATATAGGCGGATGTAAAACCGTATTTTCGCCAAGCGTATGATTAAAAAGTTCATCAATAAGTTTTTTGCATTCAGGGGTTGTAGGATTTGTGTGGTTAATTCTGAAACACAAATCAGAACTTCGTACTGCTTCTGCAATCATTTCAGGACTTTGTTTTCTAACATCAATTCTTTCTTCTTCCATATTTTAATCCTTGTTTT
>CADBQW010000065.1 GCA_902796925.1 uncultured bacterium | reverse complement strand
TTGTAAGGTTATCGTAATCCGCTTTGTATGTCGGATCTACGGCTGTTAAAGTTGCTTCAACAACTTGTTTATTGTAGCTTTCCATACCTTTTTTAACTATTTCATTACGCATTGTTTGGTCGGTGCCTTTTTCATAAGCATTGGTTGACACCTGTTTTATACTTATTTTTTGGGCTACAACATTTTTGTGGTCGTTTTCTAACCAGAATTGTTCAATACTTTTGTTACCCAATTCTTTTTCAATACCAAGACGAATATCTCGATTTGTAACAATTTTTTCGGTTAAATTAAGTATATTTTTTGATTTGTAGAAATGAGCACCATTTATTTCTTTTATTTCATTGGAGCCGTATCTTATGGCCGCTCTATTAGTTTCGGTTTGGTTTCCGTAGCCGCCATTTTGCATAATTCTGGCTACTTTGTCTGTTTTTTCGCTACGGCTGTATTCACCCCTTAATAAGTATTCAATATTTGTTTCTTTCTTATTTTTATGACTGTAATTGCCGTAATCCTTAGTTGCTAACCATTTGTTAGCAGAAAACTGAATTTCTTTTGAATAAATGCAATCTATGCCTGCATCAATTAATCTATCATTTGTACCTGCGCCTTTTGCACCCTTGCGTAAATATGCTGCTGCTTTTTCACCTTCAGCATTTATTATGGCTTGTCTGGTTTTTTCATCAACTTGCTTTCCGGTTTTGTCGAAAAAGGAAACTTTACCTGTTTTAGGATCAACTTTATATGAGTAATCTTTGTATTTGCTATGTTTACATTTGCCTGTTCTAGGTTGAGCTTCCACGTCTTTATTGCCGGCCTTCGCTTTTGCCTCATCCTCTTTTTTCGCCCTTTCGGCCTCAACCCACGCAGTATATTTGCCTATTGCTTGTGCCTTTGTATCACGTCTTGAATTTATTTTAGTAAACTTTTCCGCATCCATTTCTCCCGGAATCAAAATATCTTCTCCAACAAGAAAATATCCGTTATTTCCTTTGCCTTTTAGTTTGTCGGCATTAACTTGCATCAAGTCCTCGAGACTTACCCCAAACTTTTTAGCGATTACTGCAGGACTTTCACCATTTTGAACTACTACACCTTTTGTATTACCGTTTCCGTCATATTCTACGTAGTATGTTTTTCCGTCTTTTTGAATTTGTTGGGAAATATTTTTACCGTCTTTTTTTGCCCAAGCAGTTATAACCCCATTTTCTTCTATCTGCCTTCTCGTTGAATCTTCATACTCTGCATATATTGGGGTTTCTCCGTCATATTTTACTATTTTTTTTGATATTTGATTACCTTCTGAATCTTTTTGAATTTCTGTTCTGGTAGTTATGTTCTCATTCTTTTCCAGAATAACAGTTTGACCGGGTCTATTTGTAGTTTGTTTTGAAACCTCTCCTTGTTCGTTGTATTCAAAATCCGTTATTATATCACCATTTTCAGTTTTTTGAATAACTTTAACCGGTCGGTCATTATTATTAAAATCAAGGATAGATATCGTTTGACCGTTATTTTCACTTTTAATTCTTGAATTTATGCTGCCGTCATCTTTGTAATCTGTTATAATCGCTACACCGTTGTTATCGGTTACCGTTTCTTTTGATACTGTTTTGCCATCTTTTTTAAATAATTTTTCGGTAGTATTTTTTTCAGTTTTAATTGTTTGTTTACTTAATTTTGCTATGCCGCTTTCTTTATCGAAGGAGTAAAGCTCGGTCTTTTTCGCCCCCCCCCCCGCGAATGTCATTTTTGTACGTCACCACTACGTTTCCGTCACTTTGTTTAATAGCAGATTCTACATTATCATTTTCTCCTCCGAGGAGCTTCATAAAGTTTTGAATATCTAATCTTGCATCCTTTGATTGATAGTTTGCTTTTTCTTTTAAAAACTTCTTGGCTTCACGATTGCCCAAGCTATCTTTCTTGCCTAAATTTTTATCGGCATATTCTTCAAGATCAGCATTTAATTGAGCAAGTTCCTGTTCATCAAGAATCCCGTTCTTATCTTTATCATAGCTATCAAAGATAGATTTTGCCGCATCGCCTTGATTTTCGATAGCAGAACGTTGTATGCCCTTGTCTTGGCCAAGCTTTACCGTACCATATTTACCTAATTTCAATTCGTTTGGGATTTCACCTGACATATTTTCACCTTTCAAGAAGTTTTCATAACTTCTTTATTCGGTATAATTCCCATGAATCTTTAGTGGTTTTCTATTTTTGGTTAATAAAACTTTACAATTTTGTAGTTAATTTCAACTCATCATCGAGCATTCTAATCATTGCGTTTTTAAACATGTCAGATTGAATTTTATCTTTTGCTTCAAAACGGAGGGTAAATACCGGTTCTGTATTACTTTGTCTGATTAGTGCAAATCCGCCTTCAAAAATTATACGCATACCATCAAGCGTGATGATATCTTTTATCGGTGAACCAAAAACATTCGGATTCGTTTCAATCCTTCTTTGCACTGCCGATAAAACTGATTTTTTCAACTCGTTCGGACAAGGATAACGAACTTCGCTTGAAGAATAAACCTCATTAAATGGTTTTAGCAGTTCTTTTATAGAGAAATTTGGATTAAGTTTCTTGTGTTTTGAGACAATTTCCAATATCCTGCAGCCTGCATAAACCGCATCATCAAATCCGTAATATCTGTCTTTAAAGAAGGTATGGCCGCTCATCTCTCCGGCTAAAAGCGCTCCTGTCTCTTTCATCATAGATTTTATATAACCATGACCGGTTTTTGCCATAACAGATTTCCCGCCAATCTTATCTATTGTATCAAATAAGACCTGTGAGCATTTAACCTCACTTACAACAACGGGTTCGTTATCTTTCATTCCTTCAATCATGTCTTGTGCATATATCAAAAGTAATTTGTCACCTGTTAGATAGTTACCTTCATTGTCTACTATTCCAATTCTGTCACTATCGCCGTCAAAAGCGATACCAATATCAGCTTTTTCTTGTTTTACAACTTGTTTTAGGGTGTCTAAAGTGGATTCTACGCTCGGATTCGGATGATGATTAGGGAAGCTGCCGTCAGGTTCTGAAAATAGTTCTGTAACTTCACAACCCAATTCGCGGTACAGTTTAGGCGCCACGATTCCTCCGGTTGCATTTGCGCTGTCTACAACAACCTTAACTCCTTCGCATAAACCCATAAAACGATTTTTCATATCTTCAATATAATCTGAGACAAGATCATAATTTTTCAATTTTCCTTGCATTTCGGATTCGTTGTTTTGATTTTGCATTTGAGCAAAAGTAAGTTCTTTCACTTCACGAATTTCATCTTCATTAAGGGTGCATCCTGAATATGTCATTTTTAGACCGTTGTATTCGCTTGGGTTATGACTTGCCGTAACGATTGCCGCTCCGATAACCTTTTCACCGTCAGTTATTTGTTTAGGAACCCCTTTTGCCTCCGAATAGTACCCGATAGGAGTTGGTGCAAGCCCTAAATCTACAACGTTTGCACCCGTAGATAAAATTCCTTGAATCAATGATTTTGCAAGTGCAGGAGAATGCAATCTTGCATCACGCGATACTGTTATCCAAATTTTATCAAAGTTTTTACCGCTCATTTTTTTGAGGTATTTTACATACCCAATTCCGGTATAAAAGAAAAGTTCCTCCGTAATATCTTTTCCATAAATCCCTCTGATATCATTTTTTCCAAACGCATGTTCATACTTTTGCATAATATTAAAATTTCTCCTTTTAGGTTTACTTTATAGTATAATTGTACCATGGATAAATTCTTGAACAACTTGCTTAACAATCAGAGATGGGCTGGCATTCTTCTTATATTACCATCTATAATAGGGACTGTAATATTTATTGTAATACCGGTTATATGCTCATTTGGTTTAAGTTTTGCAAAATGGGATTTATTAAACCCTATTCAATTTGTAGGATTTGCAAATTATAGGGAAATTTTTACGGAACCGCTTTTTTATAAAATTTTAACTAATACAATCATTTTTTCATTAGCAACATCGATTTTAGGGGTAATTATACCTTTAATTTTGGCCGATATCTTAAATAAAAAAATAAGAGGTTCGGAATTTTATAAAACGGCATATTTTTTACCCTTTATAACCCCAATGATTGTAATTGGTATAGTATGGCAATGGATTTTTGACCCTTCAATCGGCATTTTAAATCATATTCTTCACATGCATATTAACTGGTTATATTCAACGGAATTTGCCATGCCTGCATTAATAATCGTTTCCGTATGGAAACTTATAGGGTATAATATGATTATCTTCTTGTCGTCACTATCAGGAATTTCTAACAGTCTATTTGAGGCCGCAAAAATAGATGGTGCAAATTCTTTTCAGACATTTAAAAATATAACAGTTCCAATGCTGTCTCCCACGATATTTTTTGTAGTAATAATTACTGCGATAAGTTCATTTCAAGTCTTTGACCTTATATACCTTATGACAGAAGGCGGACCTTTGGATAGCACAAATGTCCTTGTATACTCAATATACAAAAATGCGTTTGAATATTTTAACATAGGTAAAGCTTCTGCAATTGCTTATGTACTATTTGTCATAATTCTAGTTCTAACCCTTGTCCAATGGCATTTTAGAAAACAACTCGTTTATAATGAAGAATAATTGAATGTATAACGCTTGATAAAAAATTGTGCTTATGATATCGTTTATAGTAGGTATTTATTGATACACTTTTAATAAATAGCAGTTGTAAATAATTAAATAAGAAGGATTAGGAAACGTGGATTTTGTAACTTTAACTATCAAAGCTTTAAGTGTACTTGCTCATTTTTGTGGCAGTTATGGACTTGCAATCATATTTTTAACAATTATAGTCAGACTTTCTATGTGGCACTTGAGTGTTTCTCAGCAGCGATCTATGGTTACGATGCAGTCACTCCAGCCAAAATTAAAGGCTATCCAAGAACGATATAAAAACAATCCGCAAATGCAGCAACAAAAACTTATGGAATTTTATAAGGAAAACAAATTTAATCCTATGGGCGGTTGTTTGCCATTGCTTATTCAAATGCCGATATTTATCCTTTTGTATTCAGCGTTAATGAGTCCTCAATTTATTGAGGCTGCAGGAAACCAAAATTTTCTGTTTATAAATCGTCTTGACACGACGTTGCACGGTTCTGCCGCAAAATCTTATGATGGAAATTTGACAACTACCGGCAACGATAGATTTACACTAGGAAAAGTGGCCACTGTGTTTCTTAAAAATGGAGAAGTCTTAGCTAACGTTAAAGTCAATAACCCTTCTCGTGCTATTCAGATTCAAGGCCAAGCGAAACCGGGCGAAAATATTGATTTAAAATTTGCTATAGATAATCTGGATTTGAAATTTGCTCAATTAGAACAAATTGACAAAGCGGAGGTAACTATAACAAATCTTACGAACAAGGAAGTTGAAAAACTTGATTTCACAAAGCAAAGTGATTTAATGACGGCATCTGTTCCTACAGTACAATTGCCAAAAGCTATTCACTATGATGTACTTTTACTGATTGTACTTTTTGGTTTAACGATGGTTCTTTCACAAAAGGTTATGATGGCTATGTCTAACTCAAAGGATATGGATCCTGCCCAAAAAGCTATGCAGAAATCAATGGGGATGTTTATGCCTATTATGATTATCGGTACTTTTGTAATAATTCCTATTCCTGCCGGCGTTTTGCTATATCTTGTAACAAGCAATATTATACAAATAGTTCAAACTATAGTCATTAATAAACAAATTGAAATGGAAAAAGAAGGTAAAAAAGTTACAGTCAAGGATAGTAACAACAAAATTGTAGAGGCAGAACTTGTAGATGATAAGGATAAATAATGCTGTTAAGTGATTTTGACTACAATTTACCTGAAGAATTGATTGCTCAAACCCCCGCGGATAAACGTGAAAATTCAAGAATGCTCTTTCTTGATCGCAAAGAACAGAAGGTTTCTCACAAACATTTCTACGATATTGTTGACTGTATAGAAAAGGATTCCATACTTATTCTTAATGATACAAAAGTCTTGCCGGCGAGAATATATGCACAAAAAGATACCGGTGCAAATATCGAAGTGTTTTTGCTTAAAATGGTTGATAAAGAAAAATCACATATCTGGGAGGTTCTGTTAAAACCTGCAAAACGGGTAAAACCGGGAATTATACTTAAAGTTTCAGAAGAATTAAGTATAAGGATTTTGGAAGAACTTCAAGATAATGGAAAATGGCTTGTAGAACTGATTTTTAAAGGAAATAATGTTCTGGAAGTTTTGCACAGAAATGGTAATATTCCGCTTCCGCCATATATCGAGAGAAAAATGTCTAATGACGAATTAAAAAAGCTTGACTTTGAAAGATATCAGACAGTATATGCTCGTGATGAGGGTTCCGTTGCCGCACCGACTGCAGGTTTACATTTTACTCAAAAAATACTACATAATCTCAAAAGAAAAGGGGTTAAAATCGGATATGTAACCTTAAATGTTGG
>CADBQW010000064.1 GCA_902796925.1 uncultured bacterium | reverse complement strand
TTTTTTGTAAGCTGCTTTGTATTGTGCACCGTTAGTTGCATTCATCAATGTAGGCATTGTCATAGCTGCTACTACACCAATGATACCTAAAGTAATCAATACTTCTGCCAAAGTAAAACCGAATCGTTTCGTCATAGTTAATCACCTTTCTTTTTTATAAACTTCCACTCAGGTATTTTTGCTCGACTACTACCCCCAAAAATCCAATCCTCGTAATGGTCTTTCTTAACGCTTATGTTTGATTTTTAATGTTAGTTTTACAAAAATACTTGTTGTACACTTAGTATAACCTATAACTAAGTGATTGTCAAGTGTTTTTCAGTAAAAATTACTGAATATTACCAAAACTAAGTGTACAATTCACTTTTTTGAACTGTTTATAGATTATATATAATGAATATGGAATCAAATAAAAAACTTCTTGGTAAAAGAATCAAAGAAATTAGAAAGAGTTTTGGTTATACACAAGAAAAATTTTCGGAGCTTGTAGGAATCGAAACGTCATCACTATCGGGGATTGAATCAGGTAGATTTTTTCCGTCTTTACATGTGCTTGACAAAATGAGTACTGAATTGAACATCCCTCTCGTTGAATTTTTCCGATTTGTAGACATCCCGGAACCTGAAAACATGCCTGACGAAATTTCACAATTAGTATCCTCGCTATCAAAAGAAAATCAAAAAATTATATTTAAAATAATTAAATCCGGGTTTACAGTTTTAGAGTGAAAAAATTGTATTTGAACTTAAGTTCTCTGCAAAGGTTTATCAGAAACTTTATAAGAAACACTCAAATATAAATATTCATCCCTTACATCAACAATTGCCCAACGCACAGGGTCATAACCCATTTGATTAAGTTGTTTTTCTATCGTTAGGTTGTCAAGTTCTATATTATTTTTATTAATTTTTAAAATTTTTGAATCTATCATACTTTTACTTTTTGTACCAATTTTGAAATTGAGCCAACAATTAACCCAAGAGCTGTTCCTACGGGTTGGGCAAACGGTATTGGTGTTAAAAACCCTATAACCGTTCCACTGGCTGCGCCTCTTATTGGGTTTGCAACCAATTCTTTATACTGTTTATTTTTTATAAGATCAGGTATAACCTTAGTCTCCTTTACAAACTCATCAACAACAGGCATCTCACGGATTTTCTTTGCAGTCTTTGATTTTAAAACCTTATTTTTAATAGGTTTGATCGTTTGTTTTGAAATCTTTCTTGCTACAGCTTTTATTTTTGGAGCGCCACGTTCGCACATTTTAACCAAATTTACGTATGTGTTCATTATCTACCCAATTTTTACTACAACTATATATATAAAGTATTTTTCTCAGTAAAAATTGCGCTTATTTCAAAAAATTATTCTACAGTAACTGATTTTGCAAGGTTTCTCGGTTGATCAACGTCTTTGCCAAGGAATTCTGAAATGTAATACGCCAACAATTGCAGCGGAACCATAGAAATAACAGGGGAAAATATCTCCTGCACATCGGGAACCCGTAAAATATAATCGAATAAACTTTCAAGTTTTTCATCTCTTGAATTTGTCAGGGCAATCATTCTTGCGTTGCGAGCCTTTGCTTCTTCGCTGTTTGTCAAAAGCTTTTCGTACACACAACCCTTCATCAATATTGAAAGAACCGGCATTGTCTCATCGAGCATTGCGATAGGACCGTGCTTCAATTCACCGGCACAATATCCTGTCGCATTTATATAGCTGATTTCTTTGAGTTTTAATGCCCCTTCTAAAGCCGTCGGGAAATTTATTCCACGTGCTATATAGATAAAATCTCTAGTATTCGCATAAGCTCTGGCGCATTTTTGGATATTTTCTGTAGATGAAAGTATTTGTTCAATTTTCTGCGGAAGTATCATCATTTCGGATTTCAGATTTATCAACAACGATTGTTCAACAGAATTTTTTATCTCTGCCATATATAACGCCAAAAGATAAAATGCCATCAATTGCGCGGTATAAGATTTAGTTGCCGCCACAGAAACTTCTATACCCGCATTTACAGGAATTAAGCTATCCGCAAGCCTTGCCATAGCTGAGTCCGGTCGATTAGTAATTATTAATATATGAGATCCGCGAGCTTTTGATTGTTTTATTGCGGTAATTGTATCGGCGGTTTCTCCTGATTGTGAAACTCCCACTACAAGTGTATGAGAATCAGTAACTGTTTTTCTGTAAATGTATTCACTAGAAGGTTCAACATCCACAGGGATTTCGCATAGTTGCTCAATTAAATATTTTCCAACCATAGCAGCATGAAGTGATGTTCCGCAAGCCACTATTTGTATCCTATTTAATTCTTTAAGTTTATCCTTTGTAAGCTTAACTTCATCTAAAATAATAGGTTCATCCGGAGTATGAAGTTTTCCAAAAAGAATATTTCTCACAACATCCGGCTGTTCATGGATTTCTTTTAACATAAAATGCTTGTAACCCATTTTACTCAATGCAACAGGTTCCCAAGGAAGAATCTCAACTTTCGGTTGAATTATATCTCCGTCTGCAGATAAAAGTTCAAATGAATCCGGTGTTAATGTGGCAACTTGATTATCTCCTAAATAGACCGCTTTTTTGGTATGTTTAATAATTGCAGGAACATCTGAGGCTATAAAAAATTCGCCTTCGCCAATACCAACGACCAGTGGCGCATTCCTTTTGGTAATTACAATTTTATTTTTATGATCATTATGCATTACACATAACGCATATGCCCCTTCAAGTTCTTTTGTAGCAAGTTCAACAGCTTTAGTTAAATCCTTGACCTCGGCATATTTTTGTCCAATTAAATGTGCTATTGTTTCAGTATCAGTTTGGGATTTAAATACACAACCTTTCGCCTCAAGTTGTTCTCTAAGTTCTTTATAATTTTCAATAATCCCATTGTGTACTATTGCGATGTTACCACAATTACATGTATGCGGATGAGCATTCAATACAGTTGGTGCACCGTGAGTAGCCCAACGAATATGACCTATACCCATTGTTGAATCTTTGAATAAATCAACATTTGGTTTTAAAACTTCTCTTAAATTACAAAGTTTGCCTTCGGCCTTGAAAACTTCAATTTTATCCGAAGTTTTGACTGCGATTCCTGAAGAATCATATCCTCTATATTCAAGTTGTTCTAAACCGTCTATTAATATATCAACAACAGGTTGATATCCAACGTAGCCTACTATTCCACACATATTATTATAATCTCTCCATTAAATTTCTATCTACATTAATCATTATACCATTGAAAAGTCAACCGTTAAATTTCCTTATAAAAGTTTTACAATTCCACAATGACAAATAAAAAGACGGCCTTCGCCGCCTGTATATACAAATCCTTTTCCTATTGATTCCAACGATTATCCAATTATATTTGATGAAAAATAGCTGCATACATCTTTGAATGTATCTTTTACAAATTCTTTTGCCAAAGTTTTGATTGGTCTGTTCTCGATTACATCAAAAACATAATATATTGGATCTTGCGTGTTGTTAAATCTCATCCTTCTGTCATTTTTACCGATGAATGTATAATCTTCAAGATTGTAAGATGTAATTAATCTTGTATCTTTATCTCTTTTCTTTTTTCTGTTACGTAATAGTGAACCAAATTGTCCGTTACCATTGGTGTTGCTATCTGTGCCGGTTGTTGTTAATATCATCTGATTTCTCTCTCTTATTTTGCTCTCGTATATATATAAAGTATATACTCCAAAAATTATTGCTTTTTTTGAAAGATTTTATTAAGATTTGTTAACTATAATGGTACAATTTGCAAAATAAAAGGCGATTTTATATTCGCCTTGCAATAAACTTTGAATTCTTGGATTCCAATAAATATTATATTAAATAAAAATAGATTCAATATCTTCTTTTTGTTGTTCTTTATCTTTGATATTCAACAATTCACCCTTGTAGGAAGGATTTGAACCGCTCTTATCTTTTCCTGCTGCAAGACTTACAATACTGTTAAATTTAGGGTTTACATCGGTGATAGGTTTACCGTCAACAGTTTCATTTATACTAATTGTCATCTTGCCTTCAACGTTTTTCTGTTGATTTATTGCGGCTTTCATATTTAAGAATTTTATGGAATTTAGAACGTCATTATTTAGTTGAATTTGTAATCCGGAATTATTCAGTGCAATTTGTTTTGCAGTCTCAGGTTTTATATCTCCTTTGTAAAGGTCTATACCAATATTTTCGGCACGATAAACGCTATTAACGTGTTTCGCATCATTTACAGCATATTGAGAATTCTTTTCTGCCGCTCTTTTTAAAATTTCCTGAGAAACTTCTTTCAGAACGGTTCTGTCTATCCCTGTTTTGAATGAAATATCAAGTGCCATTATTGTATATTCCTTTCCTTAATATTTCTATCGGATAATAAAAGAAAAACTTTAGGATTTATAGGACTTGTTGTAACAAAAGTTTACATAATTCAAAATAAAAGCAATTTTTTCAATTAAAAACACTTATAGTATATACAGAGTATATAAACAAAGAGGGTACTATGAGTTTTGATGTAACCAGTGCTAACTACGCGCTTGGAATGTTTAACAATTTTATGCAGAGCACTTTAAAATTTTCAGAAGAATCGAAAGACGGAAACGTAAACGCCTTTGCCAACTATAATACGAATATTTTTAACGGAATAGCAAGAAATCAAATAGCATATAACATGGCATTGAATGGCAATCCTTCCGGACAATCAACAAATGCTATATTGGGTTTTGCGACTCCGTATGCAAATACGTTGGCTACATCATCATTGTTTTTGCAGAGCATGACAGATTCAAGGCGAATGATGAATCCCTTCATGATGGCTAATGGATTTGGGTATTTTTGTTAATAACTCTGGCATTTATTTTTCATGATTTTAGTTATTAATAATCAAACAATACTCAGATATTTTTTCTTGACGGAGTTATTTTTCAGTTTTTCAAGTCTTGATTTTACAAATTCTGCTTGTTTGAGCTCCGGATCAGATGATAAAAATTTTCGATAGTAACGTTGTGCTTCTGTTTTTTTACCTAATTTATCCAAGCATATTCCGATACCTGCAAAAGCAGAGGTTTGTTGAGGGTTAGTTTTTACAAGTTGATTAAGGACAATAGAGGCTTCTTTATACATTCCCATTTTCATCATAAGAGATGACTTGAGCTCATAAGCTTTCACATATTCCGGTGAATTTTCTATCAATTTTTGAAAAATCATTAAGGCCATTTCGGGTTCCTCACACAATTCATGGGAGATACCCAACTGTAAAATAGCATCAGGATTATCAGGATTGATTTGAATAGCTTTTATGAAAGATAATCTTGCTTCTTCGGGATAACCATACATAAGATTACAAATTCCAATTTCATAAAATGCTTCATAATAGTATTTATCTAATCTTGCTGCATTTTTAAATGCCTGGATAGCCTTTTCGTAATTTTTTATATTTTTATAACACAAACCAAGCTCAAAATAAGCTTTGGGATTAGTTCTATCGGCAAGTATTGCGTTAAGATAAAAAGCTATTGCATCTTTGAACGAATTCTCTTTTACAAGATCTTTTGCCTTTGATATATAATCATTCACTATAGGATTTGTTATAGTTTGCATTAAAAAACTCCCATTGCAGAGGACAACGGTAATCCTCTCTATCAAGTCTGCATTACAATATTAAACTTATTTTTCAATATGGTTAACCATCATATGAATGACATTTAATCAATCATTGGATTTATAATTTTATTGTGATATATTTTTGTTATGAAGAAGATTTTATTAGGGTTAATTTTAGCAGGTTGTGTTGTATCTCAGGGTTTTGCGGCGGAAGACGAGATGATAGATTTGTTCGGCATGGAAAAACCACAGATTGAACTTCCAAAGTTAGAGGTAAAAAAAACTGATACTCTTGTGGTTGATGATCAAGCCATTATTTCGGAATTAATTTCAATGCAAAAAGAGAAGGATCTTGACGATATTGAAAAATTGTGGAAAGGTACAGTTGAGAATGATAAAGTTATAGCATTTGCCCTGAGGAAACTTGCTACTCCTGAAAGTCAAAGAAGAATCCAATCCTCCTTAATGGCAAAGACTCTATCAGCACTTGTGGCGGGAGCTTCACTTGCTCCTTACGCTATAGGAACAAATTATTCAACACAAGCCGCGGGTTTTGCTGTCGGAAAATTGGCGCAGAATCTTATTGTCAAAAAAACAATGCCGCAAGAAATCCCTCTTACTGATACAGAGGTAATTGAATTGGCTTCGCTTGTCGAACACCTGCAAGATAGAATTATTAACGCTTATTATAACTACAAAAATTCACTTTCACAGTTAAAAGAGATACGTGCAAGGTTAATTTTGTATAACAAAAATTACGCAAAGGCAATGGATGACGAGGATATTTTAGAGATAACTATTTCTTCTGCGATGTATGATAATATGAGAATAGAAGAAGAATACTATTTTCAAACGGCAGAAAAATACCATCTTGAACTCCAAAGGCTTGCGGGCAAGAAGGTCGTAGATAACTTAAATCTGTACCAATATAACTACAACGCGACACTAATAAATGATAAGGCGGTGTCAAAATGAAACAATATTTGATAATTACTTTATTTTTACTTAGTGTTATTCAGACGCCGGCGGTCGAACTTACAGATATCATTACCCCAATGCCTCCTGCATACAGAGTCGGATTGTCTGATGAACCTGAGAAAAAATATGT
>CADBQW010000063.1 GCA_902796925.1 uncultured bacterium | reverse complement strand
CTCTTTTAATGGCGGGAACGACGAGGCTCGAACTCGCGACCTCATGCGTGACAGGCATGCGCTCTAACCAAACTGAGCTACGCTCCCTTATTTAATTGTCATCCGTCAGCCTCCGCTAACATCTCTATTCTAATATGCTAAAAATTTTTTTGCAAGATTTTTTTTATTTATAATAAAATTTAAAATCTTCCCCGATGCACATTAAAAAGTGTAAATAATAGAGACATTATTGCTATTATTGGTAATGCCGTTAATGTAAACCAATTTAACTGCCTTTTTTGACTTGATACTTTCGTTTGAGTTCTGGGCAACCATATAAATTGACTATTAATACTCGAACCACTTACTACACCAACTCTATGGGGTGTACTGTTTACTAAAGAGACCTTATCCACTATCATATTATATATTTAAACTCTTTAATTTTATTTTTAAAGTCTATGTAAATTTATTTTAAGAATTCAACTCCAATTCTATAATTTTAATCCGCGATACCACTTAAACTCTATATATCGACATAACAGTTATTATAATAAAAAGAGATTTGTTATCTCCTAAACAAATCTCTAACTGAAAACCTTTTTTCCTTATTGAATTCCAACAACTCTTTTCTGATCGGGTTCGATTGGTACATTTTGTGAGTACCTTCATTACCGATGTTTTTTCCCAAATCTAATTGCCTGCTTATAACCGTTAACTTTTTCTTATCTTCTCTCATCTTTTAAGTTATTCCTTACATCTATATAAAAAATTTGGCAATAAAAATATTGCCATATTTTTTATATAAAGTTTATATATTGTTACAAACTTTAAATTATTTTACATCGTCTTTTATAATTATAAGGTTTTGAACAATTTTCATTGCGCAGGTCGGAAGAACAACGTTATCCAAACCATCAGCTATACTTAAAATTTTACCTGCTCCAAGAATAACATCTTCTCCTTTGTAAGAAAATTTGTAATCAGTTTGTCTGTCTGAACGAATTGTAATTTGACTCATTTATATTTCCCTTCTTTTTTGAGTTTATTAACCCTAAGTTATACCATACTACTACACATGTAATTTTTTGTCAATGACTATTTTCTTACACCCATCTGATTATAGAAAATACCTTCTGCCATAGCGGATTCATACACATCTTCATCAGCTTCAAATTGCTTTTGTGTATATGGGTAAAGATCTGTTGTAACATCCATTTCTGTCTCTATTTTACCAATAATTGGCCATATTTGTTCACGTTTTGCTTTATCTTCGGTTTCGAAAAGTGCAACAATTTCAATATCTTCATCCGGATGAAGCATTCCGTCAGAATGGATTCCAAAAACATAAAATCCCTTTATATCAGAGAATACTCGATTAAAGGATTTTGCAATTTTAAATATTACTTCATCAAGATTGTTTGCCATAATTTAACCTTTTATTGTTTTTAATACATCTTCTCTTTTGACGTTTATTTGAGTTGAAGTTTCAAGATTTTTTATAGAAACTGTATTGTTTTTAATTTCATCTTCACCCAAAATAATTGCATACTTTGCGAGTTTAGCAGCCTTTTCAAGTTGTTTTGTGAATTTTTTATTTTGCATATCAAATTCTACGCAAAGTCCTTTTGAACGTAACTCTTGAGTTAACATAAGTGCGTAAGGTGTATAATTTGAAACTACAAACCCATCAAGTTTTGGTGAAGGATTTTTTTGAATAAGAGAGAATAACCTTTCCATGCCCATTGCCCACCCTATGGCAGGAACGCTTTCTCCGCCAAGGTTTTCAACCAAGCTATCGTATCGACCGCCGCCACAAACGGCATTTTGAGAGCCGAGGTTATTGGATTTTATTTCGAATACCGTTCTGTTATAATAGTCCAACCCTCTTACCAAAAGTTTATTTTCTGAGTACACAACTCCTGCTTGTTTTAAATATTCTTTAACTTTTGAGTAATGTTCAGCGCAGTCCTCGCAAATAAAATCGGAATAAATAACAGATTTTATTTCGGGTTTTTCAAATATTTTTTGGCAAGATTCAACTTTGCAATCCAGTAATCTTAAAGGATTTTTTTCGTATCGGGCTTGACAATCTTCACAAAGATTTTCAAATTCAGGTTTAAGAACTTCCTTTATCCGCTGTTTATACTTTTCTCTACAGGTAGGACAACCCAGAGAATTTACTTCTACGGTTAAATTATCAAGTCCAAGAGATTTTAAATAGCTTGCTGCGGTTAGAATAACTTCTGCATCTGCAGAAGGTTCCTTAATTCCGAACATTTCACAACCGACTTGGTGGAATTGCCTTTGTCTGCCGGCTTGGGGTCTTTCGTATCTGAACATTGGGCCTTTATACCAGAGTTTGACAGGGAATGTTTGTCTTGTCATCCCATTTTCAATGAATGAGCGAACAACACCTGCAGTATTTTCAGGGCGCAAAGTGATTGATTTTTCACTTTTTTCAAAAGTATACATTTCCTTATTGACGATATCTGTAGTATCGCCAACGCCACGCGCGAATAATTCAGTAGCCTCAATAATAGGGGTTCTAATCTCTTTGTACCCGTATCGATTGAATACCTCCAGTGCTTGTTGTTCCATAAATTGCCACGTATCTATATCTTGCGGCAAAATATCTTTTGTACCCTTTATTACGTTTATTATTTTAGCCATAAACTAATTATATAAAGAGTAAATTCTCTTGTCAAACAGAATTTTTTATTATATTTAGCATAATTTTAGTTTGCAAAAGCAAATATATTAGGGTTTCTTCTGACTCTTTCAGAATAAACAGCAGGCCTTGTAAGTTTATTTACTCCAAAGTCATTTTTGCCGGAAACAAAACTTGATTTAAACGAACATAACCCAACTACTCGCTCATCATCTGTAAAGATTTTTTTTAATAATTCCATAAAACATACCCGCTTTCTTTTTTTGTGTATAATGTATTTAATGATATATTTTATATAGTCAACAAGGAGGTTTTTATGGCTAAGATAACTAAAGATATGAATATTATGGACATAGTTCAAGCATGTCCTGAAAGTGTTGCTGTATTTCAAAAATACGGATTGGGTTGTATAGGTTGCGCGGCAGCAAGATTTGAAAACCTTGAAGCCGGAGCGAAAGTTCATGGCTTTGATCCGGATGCAATGGTTGCAGATATTAATGCGCTTATTGAAGAATAGGTAATTTAATTTTGGTACAAACAAAAACGGGACTCTTTTTTAATTCGAGCCCCGTTTTTTTTATCGTTTTTAATTTATAATTTCTTTAAAATAAGTGAGGCATTTTGCCCGCCAAAACCGAAAGAATTTGATAAAGCAACATCAATATTAGCATGTACAGCTTTATGAGGAGTGTAATCAAGGTTTGCAACGTGTTCATCTTGATTATCCAAATTGATAGTCGGAGGAACTATACCTTCAGTAATAGCCTTTGTACAAGCGATACATTCAATAGCTCCGGTTGCACCCAACATATGCCCGTGCATACTCTTGGTTGAGCTTACATGCAATTTTGGATTTTGAACTTTATCGCCAAAAACTTTTGCCACAGCCAATGATTCTGCAACATCACCCAAGCCGGTACTTGTACCGTGAGTGTTTATATAATCGACATCCGCCGGTTTTAGTTCTGCATCATCAAGCGCGAATTCCATGGCTTTTACGGCACCGGCACCATCCGGAGCAGGTGCTACGACATCATAAGCATCCGCGGTTTGTCCGTAACCAACAACTTCAGCATAAATATGGGCGCCACGTTTTTTAGCGTGCTCATATTCTTCAAGAACTAAAACACCGGCACCTTCACCCATAACAAACCCATCTCTATCTTTGTCGTAAGGTCTGGATGCTTTTTGAGGTTCGTCATTCCGTTTGGAAAGGGTTCTTGCTGATGAAAAAGCTCCTATACCTACGTCACAAACTGTAGCCTCACTACCTCCTGCAACTACGATATCAGCATCACCGTATTGGATTGCTCTAAAAGCATCTCCAACAGAATGAGTTCCTGTTGCGCAAGCCGATACAACAACCTTGTTTAACCCTTTGAATCCGTACTTTATTGAAATTTTACCGGATGGCATGTTCACAATCATCATTGGAATTGTAAATGGTGAACATTTGCTAGGTCCTTTTTCTAATATTCTTAGATGGTTTTCTTCAAAAGTTCGGTAGCCGCCGGCCGCAGAGCTGACAATAACTCCCACTCTGTAAGGATCTATTCCTAATTCTTCGATATTTTCCAGATTTGCATCTTTAACGGCTTCTTCTGCTGCAACCATTGCAAACTGAATAAACCTATCCATTTTTCGGGCTTCTTTAGGATCAAAGTAATCTTCAGGATTAAAGTCAGGAACTTCGCCTGCTATTTTAACAACGTGTTTTTCTAAATTTAAGCCCTGAATCGTTCTAATGCCACTTTTACCCTCCACAAGATTCTTCCAAAGTGTATCTACACCAATACCATAAGGTGATACTGCACCAAGGCCTGTTATTACTACTCGTCTTTTATTCATATTTCTGTCCTATAAATCTTTCTTCTTTAAAATAATAAGGGAGAAAATCATTGTTCAATTTTCGCCCTTATTAATAATTATAACTAATTTTTTACCTCAATTATGAATGAGATTCAATATAATCAACGGCATCTTGAACTGTTTGAATTTTAGCCGCTTCATCGTCAGGAATTTCACAACCAAATTCTTCTTCAAAAGCCATAACCAATTCTACTGTATCCAATGAATCAGCACCCAAGTCAGCAGTAAAGCTAGCTTCCGGAGTTACAAGAGCTTCATCAACACTCAACTGGTCTACTACAACTTTTTTTACTTTTTCAAATGTACTCATCTTCTTTTTCCTCTTTAATTAATTGTATTACTATACGTGTTTATGGTTACATTATAATCAACACAAAAAAAAATTGCAAGAATTTTACAAAAGGGTGAATAAATGTAAAAATTTTTTTGACAAATTTATGCTTGAATAAACCAATGTAACAAGCTTCAAGGATGTTTTAATTTTATGTTACTTTCTTAACTTTTTAAACAAACTGACAGAACAAATTGTTAAAAGAATACCCCCTAAAATAACGAAAACCGAATTCCAAAATTTATTTTTCTTAACTTTATTCTCTTTTGTCTTTATATAGACATCTTTTTGCAAAGTTTCATGATCTTTAAAATCGCGTACCATTGCAGGATAAACTGACTTGTAATGTGAGGCAGGTTCTTCGAGTATACCTACAATTGGTCTTGATTTCACTTCATTTACACGGATTATTGAAGAATTATCCGGCATGGGTTTATTCACATTTTTTACACTATCTACCATATATTGCAGATAAAACATGTGAATTTAAAAAATTGCCTTTTGGTTAACTAATTTTAACAGTTAGTACAGTTTAACACTTGAATATTTATATGTATAAGCTTATAATATAAAGACTTGCTATGTAAGCATGGGGAAAATATTAAAAGTAAAGGAGAAAATTATGAAATACGTTTGTAATGTATGTGGTTATGTTTATGATCCCGCAGAAAATGAAGGGGTGGAATTTGAAAATCTTCCTGAAGATTATTCTTGCCCTCTTTGTGGAGTTGGGAAAGAAAACTTTGATGTAGCTGAATAACTAAAAAATCAAGTTAGTATTTTTTTAACAAGGAGAAAATATGAAAGACCTAAAAGGCACAAAAACTGAGAAAAACCTTGAATGCGCTTTTGCGGGGGAGTCTAAAGCAAGGAATAAATATACCTATTATTCTTCAAAAGCTAAAAAAGATGGTTTTGTTCAAATAAGTAAAATTTTTGAAGAAACTGCTAATAACGAAAAAGAACACGCTAAAATTTGGTTTAAATATCTCCATGGCGGTGAAGTTCAAGACACCTTAACAAACTTGGAAGATGCAGCATGCTCAGAACATTATGAATGGACAGAAATGTATCCGCAATTTGCAAAAGAGGCTAAAGAAGAAGGATTTGATGAAATTTCCAAACTTTTTGAAGAAGTTGCTCATATCGAAAAAATGCATGAGCAAAGATATAAAAAACTTCTTGAATCAGTAAAAGAGGATAGTGTCTTTGTACGCAAGATGCCTATAGCTTGGGAATGCGGAAATTGCGGGCATGTATTTTTTGGTGAAAAAGCACCGGAGCTTTGTCCGGTTTGCAAACACCCTCAAAGCTATTTTTTCGAAAAGGTTGAAAATTATTAATCTTCGCATTTATAAAAATAACGCCGATAGTTTGTCGGCGTTATTTTTTCACCCTTGAATAAATAATATGCTCCATGTATAATCCATTTATAGGTGTATTAGTTAACTAAAAGGAGAATTTATGAAATTTCAAGAAATTTCAAACGGAATTTATTATTGCGGTCTAAACGATAACGATAGAAAAATGTTTGATGAACTTATCCCGCTGGAATGCGGAACTACATATAATTCATATTTAATTACAGGTTCTGAAAAAACTGCTTTGGTAGATACCATGTATCCGAAGTTTACCCAAAAATACATACAAAATTTAGACGAAAATGGTATTACAAAAATTGATTATATTATTGCAAATCACGGAGAACAAGATCATACCGGTTCTATTCCGACTTTACTTGAAAAATATCCGGAGGCAAAAATTGTTACTAATGCAACTTGCAAAGGTAATATTATGTCCATGCTTCACGTTGAAGAAGATAAATTCGTAGTTATAAAAAATGAAGAAACCCTCTCATTAGGTGATAAAACTTTGAAATTTATGATATCTCCGGGCGTACACTGGCCGGATACTATGTTTACGTATGCGGTTGAAGATAACGTTCTTTTTACTTGCGACTTTTTAGGTGCGCATTATACCTTTGAATCTTGTATGGCTGATTATTCAAGGGAATTAGAGCATTCGGCAAAAAGATATTATGCAGAGATTATGATGCCGTTTAGGACTATGTGCAAAAAATATACTAAACAGGTAAGAGAACTCAATCCTTCTTGGATTTGTCCAAGCCACGGTCCAATATACAATAATATAGATTTTATACTGAATCTATATGAGGATTGGACTTCTGATGAAGGTAAAAATATGGTTGTAATGCCATATGTTTCAATGTATGGAAGTACTGAAGAAATGGTCGACTACCTTAAAAAGAAGTTTGAATCTGCAGGAATTGATGTGTTAAAATTTGATATTGTAACCGGAGATTTAGGTGATTTAGCCATGGCGCTTGTTGATGCAACAACGATTATTATGGGTAGTTCAATGGTCTTAACATCTCCGCACCCTATGGCGGCAAATGTTGCTTATTTGGCAAATCTTTTGAGGCCTAAAGCAAAATTCGCAAGTTTTGTAGGGTCCTACGGATGGGGTGGAAATCTCTTTGGTAAGCTTACCGAAATGCTATCAGGATTAAAGCTTGAATTGGTTGAGCCTTTGCTTGTTAAGGGTAAACCAACCCAAAAGGATTTTGAGGAATTGGATAGAATTGCGAATGAAATAATCCAAAAACACGAAAATCTCTTTCTTGCAAAAGTTTAAAAAATAAATGTCAGTATATAAGATATTGACAATATAATCAAAAAGCTGATAGAATATCATATATATAATGAGGAATAGAAAACAATGGAAAAGAAAGTTAGTGTAAAAGTATGTTTGGGAACAACTTGTTTCGTTATGGGATCTGCAAATTTGCAAGAATTGCTTGATACCGTACCGTCAAGATATGGTGATAAAGTAGACGTCACAGGGGTTTCTTGCTTAGGGCTTTGTTCCATTGATTGGGAATATTCAAAGGCTCCTTACGTAAAAGTAGATGATGAAATTATTAAAGAAGCTACTGTGGAAAAAGTTTTAAAAGCTATAGACGAAAAGCTAAAGTGAATTAAAGACTTGTTTTGTTTAATTATTCTTTCCCTTGACTTCTTGTCAAGGGTTTTTTGTTTAATATTTTTTATTTTTGTGGTATTTTTCTGTTAAGAACTACTAGATTATAAAGGATAATAAGATGACAGAAACCAAGACTAAAATAGAAGATTTGCCAACAGTGTATAATGCCAGCGAAACGGAATCCGATATTTATAAATTCTGGGAAGACGGCGGATATTTCAAGGCTGATAATAAAAGTGACAAAAAGCCTTATTCAATTGTAATGCCGCCCCCAAACGTTACCGGTGTTTTACATATGGGACACGCATTAGATGGTACATTGCAAGATATATTAACACGATATTACAGAATGAGCGGTTATGAGGCTTTATGGCTACCCGGTACTGACCATGCCGGAATCGCGACTCAAGCAGTTGTAGAAAAACAATTGAGAAAAGATGGTCTTTCCCGTTTTGATTTAGGCAGAGAAAAATTTGTTGAAAAAACTTGGGAATGGGCAAATGAACATAAATCAGCTATTCTTAACCAGTTTAAAAGGTTAGGGGCATCTTTTGATCGTTCAAGAGAACGCTTCACATTTGATAAAGGATGTTCTGATGCTGTTAAAGAAGTTTTTGTTAAACTTTACGAAAAGGGACTGATTTATAAGGGTGCATACATAGTAAACTGGTGTCCACGCTGTCAATCTGCAATTTCTGATATTGAAACGGAATATGAAACAGAACAAGGGCACTTGTGGGAAATTTCATATCCGTTAAAAAATGAATCCGGTGCTATAGTTATTGCAACAACCAGACCGGAAACAATGTTTGGTGATGTAGCCATAGCAGTTCATCCGGAAGATCACAAATATTCAGAGCTCATCGGCAAAAAAGTTA
The DNA here is from genome assembly GCA_902796925.1 of uncultured bacterium. Classification (GTDB taxonomy): domain Bacteria; phylum Cyanobacteriota; class Vampirovibrionia; order Gastranaerophilales; family Gastranaerophilaceae; genus RUG14219. The sequence continues at coordinate 12,284 of CADBQW010000063.1, read as the reverse complement.
TAATTCCGCTATCAGGTCGTGAAATACCTATTATCGCAGATGAATACGTTGACAAGTCCTTTGGTACCGGTGCCGTAAAAATTACCCCTGCTCATGATCCTAACGATTATGAGGTCGGAAAACGCCACAATTTTAAACCTATATGGGTTATTGATGAAAAAGGCTGTATGAAAGCCTGTGGTGAAGTCCCTCAAAAATATCATGGGCTCGATAGATATGAAGCAAGAAAACAAATTCTTGGGGATTTGTCTTATGAAAATTTCCTACTCAGAACGCGAGATCATGAGCATAATGTCGGAAAATGTCAACGTTGTCACACAACAATTGAACCATTACTTTCGGAACAGTGGTTTGTAAAAATGGAACCTTTGGCAAAAGAGGCTATCGCTGCGGTAAAAGACGGAAGAATAAAATTTATTCCTGAGCGTTGGGAAAAGAATTATCTCGGGTGGATGGAAAATATCCGCGATTGGTGTATATCACGTCAACTTTGGTGGGGACATCAAATTCCCGCATATTATCATAAAGTTACCGGAGAGATGGTTGTTGCAAAAGAAAATCCCGATCCTGAAAATTATATTCAAGATACTGATTGTCTGGATACTTGGTTTTCATCAGGTTTGTGGCCGTTTTCAACAATGGGTTTCCCTAATTCAGAGACAGATGATTTTAAGAAATTTTATCCGACATCAGTTCTTGTAACAGGTTTCGATATTATATTCTTCTGGGTCGCCAGAATGATTACTATGGGTCTTGAATTTACGAAGAAAGCACCTTTTGGCACTGTATATATCCATGGGCTTATACGTGATGAAAAAGGTCAAAAAATGTCAAAATCAAAAGGTAATACAATTGATCCGGTTGAAATTATTGATAAATACGGCTGCGATGCTTTGAGATTTACTATGACATCTCTATGTACTTACGGCGGACAAGACATAAAAATTTCTGATGAAAGATTTGAATACGGCAGAAATTTTGCAAACAAAATCTGGAATGCCTCAAGATTTGTTTTAATGAATCTTGAAGGTGTCGATGATAAAGATGTTGATTTTGCAAATCTTACTATTGCAGATAAATGGATTATAGATAAACTAAATTCTGTATCAAAAGAAATTAATGAAGATATGAAAAACTACAGAATTGGCGAAACCGCACATACTCTGTACGATTTCTTCTGGAATTCTTATTGTGATTGGTATGTAGAGATTGCAAAAATTCAGCTTCAAGATGAAAATCTCAAACTAAACACTCAAAGAGTATTGAGATATGTTCTTGATGGGGCATTAAGACTACTCCATCCTATAATGCCGCATATAACAGAGCGTGTATGGCAATTATTACCAAAAACTGCAACTGAAACAGCGAAAGCCCTCATTGTTGCAGAATTTCCGACGTATTCCGAGACAAAGGTTTTTGAAAAAGAATCAAAGGAAATGGAACTTGTATTTGAAACTATTTCTTCACTGAGAAATGTTCGTCAAAGTTTCAATATATCACCTGCCGTTAAATTTGATATTGAAATTCGTGCAGCCGAAAGTGAAAAACCTATTTTTGAAGAAATAGAATCATATATCAAAAGACTTGCACGTGTAGAAAATATTTCATATGCAGATATGAATAAAGAAATCGGTAAGAAAACAGCAACGGCTGTCGTTTCGGCTTCAAAAATAGTAATTTCTCTTGAAAATTTGATTGATTTTAAGGAAGAAATTAATCGACAACAGAAAAAATTGGAGAAAATTTTGAACGAAAAGCGTTCGATGGAAGGCAGAATGAACAACCCAAAATTTGTTCAGAACGCTAAACCTGAGTTGGTGGAGCAGACAAAATCAAGAATAGCGGAACTTCAAGTTCAGGAAAATGCAATCTCAGAACTGATTGAATCTTTGAGTAATTAAGGTAAAAATGTAAATAATTCAAAAGGTTAGGCTAAACTGTCTGACCTTTTATATTATTAATTACCAATTTACATTTAGCGGGATGAATTTTTCAACAGCTTTCACAAAACCGTTATTATCCACGGTATCTGTGATGAAATCGGCAACTTGTTTTATTTCATCGGTTCCGTTACCCATCGCAACTTTTATGCCGCCGGCTTTTAAAAGCTCAATATCATTATTTTGATCGCCTATGGCCAGAACTTGTGATTTATCAAGTTCGAAATATTGGGTTAAAAATTCTACGGCGCGAGATTTTCTTGCTTCTATATTAGAAATTTCACAAAAATAAGGGGTAGATTTTACAATGTATAAATTAGGATAAACCTTTTGCAAATAATTTACCCAGGATGTCACTCTATCGGCATCTTCAAAATCTATAGCAAGAATTTTATTAATATGTTTCAGTTCAATTTTATCTAATTCGCAAACTGTGTAAGGAATATCTCTTTCTGCGGTGTAGCGCCTTATAGATTCATTATCTTTTTCCACAAAAAGTTGATCGTTCATGTATAAATTGATATGTATATTGTTAGCTTTTGCCCAGAGAATTATTTCCCTTGCTTTGTTAATATCAAGAGTTTTTTCATAAAGTACTTCTCCTTGTTGAGTTTTAACCAATCCTCCTTGGTAAGATATGATAGGGGTATCCAGCCCCAATTCTTTTGCAACATGAACGGTTGCTGAATGCATTCTTCCTGTGACAAGAATAACTTTTATATCATTTTCTGTTAAACATTTTATGCAATCTTTAACCTCTTGTGTAAAGATAAAATTTCCGCCAAGAATCGTTCCGTCAATATCTGTTGCAACCATTTTAATCATAAATTTGAGCCCTCAATATTGCACAAAGTGTTTTTGCATCTTTAATTTTTCCGGATTTAATCATACCTTTAACTTCATCTAAATTGTATTCCAGGGCTTTAATGATTTCTCCTTCGTCAGGATGTTCCCCTTTGAAAGTTAGATTTTCTGCTTTGTACAAATATAATTTTTCATCAGAATAACCGGGAGACGTATAAACTTGTCCAAGGTCAGTCCAATTTTGGGCAACATATCCGGTTTCTTCTTCCAATTCACGTTTTGCAGCCAGGAATGGATCTTCTCCTTTTTCCAACTTGCCCGCAGGAAGTTCTATACAAACTTCCTTCATAGGATATCTGAATTGTTTTACAAACAATAATGTCTGAGAATCTTTGAATGCCAAAATAACAACGCCGCCAGTGTGTCTTACAACTTCGCGATATGCACTCTTTCCTGTTGAAAGTTTTACATCATCCGTGTAAACCTCAACAACTTTACCTTTAAAGATTAATTCACTTGATACAGTTTTTTCCTCAAAATCCATATATTAAATTTTATCATAGATGCTAATAAAGGGCAACCTAAAAGTTTAATACTCTGCCATCATATAGGAAAAATCGGCATTTTTGTATTTGAGAATCTTTTTGCCGTTCTTACTCGGTATAGAATCAAGTTCAACAACAAGTCCAAGCCGCGCACCTATACGTCTTTTTTGACTGTCAAAACCCGAAGTTAACCTTGCCAATTTATCTTTTATAATGCTTCTTACTGTGTAACCGTAGTTTTTTAAGGCTTCATCAAGATTGTTGAATGCATTAGTACTTTTGCCAAAATCATTTTGCTGTTTCTTACAAATTCCGATTCTGCGGCCTGCATCCTCAAGTTTTGCTGCATCTTTGCCGGTTAACAAATACAATTTATTTCCCGACGTGAGCATTCTTACGGCATGTGGAAGTTTGAAATTTGAGTTTGGATTTTTTAGCTGATTTCTAAAATTATTTATATTAAAATCAGGATCACATTTAGCAAGTTCATCTGCCAGCGGAAAATTCTTTTCAGGATATTTTATAGCATTTCTTAAAATTTTACTTACAATTTCACCCGCAGGTTTTGAATAAGCACCTTCAGGTACTAAATTCCCATTTACCATTACCCTTATAGGAACAACACTTGTGAAACTTTGATTGCCACTTCTTTCAATTTTCATAATTAAAACTCCGTTTAAAGACCTAAGAAATTAAAACTTAAAAAAATTTTTTTTGATAAAAATTATAAAAAATATTACTATTTGTTAACAACTCAGATGTATTTTGATGTGTTTGTTATATTATATAAGTAGTAGAAGAAAATTGGAGAAAGATGTGAATAATAAGAATAAAGCTGGCGAAATGGTAGTTGGAATTCCTAGAGCAATGTCATTTTATGACAATTATCCTTTTTATTACGGCTTTTTTTCTGATCTTGGTATAAAAATTGTGCTTTCTGACATAACTACAAAACAGATACTTTCAGAAGGTTCATCCTTAGTTGTGACCGAAACTTGTGTCCCGATAAAAGTTTATGTCGGACATGTACTGAATCTTATAGACAAAGGTATTGATAAGATATTGATTCCCTCTCTCCAATCTATAGCTTATAAAATATATAACTGTTCGAAAATTCGTGGGCTTCCGGATTTGATAAGAAACGTTATCAAAAAACCTATTACGATTATTGAAGCAACCCTTGATAAATCGGAGCAAAATCAAGGTTTATATAGTTTCCTAACTGATATTGCATCGCATTTTGGGATTTCTGATGAAAACACTATTAAACGAGCATCAAAAGCAGGTTGGAGAATGTATAATAACTTTCATATCATGACAAAATCCGGTATGAGCTATAAAAAAGCGCTTAGTTATGCTCTCCAAGGCAAAGTTTTTATAGAAAACAATGAAAAAGAGTACCCTATTTCAATTGCATTGATAGCCCATGGGTACAATATATATGATGATTTAATTTCTATGAAAATATTTGACAAGCTCGAAAAAATGGATGTAAAAGTATTTTCAGCACTTCAGTTGTCAAAAGAACAAATGGATGACGGGATAAAGTCATTAGGGCAAGAAATATACTGGGCAAATGAATACGAAGTCACAGGTGCTGCCGGACACTATTTGAAGGATCACAAAATTGACGGCATAATTACCCTTACAGCATTTGGCTGCGGGCCGGATTCGCTTATGATAGAAAGAATTACCCGCAGAGCAAAACAGTTTAACAAGCCTCTATTAAATCTTACAATTGACGAACAAACGGGAGAAGCAGGTTTTATTACGCGAATTGAAGCTTTTGTAGATATGCTTTATCGCAAAAAACGCGCAAGTATAATCAATAAAGTAAATATTTCAAGCTCCGGGGAATATATTCCCAATACCAATTTTATTGAAACAAAGTAGTTTATCTGAATCTTAATCCGAGAAAATTGCTTTATCTTATAGGCAATATCTGATTAAAGCATATTTATCAATCGAGGGATAACTTCAAAGACATCTCCCACAATTCCGTAATCACAATGTTCAAAAATGGGGGATTCTTTATCTATATTTATAGCAAAAATTTTGTCAGAATTTTGCATCCCAACAATATGCTGTATAGCCCCTGATATTCCACAGGCAATATATATTTTTGGTGAAACAGTGAGGCCGGTCTGTCCAATTTGCATACTTTGCGGTGCAAGTCCCATCTCAACTGCTCCACGAGTAGCTCCAACTTCGGCATTTAGTTTATCCGCAAGGGTTTGGAGCATACCAAATCCTTGTGGATTTTTCATCCCCTTTCCTCCTGCTACGATAATTTTTGCATCTAACAATTTATTGCGTTCAATATCAATATTTTTAATAAAATTCAATATTTTTACACGTTCATACATACCATATATTTCGGGTTTAATATAAATATATTCGGTAATTTTAGGGGTATCTTTTTCCATTGGTTTGAAAACACCCTGACGAACGGTTGCCATCTGGATTTCTGATTTTGACAATATTGTAGCCATTAATTGACCGCCGAAAGTTGGTCTGGTTGCAGCGAGTTTTCCATTTTCTGTAATATCTAATTCGATACAATCTGCCGTCAGTCCCGCATGTAATACGGAGGCAATTCTCGGTGCAAGGTCACGACCTTGGTTTGTTGCACCTATAAGGATTATTTCAGGCTTTATTTTTGAAATAGCATCTAATGCGGCTTTTGCATAGAATTCTGTAGTATAATTTTCCAACTTGTCATCTTCAACAACAAAAACCTTATCTACCCCGAATTTTTCGAATCCTTCATTGAATTTTTTACTATTTCCGGGTTTGGTAATGATTAAAGCCATAATAGGTGTATTATCAAGCTTTTGGGATAATTTTTGTGCCTCAGAAACAAGTTCAAAAAACACCGGTTGAACATAATTTGATTTGTTTACTTCTGCATAAACCAAAATTCCTTTATTCATAGGTGTTTGTCACCTCCCTAATTTTTGCGGGAATATCTTTCAGATCAATAAATTCACATCTATGTTTTTTAATCATCCTAAATGCCTTGGAAACATATGTCGGAGAACCCTTTAGACCAACTTCATCCGGATCTAACAAAATATCACTTAATGTAAGAATTCTTATCTTAGAATTTTGAGCACGTTTAATACCATTTATCGTGGGTCTTGATGGTTCATAATCTCCTTTTAAAATACAGACCAGGGCCGGAAGTTTTGCCTGAACTGTTTCCATCCCTTCTTCCAACTCTCTGCGTGCCGTGACATAGAACTCATTTGAATCAACAATCTCTTTTACGTAAGTTATCTGCGGAATATCCAACTTTGCGGCAATTGAAGGTCCGGTTTGTGCGGTATCACCATCTGTTGCAAATTGACCGCAAATAATTAAATTAAAGTCAGAAAAATAATGCCTTATTGCTGAAGATATAGTTTTGCTTGTTGCATATGTATCAGCACCTGCAAATTTTTTGTCACAGAGTAAAACGCCATCGTCACATCCAAGAGCGATAGCTTTTTTTAAAGCCTCTGTTGCTTGATTGGGTCCCATTGATAGTACTGTAATTGTTACATTTTTACGAGTTTTTTTGATTTTCAGAGCTTCTTCTATTGCGTATATATCAAAAGGATTTATGACACTCTCTAATCCGTCGCGTTGGATAGTATTGTTTTCAGTCCATCTAATATCTGTTGTATCCGGAACCTGTTTTATGCATACAAGTATTTTCATTAAAAATCCTTATTTTTTAACAGTTTTCTTTTTTGATTTTGCGTTTGCATCAAGAAGTGCATCATAAGCTATCATATATACTGAGCATTTTTTTACGGAAGATATGTACCATGCACATCTGTCTTTTGTACAAATCATGTCAATGTCTGATCCCGCACTCATTAGCGGACAAAACGGTGTTGGCATATTCTTACTTTGTTCCATAATTTCTCCTATTTGGCAATTGCCTAACCGGGTTGGTTCAACAAATTGCAGTTTTCATCTCGTTTTTTTTCTAAATCTTTATAAATCTTGGTTCTGTTTATTACTTCGTCAAAATCTATTTCATGAGCATTAAAATCAGGTCCGTCAACACAGGCAAACTTTACTTTGCCACCTACAGTAATTCGACATGCTCCGCACATTCCTGTACCATCTACCATGATAGGATTCATGCTGGCCTCTGTATAAATATTTTTGTCTCGTGTCAACTGGGCAACAGCTCTCATCATAGGCATTGGACCAACAGCAATAGCATAATCAACTTTTTCCCTATTGATAATCCTTTCCAAAACTCCGGTTACAAACCCTTTTTCGCCTAATGAACCGTCATCTGTAGTTATAAAAAGTTCGTCACAGGCATTCTTCATTTTTTCTTGCCAGAATATTAAATCTTTATTCCTTGCACCCATTATCATATAAACCTTATTTCCGACTTCCTTAAAAGCCTTTGCTATAAGATAACATGGTGCTGCGCCATATCCTCCGGCAAGACATACTACGGTTCCGTATTTTTTTATATGAGTTGGTTGTCCCAAAGGGCCTGCTAAATCAATCAATTCATCTCCAACGTTCAATTGAGCAAGTTTCTTTGTCGAGTAACCGACTGCCATAAATACTAATGTTAGGATACCTTTTTCTTTATCAACATCTGCAATGGTCAGAGGAACCCTTTCTCCGTCTTCTTCTGCCCTGAAAATTATAAATTGACCCGCTTTGGCATTCCTTACAACATAAGGTGCTTCAATTTCTATTTCATATTGGTTCGGACAAATTTCATTTTTTGATAAAATTTTATAACCCATAAACTTTCCTTTTTTTTAATTGTATTTTAGCATAAAAAACGAATTTGTAGAACAGTGTTTTCAATTCACATACTATCTGCCTGTTTAATTATTGATTGAGCTGCAATGTATCCCGTTGACCAACAATTTTGTAAGTTAAAGCCTCCGCAAAAACCGTCAATATCAACAACTTCGCCTATAAAATAAAGATTCCTTATCTTTTTTGATTCCATTGTTTTGGGATTTAATTCATTAAGGTCAACCCCTCCTGATGTTACTGTCTCCCCATCAGGAACAGTCCCTTTTACAGAACAACCAAAATGCATAAGTTTATTGTATATAGAATCCCTTAACTTTCCGTTTATTTGGGAGCATTTCATATAAAGTCCGATTTTTAGTGATTCCAAAACGAATCTTGCAAATGATTTTGGTACAAATTCACTAATTAAATTTGAAATACTTTTATGCGGATTTTCATTAAGATATTTTTGCAAATCAAATTCACCGGTTATTTTGAAATCCAAATTATATGGAAAATCATCTCTTGCTTTTATTGAAGAAATTTTATATATCAAAGGTCCGGATACCCCTTTGTGTGTGAACAAAATATCTCCCTGACCAAAATTGTTAGAGTATACATCTTTCAAAGATACCCCCGCAAGTTTTGAAAAATCTTCCTTTGTAATAAAACCAGTAAGGGAAGGCTTGGGCTCAATAACATTTATTCCGAGATATTTTGCAATATTGTACCCCGAATGACCTCCTGTCGCAACTATAACTTTATCAAAATCATATGCTCCGCAATCCGTTACTATTTTTAAGTTTTGATTTCTGTCAACTCGCAAAACTCTTTCTTTTTTAAATTTAACAGTATCTAACGTATTAAGGAATTTATCCCTAACGTCTTTTGCACTATCGGAGACAGGAAAAATTCTTCCGTCATCTTGGCAATATGTTTTAATACCCATTTTTTCAAACATTTCGAGGGTTTCTGATGTGGCAAATTTTGAAAAGACAGAATACAAAAATTTTTCTCCGCGCGGATAGTTTTTTGCAAGTTCTTTTAATTCAAATTCGCTATGTGCAAGGTTACAACGGCCGCCCCCTGTCGGAAGTAAAGTCCTTAACGGAAAAGTATATTCAAATATTGTAATATTGCAAAAATCTTTTAAAAAATATCCGCAAGTACAACCGGCAGGTCCTCCGCCTATTATTCCTACGCTAAATAATTTTTCTCGTGCCATACAACACTACCATTTCCGGATTTTCTAAATTTTCATGCATTTCTTCTATAGATTTATGCAAAACAGGATGTATAAAATTTTGATTCAACTCTAACATTGGCACAAGGTTAAAAGCCCTTAAATGTACAAACTTGTGCGGAATAACCAAATCTTTTTCTTCAATTATTTCTTTACCGTAAAACAGAATATCTATATCAATAGTTCTATCTTCATAAAGAGTTTCGTTACTACGAACTCTGCCAAGCTGATTTTCAATTCTATTGCAAAGTTCAAGAAGTTTCCTCGGTGGCATACCCGTTTTTATTTCAAGAACAGCATTTACAAACCAAACCGTATTGTTTGGCATATTCCAAGGTTCTGTTTCATAAAAAGATGATGTTCGTATGACCTCTACATCTTCAAACGTCGATAAAAGAGAGGTTGCTTGCTGTATGTAACCTATCCTATCACCTTTATTTGACCCCAAACTTAAATACACTATTGCCATAACTCAATTTTATAAATTTAAAAGTTAAAGTCAAGATAGTTTAATATTTAATTCCGGCATCTTTCATTCTTTGGATACATTTCTTAATGGTGGTAACATCTTTTGTCAATGCTACGCGGAAGTATCCTTCACCGTATTTGCCATAGCCGTTTCCTGGAGGAACCACAATTCCTGCTTTTTCCAGCATTTCAGTAACAAATTCTTCACTTGTCATTCCTTTTGGCACCGGTAACCACAAGTAAAATGTCGCTTTTGAAGGTGCAATATTCCAACCTAATTCCTTAAAACCCTCTACTGCTGCATCGCGACGAGCTTTATACATATTGTTAAGATTGTCAATCGTTGATTTATCTATGTCAAAGGCAATTTGTGCCGCATCTTGAATCGCTTTGAAGGTCCCGCTGTCAATATTGTTCTTTATAGTACCTAGTGCTTTAATCGCTTGTGCATTTCCACAGACAAATCCTACCCTCCACCCGGTCATATTATAAGATTTTGAATGAGAGTAAAATTCTATTGCTATATCTTTGGCCCCCTCAATTTCAAGAACTGACGGTGCTTTATACCCATCATAGGTCATTTCGCAATATGCCATGTCATGACAAAGCAGAATATCATATTTTTTACAGAAATCTACCGCTTTTTTGAAAAATTCCAAATTGGCAACTGCTCCGGTCGGATTGTTAGGATAGTTCAAAAACATCAATTTGGATTTTTTAGCAACGTCTTCAGGAATTTTATCAAAATCGGGTAAAAATCCGTTTTCTTCTAAAAGTGGCATAGAATAAGGGGTTCCGCCGGCAAAAATTGTTGCATTTTTATAAACAGGATATCCGGGATCCGGCACTAGTGTATAGTCCCCCTCATCGACAAATGCAAAAAATACGTGAGCTATCGCTTCTTTTGACCCTATATTTGCAAGCATTTCAGTATCAGGATTTAATTCTACTCCAAAACGTTTTTTCATCCAATCAACTGCAGCCTGTCTAAATCCTACAGTCCCGTTATAAGGAGGGTAATCATGGTTTTTAGGGTTATCAATAGCCCTGTGCATTTCATCCACAACCGGTTGCAAAGTCGGAGTATCAGGATCTCCGATACCCAAACTAATTATATCAACCCCTTTTGCTTTAGCTTCAGCTATTTTTCTGTCAATCTCCGCAAACAAATATGGAGGAATTTTTTCCAAGCGTTCAGATTGTCTTACCATAATCCCGTCTCCTTCTTTCTTAATAATCGTGCCTTCAATATAAATTTATGCTATCATAAAAATATAAAAAGGAAAACTATGAGTATAATTTCAGACGATATAGAAAACATCACACCCAAAAGAAAACAGGTTAAAAACCCAATGACAAAAGCTGAAACCCTCGAAACCGACAGAAATTTCGAGGATTCTATAAGACCAAAAACATTTGAGGAATATACGGGACAAAGTGCACTCAAAGAGACTTTAAAAATAACCATAGAAGCAGCAAAAAAACGTAACAAACCACTAGATCATCTTTTATTTTACGGACCGCCGGGCCTTGGAAAAACTACTCTTGCAGGAGTTATTGCCGGGCAAATGGGAGTGGAAATGAAAATTACATCTGCACCGGCACTGGAACGCCCTCGGGATATTATAGGTATTTTGATGTCACTAAAGGGCGGTGAAATCCTTTTTATAGACGAAATTCATCGACTTAACCGGGTGACAGAGGAAATTTTATACCCGGCTATGGAAGATTTTTATCTTGATATGACTACCGGAAAAGCTCAAACAGTAAAGACTCTCAGAGTACCGCTACCTAAGTTTACTCTAATCGGTGCAACAACAAAAGCAGGCGAATTATCGGGGCCGCTTCGTGACAGGTTTGGAATTATTCACAGACTTGAATTCTATACGGATGAAGAACTTGCTAAAGTAGTTACAAGAACTGCAGAAATTCTAGAAATTAATATTGATAAAGAGGGGGCTATGGAAATTGCCCGTCGTTCACGAGGAACACCAAGAATAGCAAATAGGTTGGTTAAACGTGTAAGCGACTATGCTATAGTTAAGTATGACGGCAAGATAACAAAAGATGTTGCAAAGAATTCATTGGATATTTTGAATATAGACGCTTACGGTCTTGATTCTACAGATAGAACATTATTAAAATTAATTATTGACAAATATGAAGGAGGTCCCGTCGGGATTGAAACCATCGCAGCGGCAATAGGAGAAGATGTAAGAACACTTGAAGATGTTTGCGAACCTTATCTTTTACAAGCAGGCCTCCTACAACGCACCCCTCGTGGAAGAAAAGTTTCACCGGAAGCGTACAGACATCTGGGTTACAAAGTTCCTATGAGTATACAACAGAATTTATTTTGAAAAAAGAGGGTTATTATCACAGTAGATTTATAAAAGATGATTGCTGACGAAAAACTTAAACGTAAATATGATATAAAAATATAGACAAATTTATAACATGAAGTTTATAACCTTATTCATTTTTCAAAATTGAAATAATTTTATATATTTGTTTTAATCT
>CADBQW010000062.1 GCA_902796925.1 uncultured bacterium | reverse complement strand
CCCCCCCCCCCCCCGCGGGTCAAGCCTTTATTAAGAAATTGTTACAAAGCTTTAAAGGATTTTATTTTAGTAAGATTATAAGATTTTATTAGAGCTCAAATTGGTTGTTGAACAGTTGTTTATGAGAGTAGATCAAATATTGTTTTTGGATTAAAATGTTTGTATGAAATTATGTGTTTTTCAGGGAACTTTTAATCCTATTCATAATGCACATTTGCGTGTTGCAGAATATGCTCTTGAAAATTTTGGTTTTGACAAAATTTTATTTATACCGGCAGCAAGACCTCCACACAAAGATTTTTCTGTTGAAATGGAATACCATAGGCTCAATTTGGTTAAAATTGCAACCGAGTATAATCCGAGATTTGAAGTTTCCGATATAGAATACCAAAGAGAGGGAAAATCTTATTCTTATACAACAATCAAGGAATTATATAGTTTGTACGATATCGATGGCAAAATAAATTTTATCATAGGAACGGATGCCTTTGAAAAAATTGAAAGCTGGTATGAATCAGATAAATTAAAAAATATTGTTGATTTTATTGTTTTTATACGCGAAAATAATTTTGATCTAAAGAAGTTTAATTACCTTAAAGAAAAGGGTTATAATTTCGTTTTTGCAAAGCTGGACTTTTGCGATATATCGTCGACAATACTAAGAGAAAGTATCAGAACTAATCAGGATACAAAAGATTACATAAATGAAAAAGAGAGGGAATATATAGATAAATATGAATTATACAAAAATTAAAGAAGAAGAAATTTTAAGTTGGCTGAAAGAAAATTTGAATGAGGAACGTTATATTCATACAATCGGGACAGCCCAAAAGGCAAAAGAGCTCGCTGTAATATTTGGGCAAAATGTTGATAAAGCCTATTTGGCGGGATTACTTCATGATTGTGCAAAGTGTTTTTCAAATGAAAAATTGTTACAGATTATAAAACAAAATTTGAAGATAGAAGAATGTGAGTTAATGAATTATAAAACATTGCATGCTCCGGTAAGTGCATATATTGCAAAGACACAGTTTCAGGTTGATGATGAAGAAATTTTGTCGGCAATAAGGTGGCATACTCTGGGAAAACTTGATATGACAATTTTTGAAAAAATTGTTTTTCTTGCCGATAAGATTGAACCTAATACAAGAGACAAAGAATACAGAGAAAAAATCGAACAATATTTGAATGAGGAGAACGGACTGGATAAAGCAATGCTTAAATGTTACAAAGAAACAATAAAAAGTCTGGTTAAAAGAGATTTGAAAATTTGTCAATTGACAATTGATATATACAACAAATTAGAAGATTCTTTACATTAAATATAGGATTTTCTTTTTTGTAAAGATTGTGGTACAATTATAATTGTAATTTTATGAGGAATTTTAAGTGAAGGTTCTGGAAGTAAAAAATAATTTGGTAAAGACAGATTTTTCTGCTAAAGACAATGTGATTTTGGGTGGTTTTTTGGTAATAGAGGACAGCAAAAATCCATATGTTTCCCAGGTTATGAACGTAAAAGAGGATTCAAAAGGTGCGACAGCGATATCAAAATTGATGTTTACTTTTGACAAAGAGGGCGTCTTAAGAAGTTATAATGGTTCTGTACCTGCCGTAAATTCGCCGGTTTCGCTTTTACCTGTTAACGAACTTCTGGATATTTTACCTTTTGATGACCCCTTGAGAATGGGTAGAATTGCTCAGGAAAGATCCTTAATTGCTGTTGATAGCAAAGTGCTTGAAGATAATTTTTTGGTATGTTCAGACAAACATTCGGACACAGAACTTTTTACAAGGAATCTCCTTGTTCAGTTGAATGACTCCTCAAAACGAAATGTCGTCTTTGATCTTGATGGGCATTTTGTTTCTGATAAAAAAATTAAATTTGCAGAGGATTTTAAAATACCGTTAAATTATGACACTATAGATTACATATACGAAAAAGAACTAAGTGATGTAGACCAAACAAGTAAAGCTATTATCCAGGATATATTAATAGAGCTCCAAGAATATTCTAAAAAGGTTAAAGGTGAATTTATTCCGTTCGATACTTTCTTAGATATTATTGACATGCAATATAAGGAAACAAAAATACCTCAGCTTGTTCTTTTGAAAAATAAATTGATGAAATACAAAGAAAACGGGATATTTGCACAAACTTTTGAAGAAGCGCAGAGTCTCAGACTAGTTTTAAAAGAATACGATAGTGTTGTGATAGATTTATCCGGTGTGGATTGTAATCTTTTGCAAGAACAAATTTTGGAATTTGCGTATAGGTATCTTTCTGAATTGGACCAAAAAACATATGCTTTTATCCGCTTGGAAGAAGAAAATGCAAAAAAAACATTACTGAAATTGTTGACGACCTCCATTAAAGTTTTAACAACTATTATTTGTCCGCATAATTTTAAATACATAAAAGAATTAAAATCAATAGCAAAAAATATTGTATTTTTTGCTCCGATATCTTCTCAACACGATTTTGCAACTTATAATACGTTATTAAATAAATTAAACGCCGGCGAATTCATAATAATCGGTGATTCTACTCAGCAGATTCCGTTTATCGTAAAATCTGAGATAATTAATCCGAATGAAGAAATTTATCAGGAATTTGAGACTATTGAACCTCAGGCAAAAGCTCATGTTGAGAATAAAAATGTGGAATACCCGGAGTCGGAAGTATTGACTGAAAAACAAGTTGTTGATGCAACATCTAAAGAATCAGAAGCTCAAAATGAATTTGAGAAAGAAGAAAAATCAAAACCGTTGATAATACCACAAAAAGTGATGTTGGAAGAACCGGAAACTGAAACATATTCAGAAATGCCTCAAATACCGGATGCTGATGATGACGAAGAACCAAAAGGTTTCGTCAAAAATAACGATACAATTACAGAGGAATATGATGATAATATAAACGTTGAACCTCTTAATGATATGGAACAAGAGCCGGAAATATTTGAACCTGTTGAAATATCCGAATCTATTGATCAGGATGGAGAAGAAGATATCGAAATAGTAGAAGAACCACAAATCAGTGAAGATGATTTGTATGATGAAGCTTCAGATGAAATTATTGAGAATAATAGTTATATAGAAGAAAATCTTGATGCCGATGTCGAGGAATTAGATTCAAATGCTGATGAGGCAAACCCATTTGAAGATCCGTCTATTTTAGAGGATGATATTTCAATAAATGAAGAAGATTTAACTGATAATTTGGATGATATTGATGAAAATATATTTGATGAAGACATTAATAAAGAGCGAGAAACAACTAGGTATAGTACCAAGCTTTCGAGTGATTTTGGAAATGCTTCTGATAATGATTTGAAACTGGCACCAAGTGAATATGATGATTATGAACCGCCTTCAGCATTTGAGTCGGTTCCGGTAATTGATATTGTGGATGATCCATCATTCGAAGATAAAGATACCGAAGCAATACCTGTTTATCCTGCACTGGAACTGAATGGAAGTCAAAATAACGATTTCAACACCGGAGATAGAGTTTCTCATCCAACTTACGGTATGGGTGTAGTAGAAAAAGTCATCTCCTATGGCGACAAAAAGCTTTGTTCAATAATGTTCGAAAGCAACAATAGAAGGCTTCTGGATCCTGCGATTTCTTCAGTGGTTAAATTGTAAAATGTAAAAGTATGATTATCTAAGTTTTTTGGCACCTTTAAGATAAACAAATTTAGGTACAAAGTCTTTGCTGCAATTTAGAACAATCAGTATTCTGAGACAGTTTTCGATTGCATCGGGGACATCAAGTTCATGATAACACATCATTGCTAAGTTATCTAACTTTAATTCTTCTCTTATAAACTTGGCAGGAAATGCAGCGTTTAGGTCAGGTGTTAATGTAAATATTACATGTGAAATGTTTGATACATCCTCAATATCATTATCAATAAGCATAGTGCCAAAAAGCTCTAATGTTGCAGCTTTAATTGATACTTCTGAATTGTTATCTACCGTAATTGCGCCTCTAATACCTTTTGTATACATACCTTATCCTCTATTTTTAATACCGTTAAACCAAGCTGTTGCCGGCATTTCACCCTTTCCTTCCGGTTTTACCGTTATAAGCAAAATCGAGCCCCTGCCGCATAATACCTCAATTCCTTCTTTTGAAATATTCCCGAAATTTCCGGAATTGTTATGAGCTATATCATTTTCAAGAATTTGCGTTTTTAAAACTTTTATAATTTTTCCATTGTGAGTAAAATATGCCGATGGCATTGTATAAATCCCTCTTACAAGATTATGAATATCATGCGCTGATTTTTTCCAATTTATTAGGGTTTCTTCTTTTGTAAGTTTTGGTGCCTGCGTAATACCACTTTCACCCTGAGCCATTGGTTTTATTGATTTATCCATAAGTCCAATTAGTGTTTTGTAAATAAGTTTTGGAGATTCTTTTGAAATAACGTTATATAAATCAACGCAAGTCATATCGTCATTAATTTTTATCGGCAATTTGATACAAATATCTCCGGAATCAAGTCCTAACTCCGTAATCATTGTACAAATTCCTGTTTGCTTATCTCCATTTATTATTGCTCTTTGAATAGGATTTGCTCCCCTGTATTTTGGCAGCAAGGAGGCATGCAAATTTATTGTTTCAAACTTTGGAATGTCCAGAACTTCCTGTGACAAAATTTGACCAAATGCAAATGTTACAAAAAAATCGGGAGATAAACTTTTCAGACTCTTAATTATATCAGACTCTTTTCTTATAGATTTCGGTTGAAAAACAGGAATATCGTTTTTAATTGCAAATTCCTTTAATGGAGGGAATTTAACCTTGTGTCCGCGACCGACAGGTTTGTCAGGCTGGGTAACAACAGCAAGAATTTCAACATCTTTTAAACTGTTTAAATATTCAAGAGATGGAAGTGCAATACTCGGTGTGCCAAAAAATACGATTTTAATCATTTAATCCTCGCAAACTTCGCCTGTAATAATCTTTTCAGGGTCAACCGGCGGAAGATTATATTTGGCAAGAATTTCGTCAGCTTCAAATCTGTTTACACAGTGATCAACAAAAAGAATCCCCTCTAAATGATCGAACTCATGTTGGATTGCACGGGATTGCAATGTTCCGTCTTTTGCCTCTATTATAAATGGTCTGCCATTAATATCAAGTGCCTTAACAGTAACATCTTTATATCTTTTTACATCAAAAAATACTTCAGGAAAACTCAAGCAACCTTCTTGTTCTATTTGACTTCCGGATAACTTGATAATTTTTGGGTTAATAAAAACAATAGGATGAAGGGGTTCTTTATTTGTTGTTGTATCAATAACAAATATCCTGTAACTCTCCCCAATTTGAGGTGCTGCAAGCCCTACGCCATTGTTTGTATACATAGTTTCTAACATATCTTGCACTAAATCTTTTATTTTTTTAGAAACTTTATGAACTTCCTTTGCTTTTTCACGAAGCTTTGGATCCCCGTATTTTAAAACTTTTCTTACTGTCATGTTTTCCTCTTAAAAAATGTTTATAATGAAAATATACAATATATGATAAAAAATTGCAAATATCCTTCACGTTGTAATAATTCAATTATTGATTATAATATGGTTATGAAAAAAACTTTTATTACATTTTTAATTTTTGTTTTGTCAGGGCTCTGTGGTGCAAATGCATACCAAATAGTTTACCCTAAAAAACTTAATGTTACTATAAATTCTCCTTCAACTTTCTTTATTGGACATACCGATGATGGTGAAATTTTAAAAATAAATGATGAGATTATAAAAACAAATGATTTGGGATATTTTGCGCATACTGTAGAATTAAAATCGGGTAAGAATACGTTTGAAGTTATAGGAGAACAAAAAAAAGAAACCTATACCATCTTACGCACTGCCGCAACGCAAGCGCTGCTAAAGCCTGAATTTATAGCTTATGATTCTATAAGGTATGGTGTTGTAAAGTCAGACAATACACCATTGCGTTCTACTCCTATAGATGCAGGTATTAACAGGCTTTCCCACTTGCAAAAAGGTGTAAATTTGATGATAGCAGGAGAATACAAGAATTTTTATAAAGTAAAGTTGACAGATCAAGAATATGCTTGGATAAATAAAATTTCTGTTATATTCCCCGAAGACATTGATACAGATCTTTCAACAGTATTTGATTATAGAAAGTATGAAGATAATGAATTTGACATATATGAGTTTTATTTAATGAAAAAGGTTCCTTACAAAATTGAAGAATTTCCTTTGAAATTAACAATATTTAATCTTAAAAACAGCAGGGGGCTGTTTACAATACAACCGACTTTATGCCACAAACCGGTCGGATTTAATGGGGAATACGAAGGAGATAAATTCGTATTAAAAGTGAGAAAATTTCCTAAAATTAGCTCAATCAAACCATTAGAAAAAGTAAAGATAGTTATAGACCCCGGACATGGAGGAAGCGAACCGGGGGCAATAGGTTGTTCCGGGATTGCCGAAAAAGATATTGTTATGCAGATCTCAAAATATTTACAACGGGAACTAAAACATATGGGAGCTACAGTAATTCTTACAAGAGAAGATGATTCATATCTAGACTTATATGATAGAGTCAAATTTACGAACGATAACGATGCAATTATTTTTATAAGCATTCATGCAAATGCGACCCCTGATAGCTGGAATCCTAATGAACATTCCGGAACAAGTGTTTATTACTATTACGAACAAGCAAAACCCCTTGCAGAAAGTATTCTTTTATCAACAGTAGAAAAAGCAGAAACAAACAACGACGGAATTTATCAACGTAGTTTTGCTGTAGTGAGAAATACCAAAGCTTTAAGCGTTCTTGTAGAAACAGCGTATATGATAAATCCTGATGATATTGCAAAACTTGAACAAACTTATTTTCAAAAAAATATAGCAAAGGGAATTTCTCAAGGTATCGTTAACTTTTTTAAAACATCAGTCTTGCCTTAAATTTTATACTTGATATAATTTAGTCATGACAGAACCTATAAAACTAAAAATTAAACAACTTACAACTCAGGATATTGATAGTATCATAGAAATTGAAGAAAAAGCGTACGGCAAGCATCACTGGTCAAGAGATTCGTTTTTAAATGAGTTGTCAAATAGGCTTGCAATATATTACGGTGCGTTTGATGAAACAAATAACCTTGTTGGTTACGTAGGATGTTGGCAGATAATTGAGGAGGCACATATTACCAACTTGGCAGTTAACCCTGAAAAAAGGCGTATGCATATTGGAGAAACTTTGCTGAACATATTAATCAAACACTGCTACAGTAATGGTGTAAAGTATTTAACACTTGAAGTTAGAGTAAGCAATATTGCAGCAATAAATTTATACGAAAAATATGGATTTAAGTCGTTAAGTACCAGAAAACACTATTATCAAGATAACGATGAAGATGCTCTTATTATGTGGACAGAGAATATTTTTTACGATAAATTTAAATCAGTATTTGAAAAAAATGAAATGAATTTAGTAAAAATGGTTGAAATATTATGACAAACAATGAAATTTTAAATAAAGTTAATGTGACAAAAAAATCTCAAGACGGAATAACATTTTCTTTTGGAAGTCTTATTCTCGTCTTATTTTGTACACTTTTGATAGTTTTTTCAACATTTTTACAACTAAACCTCTCTCATCTTGTGATTCCTATGAAATTATTCCAAGGTAAGGATTTGGTTTTTGCGGATTTTGTATATAACTATAAATATATTCCTCAAATCCCTATGATAATGTTTTTATCTGTATTTTTGGGTAGGAAATATGGTATTACAAGTGTGTTAATTTATATCATAACAGGTTTATTTTTATTTCCGGTATTTGCGCTCGGAGGCGGTTTAAGATACATATTTGAATACGGTTTCGGTTATATTTTAGGGTATATTCCGGCAATATTTTTTTCCGGTTCAATTTTAAAAAGCGGCTATTCGAATAGAAATCTTTTACACGCGGCCTTTGTTGGTGTGTTAACCATTCATATAATTGGGATTTTATACATGCTTGTTATTGCCCTATTAAGATACGAAGGCTGGTTGTTTATGCAAAGTTGGATTTTTTCACAAAGTGGTATAAAAATTATTTATGACATTATATTCAGTTTCTTTGTAATGTTTATTGCAAAATATGCAAGGCTTATTACGTGGGCTTATATGTAATTTATATTACAAAATTTTTATAAATTTTATATTTTGAATTTGTATAGTATAATGAATTTGTTAATTAAAGATTGGGGAAATAAATGAACAATTACAGTTTTGAATTGATAACGGGGCCGATGAGTTGCGGCAAGACTGAGGAACTTTTGCGCAGAGTAAAACGTTGTATTATAGCCAAAAAGAAAGTAAAAGTTATTTCTCCTGAAGTTGACACTCGAACTAACGGAGATTACATAGAATCGAGAAACGGATTGTGGCTTGATGCCATAAAAGTTAAACATGCTATCCAGATTCTGTCTCAAGTAAAGCCTGATGATGAGGTTATTGCAATAGATGAACTACAATTTTTTGATAGTAATATTGTAAAAGTTATAACAAAACTTATGAACGAAGGGAAAAGGGTTATTGGAACCGGTTTAGAGCTTGATTTTAAAGCTGAACCATTTGGGAGTATGCCGCAATTACTTTGCATTGCAACGGATGTGACCAAATTACACGCTGTTTGCATGAAATGCGGCTGCTTTGAGGCAACAAGAACCCAAAGACTTATTGATGGAAAACCTGCGGATAAGAGTTCCCCTCTGATTATGATAGGCGGAGATGAGACTTACGAAGCACGTTGTATCAAATGCTACGAACTTCCTGATAAAAACCATGAAAAAAATAAACACGGATTAAAACTTTTAAATTTTTCTAAATAGAAAAATTTTATATTTCGCCATATAAACAGATTAAATAAATTCCTTGCCAATGTTTCATGTTTGTCGTAAAGTCTAACTATAGAGTGGATAGCTAAGGAGAAAATTTAAATGAATGAGCTTTTAAAAAAATCAGCGACAGAACAGAGTAAAGCTTTAAAAAATAAAGAAATTTCTGCTGTAGAATTGACAAAGGCGGCATTGGAAAGAACAAAAAATTTGGAAGAAAAATTAGGTGCATTTAATTCTTTAACCGAAGATATTGCGCTTGCGACTGCAAAAAAAGTCGATGAAAAAATTGCAAAAGGAGAGGATTTACCTCTTTTAGCCGGTATTCCACTTGCATTAAAAGATAATATGAATATGAAGGGTTCAAAAACAACAGCTTCATCAAAAATTTTGGAAAATTTTGTTTCCCCTTTTAATGCAACAATTACGGATAAACTTTTTAACAACTTGGTTCCGATTATAGGGAAGGCTAATTTGGATGAATTTGCAATGGGTTCTTCAAATGAAAATTCAGCTTTCAAAAAAGTTCATAATCCTTGGAACCTAAATAAAGTTCCCGGTGGAAGTTCAGGTGGTTCGGCGGCAGCCGTTGCGGCTTGTGATGCAACTCTTGCATTAGGCTCTGATACAGGTGGATCTATCAGGCTTCCGGCGTCGTTCTGTGGGATTGTTGGTATGAAACCGACTTACGGCAGAGTTTCTCGTTATGGACTAATAGCTTTTGCTTCGTCTTTAGATCAAATTGGGCCATTTGCAAGAACGGTTGAGGATGCTGCTAATCTTCTTGAAGTTATTTCCGGGCACGATACAAAAGATTCAACATCACTCAATTTACCTGTAGAACACTTTGCCGGCAATCTTAATAATGATATCAAAGGCAAAAAAGTCGGTGTTATAAAAGAGTTAATGACAGAAGGATTGTCTGATGATGTTGCTAAGGCAATGGAAGTTGCAATAGAATCTTATAAAAAAGCCGGTTGTGAAGTTGTAGAAGTTTCGCTGCCAAGAATTAAGTATTCAATAGGAATATATTATATATTGGCGACTGCTGAATGTTCATCGAACCTCGCAAGATTTGATGGTGTAAGATACGGTTATAGAACCATGGATGCTAAAAATCTAATGGAAATGTACACTAAAACACGTGCAGAAGGTTTTGGACCGGAAGTTAAGCGTCGAATAATGCTTGGAACTTATGCGTTGTCATCTGGTTATTATGATGCATATTACAAGAAAGCTCAACAGATGAGAGCTCTTGTAACAGAGGATTTTTTGAAAGTATTCAAAGAAGTTGATATATTGATTTCGCCGACTTGTCCAAATACGGCATTTGATATGGGGTCGAAAACTTCTGATCCCCTGGCTATGTACTTAACAGATATTGCAACAATTTCCGCAAATCTTGCGGGTATTCCAGCGATGAGTGTACCTGCAGGCTTTGATAAAGACGGAATGCCGATAGGATTGCAAGTTCTGGCTCCACAACTTGAGGAAAGCAGGTTATTTAATTTTGCCTATAAATTTGAACAACAACATGATTTTTACAAACAATTAGCGAATATATAAAATAAACAAATAAAATACTTAAAAAGAGGTTAAAATGTAGCGTTTTAACCTCTTTTTGTATATTGAATTTTCAAAATAGCCAAGGCAGATAGATAATTACGGTAATGTTTAAACATCTAAAAAAGGTACATAATCCGGTATAAGTTTTTTAAACGGATTTTTCTGAAGATTTTTCGTATAAAAGTCTTTATAAACACAAGGAGGTAAAAATGACCATTAAAAAACTAAGCGTGGCAGCTGCAATTGCTGTGGGAATAGCAACGTGTTCTTTAAATCAAGCAATGGCAGCATGTCCATGTACACAAGATGTACCCGTAGCGCCTTGCGCTGAACCACTACCTGTAGTTACAGGTGGTGCTTGCCCGTGTACCCAAGCTCCGAGAACAGTTGTTCCTGATTGCGGGTGTCAAAAGGCAGATCCATGTGCAGACCCATGTGAAGAAGTTAAATCTGACTGTGGTTGTGCCGCTGATTTAGGTTGTGATGGACCTAAGGTTGAGGCTAATGCTATTTGCCCTCAAATCGGAAAACCATCAAGAAGGGATATGAAACAGGTATACGCATATCCAAACGCTATTTATGGCACAAACAACTATGTTGGAGAACCTGCAAATAGTATTTTGTCAACAGAAAATGTTATGAATGGCGTTACAGTAGGAGCAATGTCACCAAATATTAACGGAGTTGCTGTAGCACCGGCGGGTGATGTTACTGGTGCAGCATCAAACATTCCTTGTTTGAATGAAGCTCCGACTCGTTACAACGGTATCCCTATTATGAGAAACGACAGATTAATGGATAATAACAACTGTCCTATTGATGTCCAAACAGAAAATTCTATGAATGCCTTGAAAAAATCTATGGTTCCATTCACATATCAGGAAGGCGGTTGTCCCATTACCGGCGCAGCAGCAGACATGTCGAACCTCGGTGGATGCCAATTTCCCGACGTACCAAACGGGTACTGGGCAGCATGCAACATCGACAAATTGGCGATAAATAACGTTGTAGTCGGATATCCGGATGGTTACTTTAAACCTAACAGAGATATTTCTCGTGCAGAATTTGCAACAATGTTAGTAAAAGGTTTCAACCTTGACAATTGTTACTTGCCTGAAACATCTATGTTTAAAGATGTTTCAAGATACCATTGGGCAAATGCTGCAATTGCAAAGGCTGTTGATGAAAACCTACTTAAAGGTTACCCTGATAATACATTCAAACCTAATAACAGAATTACAAGAACAGAAGCTCTTGTATCTATTTCAAACGGCATGAACTGTGATATAGACAGTTGCAAAGCCGATGAAATTCTTAGTCAATACGCTGACGGAAACAGAGTTCCGTCTTGGGCAAAAATTCCTGTAGCAAAATCATTACAAAACGGTGCCTTAAAAGACACCCCAAATCCAAATATGATTATGCCTAACAAAGAAGCAACCCGTGCAGAAGTTGCATCAATGCTTCAAACAGTTCGTGTAGCACTTGGCTACGATACCAATCCGAAAACCGCTAACGATATTTGTCCGGCTTGTCCTGTAACTAAGCAAGCTTTCCAAGAACAAGAAGAAATCGTTAAAATCCCTACATTGAAACTTTCAATGATAGACCAAATTAACGCGAAATCTTCACACGTTGGCCAATACTTCAAAGCTAAAACTCTTGAACCTATTACTCTAAACGGTCAAACATTCCCATGCGGATCAACCGTTACCGGTCAAGTAGTTGAAGTTGTGAGACCTTCGGGTTGTGACCAAGGTGCTATTAAACTTTCATTCACAAGTATTAGCAATGGCAAATGTAAAGCAAAATTACCAAAACAGATTCTTTCTGCGCAAATTAACAAATCAAGAACGCTTAACCCTGTTGCAAGACTTGTACAAATGCCTTTAACTCTTGCCGGTTCTTTGATTGGTACGGTAGGTCGTACTGCAGGCGGTATCTTAACTAATGTAGGTAATGCTGCAGAAAACGTTTCAAACAGCGCAGGTTATACACTGGGCAACGCATTTAACGGTCAATTCGGTGCTGCTGCCAGAAGCTTAGGTGATGGTATTTGGGAAACTGTTAAAGCTCCTATAGATACAACCAGAACAGCTTTATCCGGTACAATGGGCTTATTCCAGACAACCGGTGATGAAGTTGCATTTCTTGTTGACCCTAACGGAAGAAAAATTTCCAAGATTGATTCCAGAGAACACTTCACAATTGCTTTTGGTTGCCACGAATAATTTACTTTCGTACAATCTTTAATGCAAAGACAGACGGGAGAATACCCGTCTGTCTTTAAATATAAATATCAATTTTGTAAAGAATATTGTTATAGCTCTATTGCCTTTTTTCACAAAGGGTTGACAAAATTTAAAAAATAGTAAATAATGAGGATGTTGTGAGCAAGAATATTCGGAGGATTGG
>CADBQW010000061.1 GCA_902796925.1 uncultured bacterium | reverse complement strand
CTACTACACCAATGATACCCAAAGTAATCAATACTTCTGCCAAAGTAAAACCGAATCTTTTTGTCATAATGTTCACCTTTCTTTTTTTACGAATCTTATTATGATTTTTTGAGAACTCTCTCTCAACTATGCTATAATACTACCAATTTTTTATAATTGTGTCAAGTATTTGAATGATTTTTTACAAATTTATCCTCTTTCAAGCAAAAAAAGCTTGAATTCAGAGGGGCTGAGGCTCTTGAAGATAAGTTTATTCTGGACATCTACAGCTTTTTTCAACTTAAAATTACCATTTTCAATAAGATATTCACCTTTCAAACTGTAATCTCCCGGCAGGTTAAATTTTTTGTCATGGACAGACTTCCCATGCGTAATGATGGAATATTTGTCACCTGTATCATCATTTCTAACGACCTTTTGTGTCGGACTGTTATAATTTGCAACAACAAGATAAGATCTTTTTAACGGTTCTTTTGAAATCATCCAAACAACAAAACCGTCATCTTCTTCAAATATAACTTGAGCTTCCCCGTCAGAAATTATTTCACTATTTTTTACGAACTTATCAATTGCATTAAATTTTAAGTAAAAATCCTCATTGTCATTGCGTTTCATGGATACTTCGTTACTTATAACTTCCTCTATTCCCTTTTGCGTAAAACTTTCATCTCCATCAACGTATAACACTGGTCTTTGCGCGAACTTTCCTCCCGGCAAAAATTTATACTTAAACCATTTGAAAATAGCACCGTCTTCCTTCAATTGTCCGGGATACTGATCTATGCAATTAAACTCTCCATCCTGGTTATTGTACGTTTTGAGTATAGATAACATGCTGTCAAGTTTACATTTAATATTGTAATTTGCAAGATTTTTGTTATCTCTATCAATATTTTCAGGCGTTTTTTGATATTGCAGAGGGATATCATTACCCCAAAGAATTTCAAAACCCATGCCTTTATGATATTCATTATAAAGCTGATTCTGCAGCATATATTCTGCAAGAGTTGCAAAATATGGAACTCTTTGTTTAAGTGTATTATTAAGTTTGTCTACAACTACACGCGGAATCCTATAGCTAATAGGCCTTCCTTCCCTCTCAGAGACTTTATCTACAATATGATCTGTATGATCAAATCTAAATCCATCAAAACCGTATTCTTTCTGAATATCAAGGACATGATTAATAAAATATTCTGCAACTTTTGTATTAATTATTCCATTTTCTAAAAACGTAAAGTAATAAGGGGTCTGACAATCAAGGTTAGCAAGTTCTGTTACATCCGAACCTTTATAATCGTAATGCTTGAAAACCGGGTAATCACCGCATTCATTCATGTAATCAAAAACAGGGTTTCCGGCAGAACACCATGCTCCTCCGGGAGCAGACCACAAACCTTCATTTATCAACTTAGATATAATTTCTATCTGCTTTGTTATATCGCATTCTTTAAGTTTTGAATTCTGCTTCAACCCCAGTGTTTCTGTAACTATATACTTTACACGTTTTTGAATTTTTATTTGATTATCCCTTTTTAACATATCATTAGAAAGAGAAATCTTAATTTCTTCCAGTTCGTGCTCAATATCTTTATATATTGACAAATATTTTTCGCTTAAATCTCCGGAACCATTGTTTTGGGCATAAATATCTCTTACAAGTTCTATATCGTCATTATCATATTTATCTTTTAATTTATCCGATATGTTTTCCAACTGGGCATTGATTGTCCTTTCTAAAAGATTTACATCAAACCACCTTACAATATCAGGGTTAGCCAAAACCTCTTTAGAAAATCTGCCTGTTTGGGGTAATATATCGTAAATTACGGGATGTCCGCATAATTGAGATAACATGATAAAGGTTTTTATCTGTTTTTTAGAATCCATGCCTGTTAAGTTTTCTATTTCTTTATCATAAATCTTTTCGCTAATATCAGAACTCCTTGGCAAATAAGCACACCCAAAGTCTCTTGGATGAAAAGGTACAAGATAGATAGTTGTAGAATAAATGTTATTTTTTAGGTTTCCGCAAGGTAAAATTGCCAATTGCCTTAACCAATCAATAAATTTTCCACATTCATCAGTTTTATTGCCATCTGCAAGAGCTGCAAGATTAATGAGTTTTATGTCATGGCCTTCTTTTTTAATCCAATCTGCATTCTTTGCACCATTTCTGGCCAGAGGGCTTATCTTTTCATTTTCGAATATAAATTTGTTATCTTTATATATCCCATTTTGCTTTAATTTATAGCTTATTGCATACAAAATCTCACTAGGACTAAGTTCATTCAAAGCCTTCTGATATGAATATGCAATGTATCCGTTTATCCTAAGAATTTTACCCAGTTCTTCTTTTCTGTTATCATCAATATTTTCAATAGGATATCTATCGAGTAATCTATTAAAAATTATTGTCAAATCTTCAGCTTTCTGAAGGGGTAATTCCTTTTTGCCGAACAAAATTTCCAGCATTAATATCTCCTTAATTCCCTATATTGTTATTATAGCATGAAATAAAAATAGATAAAAAGTAAATACTCCCCACCCGTCTAATAGATTATAACTCATCAGCAGGTACCTTATAATTATCCGTTAGAATATTACATAGTTTAAGAAAGTTGAGGAAAATATGAGCGGTAACACAAATGTACAAGTTGAAAACAAAACAATAAAAATTATTATTGTAGAAGATTTTAAATTAACGAGAGTTGGTTTAAGATGTGCACTTAACAGCAATCCTGACATTGAGGTATGTGCAGAATCTGAAAATGCCATTGACGGGTTGAAATTAATTGAAAGATATAAACCTGATGTTGTACTTATGGATTTGGGGCTCCCGGGCATGAACGGTATTGAAGCAATGGTAAAAGTAAAAGAAATATATCCTAATACCAAGGTAATTGCATTAACCT
This sequence comes from uncultured bacterium, assembly GCA_902796925.1. Taxonomy (GTDB): domain Bacteria; phylum Cyanobacteriota; class Vampirovibrionia; order Gastranaerophilales; family Gastranaerophilaceae; genus RUG14219. The sequence continues at coordinate 28,972 of CADBQW010000061.1, read as the reverse complement.
CCCATGACAGAACGGAAGAAGTTATGGCGGCCCTGAGTTCCGGTGCAAATGCTTATTGTCTCAAAGATATTGACCCGAGTAAACTTGCAGATGTAGTGCGAGATGTTGCAAATGGTGTATGTTGGATTGATCCTATGGTTTCAAATCTTGTGCTTAAGGCATTACCGAAAGCGGAAAATATATCATTCCTTGCTGATAGTAATGATTCTCAGTGCAGAGTGCCTTTGACTGAAAGAGAATTTGAAGTTTTGAAACACCTTGTTGCAGGTAAAAGCAACACTGAGATTGCAAAAGAATTGATAGTCAGTGTCCATACAGCTAAAGCACATGTATGTTCAATTCTACAAAAAATGAGCGTTAATGATAGAGTACAAGCTGCAGTAAAAGCCGTTAAAGAGGGTTTAGTTTAGAAGTATTACCGAATCTTATAAAATAATAAAAGGGATTATTTTGTTAATCCCTTTTTTAATTTACTTATTAAAGTGAGAAGCTTTTTTGTCCTGTAACCATTTGCTCATTATGTAGTGTTCGTAACTTTGAGCGTAATTGTATAGAGCCTTAATGAGAATCCGCCCGCTTTCGGATTTACCGACAAGCAAAAATTCTCCATAAGAATTCTCGGCAAGCATGATTTCACTATGAACTATATTGTCAACATGTTTTTTGGGATTTTTGTGTATGACAAGTCTTATCCAATCAGTAAGAATTTTCGTTGCTGTTGTTTTACCGCTCAGGATATCATCATTTTTTTGTTGAATATATTTTGAAAATTCTTTTAGTATCAATTTTTAATCCTCAAATGGGGTTGTTGCCGCAAAACAAACTATGTTTTCTATATTTTTTGTTCTTAATGTTTTAATCATTTCTTCAAAAGTTGCGCCTGTTGTACAGATATCATCAATTATCAGTATTTTTTTATTCTTAATAAGTTTATTTTCATAAACTTCAAATGCTTCTGTCAAATTTTTAATTCTTTCAGGTCGTTTAAGGTTATACTGAGGCTTTGTGTCCTTTATTCTTTTTATGAGTTCAAGATTACATTCCATGCCTGACATTTCGCTGAGATATTTGGCAACCAAATCCATGTGATTATATTTGCGCTGTTTGAGCCTCTTACTATAAATTGGGACAGGTACAATTTGAAAGTTTCTATCATCTGTCAATTTTGTAAAATATCCCCACATAAATTTGGCAAGATAATATGCTAAATCTTTCTGTTTATGATATTTAAGTCCACGAATCAGTTTCTGAAGATTTTTAGAATACACCCCGGCACAGTATACTTTTTTATTTTCAACTATGCGATTAACCTTTAATGGAAGATAGTCCAATTCTTGAAAACATTTCGAACACATCCTTGCAGACTCCTTTGAAGATCTGCAAAAATAACATTTTCTTTTATATATCCAATCAAGAAGCTGGGAAAATAAATATTTCATAAGCTTTAGTAGTCACTTTGCACCGTATCTTCATCATCAGATAAAGACGATAAATCTTTTGTATATGCCGCATCAAAATCATCCGGCAGATACTCCGGATCCGGCCAAATTGTATCTTCATCAAAACGGCTGGCACCCAAGTTTAGAGAAGTAGACATATCAGAATTAGAAAGATCTGTTTCGGAAAAAATACATCCTGCAAGATCACATTCGGTAAAATTACAATATGTCATTTCTGCATAACTACAATCAGCTCCGGTTAACAGGCTGTCTGTAAAATCGCATTCCAAAACCCTTGCGCGGGTAAAATCAACAGATGTTAAATCCGTATCAGAAAAATTTACCAGTGATAAATTGCAGTCAGCAAAAGAGCTGGAATTTAAATCTGCACCTGAAAAGTCAATTTCGTTTAATGAAATTCCTGAAAAGTCGGTTTCAGAAAGATCAACTTCTTCTTGTTCTTGCTTCCATTCATTAAATTTTTCCGGGGTTTTTCTTAACAATTCTACCAGTTCTTCTTTTGTGTAATCTATCATTATCACTATTTCTCCTTGTTGACTATATTATACTATTTTGTTTTTCAAAGCTTTTAGAGCGGCCTGTAACCTGTCATCAACTTCCAATTTTTGTAAGATACTTGCTACATGGGCTTTTGTTGTATTTATACTTATGACAAGAATTCTTGCAATTTCCATATTGCTGTAACCTTCAGTCATAAGTTTGAGTATTTGGGATTCTCTTGTTGTAAGATCATACTGTTTTCTTGCATTTTCTGTATCCACTTCTTGCGGTTCAGAATTACTCGTTGCCTTTAAAACTATATGGGCAATGCTCGGATCAAACCAGGCCGCACCGTCTGAAACCGATTGTACAACCTGACATAACCTTTGAAGATTGATTTCTTTTGAACAATATGCATTAGCTCCTGCTTGAAGACAGTTTATGACTTCTTTTTCGTCATTATGGGATGTGAGAATTATCACCTTAACATCTTTACCTGATTGCTTAATTTTTTTTGTAGCATCAATACCATTCATGTTTGGCAAGCCTAAATCCATTATAACGACATCAATTTTGTTGTTATTAAATATCTCAAGAGCCATTTCCGCAGAATCTGCCTCGTAGATATTATCAATAAAATCTGTATTCTCAAATGTAGTTTTTAGCCCGAATCTTGTAAGTTCATGGTCTTCAACAATGAGTACATTGATTTTCATATTCCTAATTCCTCTTTTCCTGACATTGTTTCCGGCCGGACAAGCTTACTTTTTTTGATATAATAATCTGCTTCACTCTGTTGTCCTTGCGCCTTGTATATCAATCCTTGATAATAATAATATCTAAAATCATTTTCGTCAATATAGTTTGCAATTGTTAAGTATTTTTCTGCAACTTTCAAATGTCCTAATTTAATTTCTTCACCGGTAATTTCAAACCAACCTTCTTTAAAGTCCTTATTTATTGCTACTGATTTTTTTAAGTAATCCAATTTCTTTGCAGAATCAAGCATTGCAACTTTGTAATACGCATAAAAACTATTGGAATGCTCGTGTAAAACTTTTGAATAAATCTCTAACGCTTTTTTAGTTTCGTTCAATTTTTCGTATACAATGGCAAGATTTATTGCTGACTGAGGGGTGAATTTGTCGTTATTTGCGGCTTTTTTATAATATTTTAGTGCCGCTTTGTAATCATTGTTGCGTAAACTTATATCCCCTAAAACATTTAAAGCAATTACACTATCACCATTGAGTTTTAGAGCTTTTTGAGCGTTATCAGAGGCTTTTTCAAATTCTTTCATATCCAGATATATTCTTGATGATAGAGCATAAACCTCTTTATTAAGACGTTTTTTGCCAATTGTATTTGTTTGTAATGTTCTTACTGCTTTTGGCAGCTCACCCTCAAGATAGTAATAGTATCCCAGATGATAATTTTTTAAGTTCTCATTTTTCGAGGATTTATAGAGAATATATTGCTCCAGAGAATCAATTTTATCGGAAAACATTTTTGTATTCATAGGTTGTTTTTTTATGTTTTCAATAATCTTTATCGCATCTTTTGGCTTTGAAATTCCAACCAGAATTTCAGCCTTTAACTTTTTATAAATTACGTTTTCGCCATTCATTGCAATTGCAGTATTTATATATTTTAGAGCAAGCTTTTGGTTATTTGACTTGAAATAACCCAATGCCGCTATATAATCTGCATAATCCAAACGAGACAAAAGTACGGTATTTTTAATAAGTTCATCAGTAGCTTCCTTGCTTTGCGCATTGTACATTATATTCGAGTAGACTTCTGCGAGATAAGTTTCATCTTCACGACTCATATTCCCAGAAGGATAATAATATCTTTTGATATCATCTTTAATTAAGTATGAATAACTTTTATCCGAGACTTTATTTATTGCTTTATCTGCCAAATCGAAAAAACCGATAGAAGCCATTTTGTCAGAAACATTCATATATGCAAGGTCATTTGGTTTCATAGTTTCTATGAGAATCTTGTAATCTCTGTATGCTGCTTTTGCATTACTCTGTACAAACCTGTCAAAGGCTATGGAGTATTGATTTTTTATATCTGTTTTTGTAAGCGTTGCACGTTTTACTTCGTTGGTTTCTGTTATATCTTTAAGCTCCAAGTCCGCAGAAAAATCATTGGCAATAGCAATATTGCCTGATATTAAAATTGTTAAAACTATTGGAATATATTTTTTCATTAGATTTTTTCTTCCTCAGCAGTACAATAATACTTGTTGAACAATTCTAATATATCTTTTTGCTCAGAAGTCTTATTTTCTTTTTTTATAATATTATGAATATCCAATAAATTATACTTCCTTAGTAGGTTTTTATCTTCTTCTTTCAGGGTTTTATGATTTTCTGTCTGGAAAACAACAATAATTTTATCAATAGAGATTTTAAGAAAAGTATCAACAATGGATTTATCAAAATGAGTTCCTGAATCTTTTAAAAGTATATTGATAACGTTATCTATTGGCATTTTATCACGATAGTGACGCTTTGAAGTTATGGCATCAAAAACATCCGCAACCGCAAGAATTCTTCCGCCATATGGAATTTCTTCCCCTTTGAGGTGTCTGTAATAACCTGTACCGTCATATTTTTCATGATGTGAGCAGGCAATATCCGTTATTACTTGAAAATCTTTTGAGGTATGAATTTTTTCCAATATGTCATGGGTAATTTTGGCATGTTCTTGGATATGTTTATATTCTTCTTCTGTTAATTTTCCGTCTTTTTGAAGAACACTGTCGCGAATACCAATTTTGCCTATATCATGAAGGATAGCGGCTTTTTCAATTATTTCCTTCTGATGATTATCTAACCCTAATTCATCAACAATAAGCATTGAATACAACTTTACTCGACTTGAATGACCTGCTGTTATCTTATCTCTTGCATCAATAGAGGTTGCCAGAGTATTTATAAAACTTTCAAAGAGAATTTTTTGTTCTTTATATAATTCTTTTTGTTCTTCAAATAATTGTGCGTTTTCGATTGCAATACTCGCACTGCCGCCAATTGCTTCAAGTAAATCTTCATCAGCCGGAGTAAATATACCGCTCAATTTATTTAAAACCTGGAATGCCCCTATAATTTCGTGATTATTATTTTTTATCGGCATACAAAGAATTGTTTTTGTATGATAACCGGTTTGTTTATCAATGTCCTTATTAAACCTATCATCACTGTATGCATCAGCTATATTTACAGTTTCACCCGTGGCGATAGTATAACCAACGAGCCCCCGGCCTTCAGGAAAACGTATTTCCTCATCAAGAGCCAATGCAACTTTTGACCAAATTTCATGTTTATACCGGTCGTACATAAAGACTGTACACCTGTCTGCACCTAAAGCCAGCTTTGTTTCTTCAGCTATAACCTTTAACAATACATCAATATCTGTTTGTGCGGTAATTGATCGACCGATTTTTACAAGTGATACCAAAGGATCATTTTGTAGTGGCAGCGTAAATTCAGGTTCACTTTTGATCTGTTTTATTCCCGACATTATGTAGCCAGTTAAATTGAATTCATCTTTTTCTGATATTAATTCTCTTGCATTATTGTAATGTAGAAGTGCTACATCTTTGTGTCCCTCACCAAGGTTTATATTTGCAAGACAGAATTCATTTATCATCATTGCATTTTTATCTTTAGTTATTCTGGCAATTTCTCTTGCATCGTTAATGTCGGATAGCGCGGATTTGTAATCGTGTTTATCTTTTATATATTTGCATAAACCAATAAAACTCAGACAAATTGAAACGTATTCCATGTCATTCATTTTTATAAACATTTTTCGGCTTTCCAAAAAACAATCTAAAGCCTTTATTGGTTCTTTAAGCTCGAGTGATTTTAACCCTTCACTAAAGAGTTGTTTTGTTTTATCTGCTAACAAGTCTATATCTGAATGAATCATAAAATACCTTAATTTTACCTATTACTATTTTTATTATATAATATTTTTAGGATTTTACAAAAGAAAAATTGGAGTTATGGAATTTATGAACAAGATCACAATATTGATACCGGTATTTAATGAAGTAAATACATTGGACAAAATCTTGGAAAAGGTTGAAAAAGCTGATTTTTGCGGCCTGGAAAAAGAAATTATTTTAATAGATGATGCATCGACAGACGGAACGAAAGATTTATATAAAAATTACAATTATAAAGTTTTGTATCATAAATTTAACCAGGGTAAAGGTGCAGCACTTCGTGACGGCTTCAAAGAAGCAACAGGAGATATAGTTGTTATTCAAGATGCTGATTTAGAGTATGATCCTGAAGATTATACCCCTCTTATCAGGTTAATTCTTGATAACAAGGCGGATGTGTGCTACGGATCAAGACTTACCGGAAGCAAACCCTCTCGTTCTTTTATGTTCCACCATCTGATAGGAAATAAGGTGTTATCATGTTTGACAAATATTTTATATGGTTCAACACTTACCGATATGGAAACATGTTACAAAGCTTTTCGCCGTGAATTCATTCAAGATATAACGATTCGTTCAAATAGGTTCGATTTTGAGCCCGAAATTACTGCAAAAGTTTTGAAAAAAGGCGCAAGACTTTATGAACTCCCTATATCTTACTATGGGCGTGAATTTGCGGAAGGAAAGAAAATTACTTGGCGTGACGGATTCCATGCAATATGGGCTCTGGTTAAGTTTAGGTTTACCGATTAGTTGAGAAAGGAATAAATATGAAAAAAATTTTAATTTTGGCATTATCTTTAATGCTCGGTGCTTGTACAACTTTTGCCGCAACATATGTTCCGGCTGATAGAGTAACTACTGTAGGTGAAACAATTTTATCAAAGAACAATTTACCTTCTTTAATGTTTAAAGTTACAGATGAATCTGTAAGTAATGCAGATATTGCAAGTACAGGCGTACTTTACATATCTAAAGGTGAACTGAGTTATGCAGGAAGTGATGTGGAAGTTGCGGCTGTTATTTGTGATGAGCTTGGCGCAGTAATAAATTCTTCGGCATCCAAAAACAAAGCATTTAAAAACGTTTTACAAACTATTGCCGGTAATGCGGAAAATGAACAAACTCAAAATGCCCTCCTTTTGGCACAACAACTTTCTATTAACAATATGTCAACAAAACAAGCTATGAACGCAGATGCAACAGCGGTAGATTTAATGGTGCAATCCGGCTACAACCCCCTATCGTTAATTGTTGTTTTGGGTAAAATGGATGGAAGTCTGGTTGAAACTATAACAGGCAAACCTGCCAACATAAAAAGAACAATGGCAATATATGATTACATTTCATACAATTATCCTTCACAATTGAAAATAGGTTACAATTGTAGAGAATACCGTAATTTCTTAGAATATATTGAACCAACAATTACCAAAAGAGAATCAAGCAAGAAGGAACTAGCTAAATTCAAAAAACAACAAGAAAAACTTAAAAAACAACGTGCTAAAGACCTGAGAACGTACAAAACTACAGGAGGTACTACGGGTTGGGATGCTTCTTACAGTATATTAAAAACATTAATGAATTCTACGGAAACAAAATAAACTGAAAAATAAATCCTCCGGAGGTGCAAAAACAGCACCTCCTTTTTTAATTTCCTTGACTTGCCCCCTTTACTATGTACAATCATAGTTGTATATAACCTGAAGGGAGTAAAAGAAAAATGATGGATCGTATACAAGTAACAAAAGAAGTAGAAGAAATGTGCTGTGTAAAACGCGGCGTAAAAGGTGTTCCGGCTCCTATCCCTCAAGAAGGACAATGGACAAAATGTAAAGAGATTAAGGATATCTCAGGGCTTACTCACGGCTGCGGATGTTGCGCACCTCAACAAGGTACATGTAAATTAACCTTGAATGTAAAAAACGGTATAATCCAAGAAGCTCTTGTTGAAACAATCGGATGCTCCGGTATGACTCACTCTGCTGCAATGGCCGGCGAAATTCTTCCGGGAAAAACCATTCTCGAAGCATTAAATACCGATCTCGTTTGCGACGCTATTAACGTTGCAATGAGAGAATTGTTCTTGCAAATAGTTTATGGCAGAACTCAAACTGCATTCTCTGAAAACGGTTTGCCTGTTGGTGCCGGTTTGGAAGATTTGGGTAAAGGCCTTTGTTCAATGACAGGTACAATACACTCCACAAAACAAAAGGGTGTAAGATACCTTCAATTGACAGAAGGATACATTCTTGAACTTGGATTGGATAAAGATAACGAAGTTATCGGCTACAAGTTCGTAAACCTCGGAAAAGTTATGGATGCAATTAAAAAAGGCGAAGATGCAGGTGAAGCATTCAAGAAAAATATCGGGACATACGGTAGATTCGCTGATGCAGTTAAGACGATCGATCCGAGAAAAGAATAGTTTAAGGTTAATCGTGAATCGTCTCCGATGAATCGGCTCACAAGTCAGGAACAACCGGTCATCGGTGACAAGTTACAAAATAAAATAAAAGAGGAAAAATAATATGGCAAATTTTGAAGGAAAAGACAGACGTGAGTCAACTTTAAAAAAGGTTTTACCTGAATATGGGTTCAAAAATCTTGACGAAGCACGTGAATTATGTCTATCAAAGGGAATTGACGTAGATTCAATAGTAAAAGGAATTCAGCCTATCGCGTTTGATAACGCATCTTGGGCATATACACTTGGTTGCGCAATCGCAATTAAAAAAGGCGTCAAAACAGCAGCTGATGCGGCAGAAGCAATAGGTTTAGGTCTACAAGCTTTTGCGGTACCGGGTTCTGTCGGTGATCAGAGAAAAGTTGGTCTCGGACACGGAAATTTGGGCGCTATGCTTTTAAGAGAAGAAACAAAATGTTTCTGTTTCTTAGCAGGTCACGAATCATTCGCAGCGGCAGAAGGTGCTATTGGTATCGCCAGAAATGCAAACAAAGTCAGAAAAGAACCTTTAAGAGTAATTCTGAATGGTCTTGGCAAAGATGCTGCTTACGTAATTTCCAGAATCAACGGTTTTACCTCTGTTGAAACAGAATACGACTACAAAACCGGTGAGTTAAAAATCGTTAAAGAAAAAGCTTTCTCTGACGGGGAAAGAGCAAAAGTTAGATGCTATGGTGCAGATGATGTATCAGAAGGTGTTGCAATCATGATAAAAGAAGGCGTTGATGTTTCTATCACCGGTAATTCAACAAATCCAACCCGTTTCCAACACCCTGTTGCAGGTACTTATAAAAAATGGTGCACTGAAAACGGAAGAAAATACTTCTCAGTAGCATCAGGCGGCGGAACAGGAAGAACACTTCACCCTGATAACGTAGCAGCCGGCCCTGCATCATATGGTATGACTGATACTATGGGTAGAATGCACTCTGATGCACAATTTGCCGGTTCTTCATCCGTTCCTGCTCACGTTGAAATGATGGGTGTAATCGGTATGGGTAATAACCCTATGGTAGGTGCAACTGTTGCATGTGCTGTTGCAGTAGCGCAGGCTATGAATTAGTAAATTCTACAAATTATTTAATTCTAAATAAAAAGTCTTTCATCAAAAATGAAAGGCTTTTTATTATGATATAATTGTATTAACAATTTAATATTAATATAATATGTTTAATATATATTTTAATAGTACATATTATATAGAAAGGAATTATTATGGAACGAATAAATGAACTGCAAAACATTACACAACAAATTAGGAGCGTAAATGGTTTAATAAATCTTTTTAAGGATTCAGTTGATAATGATACAAGGATTTCAACTCTTTTAAGTTACAGAGATAACATTGATCTAATCATTATAAAACTAAAAGATTTAGAAAAGATTTTTGAACAGGACTCAGCATTTCTTATTGAAAATGAAGATTACGAAGAAACTAATATTAATATATCTATCGTTTTCAGTTTTGTAAAAATCTTAAAAATAGCGTTATATAGTAAAGAATACGATAAGATAGATTTTGAAGATTTATACAATTATCTAAACACTATTTCAAAAATTATGGAAAAAATAATTGACCACGTAAAAAATTTGAGATGTGAATCTGCCGAAAATATAAAGCCCATTTGGGAATAACTATTCGAAAAGCGTTAATTGAGGTATTTCCGGTACATCAACTGACTTCTTGCGACCTGCAAGATCTAATGCATTATTCTTTTGTATCTTAACCATCAAATCTTTTGCTCTGTTAACAACAGCATCCGGCAAACCGGCCATTTTAGCAACCTGAATACCATAACTTTTACTCGCTCCGCCTTGAACAATCTTTCTCAAAAATTCAATGTGTCCATCTTGTTCGGCTATTGTCACACGGAAATTTTTTATCTGAGGGTGAGTTTTTGTCATAACATTAAGTTCGTGGTAGTGGGTTGCAAAAATACAACGAGCCTTAATTTTTTCAACAATGTGTTCGGCTACAGACCAGGCTATTGCGACTCCATCATAAGTGCTTGTACCGCGCCCTATTTCATCCAGTAAAATAAAGCTTTTTTCGGTAGCGGAATTCAATATGTATGAAGTTTCAACCATTTCAACCATAAATGTAGATTGCCCCAGAGTCAAGTCATCACTGGCACCGACACGAGTAAATATCTTATCCGCCACGCCAAGTTTGACATAATCTGCGGGAACCCAAGAGCCCATTTGTGCTAATATAACTATTAAAGCGTTTTGGCGCATATATGTTGATTTTCCTGCCATATTTGGACCGGTCAGAATCATAAATTCTGTCTTATTAGTTGAATTTGCATATAACTCAAGATCATTAGACACATATTCACCAAGCGGCAGAATTTTTTCTAGCACAGGGTGCCTTCCGTTTTTTACTATAAAATCCCCGCTTTCATCAATTTCAGGTTTTACATAATTATTCTCGAAAGCAACCTGAGCAAGAGATGAATATACATCGCATTCAGCGATACAAGAAGCAATTTCCCGTATTTTTTCCACATATTCTTTTGAATAATTTCTGAAATCGGTAAATAATTTATATTCCAATTCACTTGATTTGAATTTTGCGGACAAAACATCATCTTCATGTTTTTTTAATTCATCAGTAATAAACCTTTCTCCGCCTGTTAGAGTTTGTTTTCTTATGTAATCATCGGGAACCATATCGATATTGGAGTTTGTGACTTCTATAAAGTATCCGAAAACCTTATTATATCCAACTTTAAGATTTTTAATCCCTGTTTTTTCACGTTCTTTTTCTTCAAACTCAACAAGCCAATTTTCTCCGCCTGTCAACAAATCGCGATAATAATCCAATTCAGAAGAAACACCTGATTTTAAAATACCGCCTTCCTTTAAATTTATCGGAGGGTCATCATTTATGGTTCTCTCAATAAGATCAACAAAATCCATTACATCTTCACGATAATTCTCAATTATTTCAAGCGGGTTGTTATCAAGCTCTTGACATTTATCCAACAAATCAGGAAGTATATTCAGAGAATTTTTCAAACTAACAAACTCTCTTGGAGATGCAGATGAATTACTCAGTCTTGTGGAAAGTCTTTGGATATCATATATTTTTTCAAGCAATGACATTATCGAGAATCTTAAATCCGGTTTTTCAACAAATTCAGTAACATAATTTTGGCGTTTTATAATATCGTTGACATTTTTTAACGGTTGACAGATTCGGCTTTTTAAAAGTCGGGCGCCCATATTGGTTTTAGTCTTATCAATAGCCCACAACAGAGAACCGTATTTATTTTTTTCCCTAAGAGTTTCAGTAAGTTCAAGATTTTTACGTGTTGCACCGTCAATAATTAAGTATTCTGAAAGCTCGTAAGATTCTATTCTGCTAAATTTAGGAACCCCCTCTTTCATATTTTCCCATATATAAGAAAGCAAAGCTCCCGCAGCACGGAACCCTGTTTTAAATTTAGAATATCCAAAACTTTCAAGCGAATTTGGATTAAAAACGGCTTTTAAATTATTGTCAACAAAACTTGGATCAAAGACACTTTTAGGAATCTTTGAACAATTGTACATTTCGGCAATTTCTTTAGGCAAATCTATTTTCATTTCCGGAACTATTTGGAAAGGTTGAACTTTTTGATTTACGCCCGGTGCAACGAGTTCAGATGGTTTAATTCGGGCTAATTCAGATAAAACAAGCCCCAACGGCGCTTGAGTAACTTTAAATTCACCGGTGGAAATGTCAGCGTATGCAAAACCATATATATCAGATTTTTCGTCTTTAAACACTGAACAAATATAGTTGTTAGAATTTTGTTCCAACAAATTGCTCTCTGTCAAAGTTCCGGAAGTAATAATTCTTGTAATCCCTCTTTTTACAAGGCCTTTTGTAAATTTTGGGTCCTCCAATTGTTCACAAATAACAACTTTTATATTTTTTTGAACCAATTTTTCCAAATAGCTATCAACAGATTTTACAGGAATCCCTGCGAGTGGAACTCGACCCAAAACATTTCCCGCATCTCGAGCCGTCAAGGTAATTTCTAATTCTCTTGACATCAATTGAGCATCTTCAAAAAATGTTTCGTAAAAATCACCTAACCTATAAAGCAACAACGTATCAGGATTTTGTCTTTTAATTTCCAAATATTGCTGCATAACAGGAGTTACGTCTTCAATGTTTACATCTTTTGATAAGATATTATTTATTTCTTGATTTTTATTATACATAATGTTATTATACTCACTAAAAAGGGGATTTCAACATGGGATGCTTAAGAAATATAATAAGATCAATAATACTAACACTTGCAGTAACGGGTTTTATAGCAATCGGAGGAAAAGATTGGGTTATGCCGATTATTTCCGGGTTTTTTAACCCGTCACAAGAAAAAATGATTGAAAATGCGAAAAAAGTAGGTGATTTTTCTAAAGAATCTGAAGAATTCGAATTGGAAAAAGCCGCAGGAATAATGGGTTATAATGCTGTTGTAGCTCAACATAAAGCTAGCGGCCAAAAATTTTTTGTAGTAGATTCAGGCAAAAAAGAAATCTTAACTCAACAAGACTTACAATCTCCTGATATTGAAAATAAATTAAAAGATTCAGTAAAAAAAATTAAATATCAATCAATTTCTGCAGAAAAACTTACGGTAACGAAGAAAGGAACGATGTCGTCATATGGGCAGAATAACGTTCCATACGTAAAATTTGATGCAAAAGTCTCAAAACTTCCAATAGGTGACGTTACGGGAATAATTGCCGTAGTAAATGACAAGAACGGTAAACCTAGAACTTTGCTATCAGTTAATGAAAAACAAAAATTTTCACAACTAGTTGCTGAAGAATTTTTTAAAAATATTAAATAGAAATATTATACGGCACTTGATGATGCAAATTGCATTTCGTAAAGATGTTTATAGTGTCCTTGCGGGATATTCATTAATTCGTCATGTGTTCCCAGTTCAACAAGCCTGCCTTCATTTATAACCGCTATCCTGTCGGCATTTTTAATTGTAGAAAGCCTATGTGCGATTATAAAGACAGTTCTGTTTTTCATCAAATTATCCATTGCCTTTTGAACGACAGCTTCTGATTGATTGTCAAGAGCTGATGTTGCCTCATCGAGAATTACAATAGGAGAATCTTTGAGAATAGCTCTCGCAATAGCGATTCTCTGTCTTTGTCCGCCGGAAAGTGTAGTGCCACGTTCCCCAAGAACAGTATCCAGGCCATCAGGTAATTCTTGAATTAATTCTTCAAGGTGAGCTGAATATACCGCCTGCTGAAGTTCTTCTTCCGTTGCATTAAATTTACCCATCATAATATTTTCTCTGATAGTTCCCGTATATAAAAAATTATCCTGAAAAACCATTGATATATTCTGTCTGAGCGAATCAAGAGAAAATGCACGGATATCCATCCCGTCAAATTTAATAGAACCGGATTGGATATCATAAAATCTTGGAAGAAGGTTAACAATCGTTGATTTTCCTCCGCCGGAATTTCCAACTATTGCTAATGATTCGTTTTTTCTAACGTAAAGATTTAAATCGTTAAGTATCGGTTGCCCCGCTATATAGCTAAAATTCACGTGCTCAAATGATATCCCTTCATTGAGCCCCTTCAATATAAGTGGTTTTTCCTGTTCCTTTATCTCGGAATCCAAATCAAATAATTCAAAAACTCTACCCACTGCAACGAATATATTTTGGATACTAGTTAATGTATTACCCAGGGTTTTTACCGGTTTGTATAAAAGCAGCAATGATGTAACAAAAGATGCAAACGCCCCTGCTGTCATTTGTCCTGAGGTTATCAAATATGTTCCATACCCCAAAACAGTGGCAATACCGCATGATGCTATCGTATACATCAGAGGGGACATCCATGCCTGTCGTTTAGTCAAAGAAATATTGGTATTAAAGGAATTTACCAATTGTTCACGGAAAAGCTTTTCTTGCCTTTCCTGTAATCCATATGAAGTCATAACTTTATTGCCGCTGTATGTTTCGTTTATATTTGTGGTTAGATTACCGCTTATCACCATATTTTTATTAGAAGTAGCTTTTATGCGTTTTCTTATTAGTGCTACGGGAATAAAAGCTATACAAAGCACAACAACTCCAATTATAGCTAATTTCCAAGAGCTGTATAGCATTACTGCAATCAGTCCTAAAGCGCCGCAAACACTAGTTGTAATGGTTTTAATCTGATCAACAATTCCGCTTGAAGCTGTTTGAGGGTCGTTCATATAACGTGAAATTATTATCCCAGAAGGATTCTCATCGAAAAATTGAGGGTGCATAAATATTAATTTGTGAAAAAGATCACCTTTTATATCATTTGTTATCCTCTGACTTGTCCAAGCCGATATATAATCATTAAGGTATCTCAACACCCCTTGAAATGCAGCAAATAAAACCACACCAAAAGGAATTGCAAGGGCTATTGCTTGCCAAGATAAAGAAAATTCCCTGCCAAAGATATGAAAAACCCAATCCTGTTGTCCTACAACGTAATCCATATAAGGCTTCAGTGCAAATGCAGTAACCCCGTCTAAAAGCCCTAAAGGTATTGCAACTATAAAACCAAATAAAATTCTCCATAGATACGGTTTTAGATAAGGAAAAATCCTCTGTAATAACCAACTGTATTTAAAAGAATTTTGCGCCGTCGTAGAACTTAGTTTCATTAAATATTCTCCTAAAAATTTTCTATTTAGCCAATGCCATTTGGGCAACTTCTTTACGTTTAATTTTAGATGTAGCAGTTCTCGGCAACATTTCACGACGAACTACAATGTTATTTGGTCGTTTGTATGAGGATAATTGCGCAGAAAGTTTTTTAACTTCTGCTCTGATAAATTTGTTTAAATCTTCATCATTTTGATATTGAACAGATATTTCATCTGTAGGTACGACCATAACACAAACATCTTCGCACCCGTCTTTTTGTCCGGATTCACGTTTCAACCCAAATACACAAACTTCTTTAAAATCAGGATGTTTTTCAAGAACAGATTCAACTTCTTCAGGAAAGACTTTCTTCCCTCCGGATAAAACAATCATGTTTTTTATTCTGCCGGTAATCCAAATAAACCCGTCTTTATCAATTTTTGCAATGTCACCGGTATGAAGCCAACCGTCAGGGGTGATAACTTCTGATGTTAATTCAGGATTTTTATAATACCCCTTCATAACATTTTGACCTTTTACCATTAGCTCCCCGGTTTCCGGATCGGTCTTTACCTCAACGTTATAAAGAGGTCTGCCAACAGAGCCCATCCTTGTTGCTTTTTCAGTATTTATAGAGACAACAGGACTGGCTTCTGATAGTCCATAGCCTTCGTATATTTTCAAGCCCAAAATATTGAAATACTTCGCTATATTCACATCTAATGGTGCCCCTCCGGAGACAAATCCTTTAAAATGACCTCCAAATTTTTTGTGTATTCGTCTGAACATTACCCATTTTAAAGGTCTGTAATCTATTACTTTAGCTATTTCCAAACATATTTTATGCCAAAGTCGTCTTGCAGGACTCATTTTATTTACCTCGGCCTCAATACTTGACCTCAATAGCTTTAGAAATGCCGGTACGACAACCATAAAGGTAATTTTTTTATCTTTAAATATCGGGAATAAATCTTTTGGATTTAAACTTTTTGAATAATAGATAGATGTTCCCATACTTAAAAACGACAAAAAACCAACAGTTAGTTCAAATAAATGATTCATTGGTAAAATTGAAAGCAAATTATCCTTTGGCCCAAGAGAAAAACATTTTGACAGAGCGTCAATCTGAGATATTACGTTACCAAAACTTATTTCAACACCTTTAGGATTACCGGTTGTTCCCGATGTATAAATTATCAATGCCGTAGATTTCATACTTCTATGGCGCCATTTTTTGTTTATGGCATCCTTCATAGTATATATGCTGACATAGTTTGTATTTGCACCGTTATCATCAATCAAAATAATTCTTTCTATAAACGGTAATTCTGACTTTAATTTTTCCGCCATTTCGAGATAATAACTCGAAACAAGAATTGCTTTAGGTTGACAACTCGACAATATAGAACGTAACTCATATTCGGTAAGTTTAATATCTAAAGGTACCGCAGTAGCTCCGGACAATACGGAAGCAAACAATGCAGCCCCCCATTCCGGCATAGATTCAGATAAAATAGCAATTTTATCTCCACGTTCAAAACCCTCCTCTATCAAGAAAAAGGCAAGGCGTTGGGCTAAAATACTAATCCCTTTAAAGGTTAATTCTTTCCAACCCAAATGAGATTTTATACCAAGTGCAATACTGTCTTTCCATTCGTTTGTTTTTTCCTCTAAAAACAGGAGTACATTTTTTTCAGGGGGCACATTATGCATAAATTTCTCTCCTTATATCATAATTCCACTTACTGTATTCTAGCATAAATAAATTTTCATGCCAAATATTTTTGTTTGAAATAAAATTATTAACAGAGGAAACAAAATAATTATTATGCAGTTCAATTTTATTAAAGATATTAAAAAGAAAAGAAATAAAAAGAAACCTCTTTGCGATACAAAAACAATGGGGGTTGATATCGACAAGAACGAATATTACGAAATTATTACCTCTAATTCAGCTCACCCTGAAAAATTTCATAATAGGTTGTTATAAACTTTATATACCCTTTATATTATTGATTTTGTAAAATTTTTGTAATAATATCTGCAAAGATAGCAAAATTTAAGATTTACAGACTTGAAGTAAGTGAAATGAATAAGATACTTTCAAAATTAGAGAAATTATGTATAAGCTTGGGTGGCGGAGCAAAAGATGCAAGAGTTTTTGTGGACAAAGCGTCTGCAGATGTCGCAAAAGCAGCAGATGCTAAGAACGCCAAAAAAGGTATACATTTGGGCAATGCGGCAATCGTTGCTGCTGTTATATCTACAGCAAAAGGTGTTTTTCGCCCACTGTTTACAATGGCTGATAAAAAAGAAGAATACGAAACGAAAAAATACACTGCACTTAGGGAAGGTTTAACTGAAGGTATTGCCATTCCGATTTATATTTTGAGCGGAATTGTTACCGGAAAAATTTCTGATAAGATAGCCAAAACTCCGAAATATTTCAACAAAATGGCAAGACAAAAACTGGATATTAAGAACAGGAAAAATCTCACCCCTGAGGGAAATAAGCTTATCAAAGAAACAGCAGAAGAATTGGCGGAAAGGCTTAGTCCCAAAATTAGGGTTAACTTGGGATTCATAGGAGTAGGTTTATCAGCATTATTAATTATTCCTGCACTATGTTCTGCCGTAATAAAACCAATAATGAATTCAATACAAAAACCACAGCAAGAAGGTATGCCTCAAGCAGTACCTTCGCCGGCAACAGTTCAACACATAAATAAAGTAAATACTATTTCAAATATGCATACTGTGAAAAAGTTAAATACATTTGCCAATACCACAACTAACGTTGGCGGTATGAAAGTAGGTGGTGTATGATAGGACCTTTAGCAAGCTCTAATTTAGCAAGCTTGACCAGCAACTCGGCACCTCGTGTAGCAATGGAAACTGCATTAAAATCTATTGGCAGACCGGGTTTCATTCTTATTGATAACGATATTGATGCCCAAACCAAAAAATACGCAGCAACAAAAGAGTTTCTTTATCAAGCAACTTGTTTAGCTGTTTATCTAACTATCGTTCCTAAACTTTTCCAAAGAGGAGCATTTGAAGCCGGTAAAAGAATATTTTCAAAAAACCATCCGGAATTTACACTCTTTAAGGATTACAAAGAATATCATGATTACCACAGGTTTGCTTCAAAACCACATGGCAGCAGAAGAGCAGACTTATTGTATAACGAAAATCATTATTTAAAATTTAAACATAACGGTGTAGATACTCAGATTCGTAAAGATCTACTTGAGCAGTATCAGCCAAACAAATATCCTATCATAAAAGGTGTAATTGAACTTGGTACAATGATAGGTTCCGTTCTTGGCTTAGCAATTCTTGCTCCGGAGGTTGGTCACAGGACAATTCACCCTATAATGAAATTCTTGGGTATGGACAGAGAATCAGAAGCTCAGAGGGAATTCGAAAAAAACGGTACAATACCTGAACCTCAACAAGTTGATATAAAAGCGTAGATTTTAATAATTTATATGTTATAATGGTTTCTAGATAGGAGAGACTATGAACGTAGCTGTTTTAAAGCAATTAACAATATTGAGTTTACTGTTGGGAGGTGCTCTTGGTGTTGTTACGTTAATCCCGTTTATAGAAACAATTTCTTTTATTGGATTAATGTTTTTTGCTGCGACTTTAATCATATGGTTTATGACAAAAGTTGAACTTATAAACATTCAAAGTAACCGGGAAAGTGTTGTAACCGGGGCCATAATTGGGTTTCTGGCATTCTTAGGATTTTGTGTAACATATCTTCCTTTAGTTTTAATACTTGGCAGAGGATTTGGATTATACAATAGATACGGGATTTCTTTATTTTTAGGTGCCGGAAGTTTCGGCGTAATCCTTATGTTGGTTGTTTTTATGGCAATACTTTGTGCCGTTACAAATGCCTTTTCAGGATTTATAACATATTATGCAATGGATTTTATAAAATCAATGGAGAAAAAATAGAATGACAGAATTTAAATCAAAAATAAAAACTATTGAATGGCAAGATACATATTCAAGAATGGTTGATCAGACGATTTTGCCAAAGAAATTTGAATATGTAAATATAACAGGCGGTCAACAGATGTATGACGCAATAAAAACGATGATTGTGCGTGGTGCTCCGGCAATTGGGGTTGCGGGTGCCCATGGCGTTGTTTTGTATGCTCAAGAACTTGAAAAAGAACATTTAACCCGGGAGGAATTCATTCGTCGTCTGATTGACAGAGCAGATTATTTGATAACCTCCAGACCTACTGCTGTAAACTTGAGATGGGCAGTTGAACAACAAAAAGACTTGATAAAAAAATCGACTTCCGATATTAAAGGTATTGTTGAAGAATTAAAACTTAATGGAATAAAACTGGAAAACGAAGATATAGAAATAAATAAAAAAATTGGTGATTATGGGGCAGAAATTGTTCCGAAAGGTGCAACTATATTGACTCACTGTAATGCGGGAGCTTTAGCTACTGTTGGCTACGGAACGGCATTGGGTGTTGTTCGTTCGGCATTTGCAAAAGATAACACTATCCAAGTTTTTGCAGATGAAACGAGACCCCGCCAACAGGGTGCAAGAATTACCACATTTGAATTAACAATGGACGGAATTCCCACTACATTGATAAGTGACGGCATGGGTGCTTATTTTATGAAAAAAGGGATGATAGACCTTGTTGTAGTCGGAGCTGACAGAATAGCTGCCAATGGAGATGCTGCTAATAAAATCGGTACATATTCCGTAGCAATAGCCGCAAAATATCATAATATTCCTTTTTATATTGCAGCACCACTTTCTACTATTGATACATCAATAAAAACCGGTGACGAAATAGTTATCGAGGAGCGTTCGCATGAAGAAGTTACCCATATAAACGGAGATTGGATCTGCGCCCAAGGCGTAAACGTCATCAATCCCGGATTTGATGTAACTCCACACGAATTAATTGCGGGAATAATTACTGAAAAAGGAATTTTAAGACCTGATTATAAAAAATCTATTGCGGAGGTTTTTGCAAAATAAAATGGATAGACAAGAATTTATAAAAGCTAAAAGAATAGTTTTCAAATTTGGAACAAATATTTTACGTGGAGATGACGGTTTTGTATCTTTACCAAGAATATATTCGTTCATCGAGGATATTTCAACCCTTGTTCATGACGGAAAAGAGGCTATTGTTATAACCTCTGGGGCTGTTGGATTAGGTAAAAAACGTCTTAATCTGGAAAGCACCTCCGGTACAGCAATAAAACAAGCATGCGCGGCTATTGGACAAAGTAAATTGATGTCTATTTATGAAAACGGATTTGATACATATAATCTTGTTGCCGCCCAAATTCTTTTGACTGAAGACGATTTTTCTCTAAGAAAAAGATACTTGAGTTTACGCACAACATTAAATAAATTATTGGAACTCGGTACGGTTCCTGTAATCAATCAAAATGACACAGTGTCAACTGCCGAAATTAACGAAGAATATGAGCAGGTAAGTTTTTCTGATAATGATAAATTATCAGCGCTTGTGGCAAGTGAATTGGATGCAGATTTACTGGTAATATTATCCGACGTAAATGGGTTATATGATAAAAATCCAAAAGAAAACCCTGATGCAAAAATAATTCGTGAAGTAGATGAAGTTACCGATGAAATTTGCGCAATGGGAACAGGTGCTTCTGACGGCGGCAGAGGCGGGATGGCATCAAAACTCGATGCGGCAAGAATGGTTACACGTTTTGGCGGAAAGGTATTAATAGCTAACGGAAAAGAACCATTTATAATAAGAAAAATATTTAAGGGCGAAGATTTTGGTACAATGTTTCTTCCGCAAACAGAAGGTCTTTCAGACAAAAAACGCTGGATAGGTTATGCCACAAATATTATTGGGAAAATAAAAGTTAATGCAGGTGCCAAAAGAGCCCTTGTTGAAGAAGAAAAAAGTTTGCTTCCAATAGGAGTATTGGATGTAATAAATGAGTTTAAAAAAGGCGATGTCATATCAATATTGGATGAAGATGACTGTGAATTTGCCCGTGGAATAGTCAATTACGATTCTTCTGCATGCAGAAAGGTTTCCGGTGCGCACTCAAACGATATCCTAAAAATTTTAGGATTCAAAAATTATGATGCAATAATAACTCGCGATAACATTACTATCTTGTAAGCATAGCCATTTTTATGGCTTCAATCATTCCGGTTTCATCAGCCAAATTTTTTCCTGCGATGTCAAATGCTGTACCATGCCCGGGGGAGGTTCTTATTACGTCAAGTCCGATGGTCATATTCACTGTTTTGGAACCGGCTACAGTTTTTATCGGTATTAGACCTTGATCGTGATAGCAAGCTATATAGCAATCATAAGTCGATTCTTTATTTTCAAAATACTCTTTTGCCGCATTCACGAATAGAGTATCGGCAGGTTTGGGTTCAGTTATATTTATACCTAATTTTTGTAAATTCACTACTGCAGGAATTAAAATCTCAATTTCCTCCTGCCCTAAAATCCCTGACTCACCTGCATGAGGATTGAGTGAACACAGTGCAAATTTTGGTTTTGATATCTTTAGTTTTGTTTCAAAAAATTCATTCAAATTTTTTATTTTATTTAATAACAAGTCTTGTGTTATATTTATATCTTTCAAAGCACAATGTCTTGTGAGAAGAAGAACCCTAAAATTGTTTGCAACGAACAACATTTCTGCTTTCTGTCCATCGTGAGAAAGAAACTTTTCGAGAATTTCTGTTTGCCCGTTATATTTATGCCCCGCAAGATACATTGCGCTTTTAGCAACAGGGGCTGTTATGATGGATGAAATTCGGTTTAATTTTGCGTACTCACAAGCTTTTACAAGTACATTATATGAAAATTCACCGGCCTCTTTTGTAACTTTTCCCGGTAAAATATCCGTATTATAAGGAATTTCTACAATTTCATATTGTTTATCTAATTTACCGTAAAAATCAAACACTTTCCTATTCCCAAAGATTAAAACGTCATTTTGGGACAGATTAAGTTTTTTTAGTGCTTTTATAATAATTTCTGCTCCGATGCCATTTGGGTCACCGACAGTAATACCTATTTTCCGCATAATTTTTTACTGTTCCAGTTCATCACGACTTACAAAATATTTTATAATATCGACAAGAGTATTATTTCCACCCAGATTGCCGGACTTTGTAACAATAAGTTGAGCATTTAAATCCATACAAAGAGGTATGGCCGGTGAAACTTCATCAAGCAGTTGTAACTGGTCTGCACCAATCGCACTGCAACACTTGTAGGAGGTTTCTCCCCCAAGTGTGATAAGTACAACCTGAATTTTTTCGGTTACCTTTTTGGTTAAATCTGACAAAAAATCAGTGATGGTTGATGCTAAATTAGCCTTTGTTAAATCTGCATTAAGAGAATCATCTGAAAACCCGTCAAAATTTATGATTAAATGTGATGTATTTACAACTACTATATGATTCTGTCGTAAATTATTAACACATCTTTCAACAAAATCATCTGTCACACCATTTAGAACAGTTTGTAAATCAAGATTAATCATTAATACATTATCAAAATCATCACTTTTATCAAGTTTATCAATTTGATTGGCGGTAATTTGGGTTGCACTCCCGGAAACTATAAACTTAGGCAAAGTTGGAAAATGTTTTTCTGTAGGGTGTTGTTCAACATCTGACAACCAATAATTACTCATTGCAAGAGCAAGCGCAGCAGATCCTACGGGCAGCAAATTTTTTTCAGACTTATTAATTGCAAGCGCGACCTGTTCAATATCAACAACGGATGAGGAATCGGCAACAATAAGTTTCTTACCTTCCTGTATCAATCTGTTAATTTCCGTAAGAATCTTTGCAGCACCACCTGCAACAATTTTTAGATCAATCAATCCCACTATATCCTGATATTCCGGGGACAATTGTTTTCTTAATAATGTAGGTATATGAGAATCAGATATTGGATTATGAGGATCCCTTGCCATCTCTGTTCTTTCAATAGGAATACCTTTTAAAAGATGAAAACCTCCCACTGTAATTCTTCCTTCAGTCGGAAACGCAGGACAAATAATCGCCGCATCATAATTCAAAGTTTCCAATATTCCCATTGTTTCTACGGCAATATTTCCTCTTATTGTTGAATCAATTTTTTTATAAATATAATCTGGATTAACACGTTCAACTAGAGTTTGAGTGGCCTGAACAACTTTCTCCAGCGCAAGCTCAGGAGAAACATTTCTTGTCTCAGTTGCAATAGCCCAAACTTGTGTACCCTTTGTATTAACTAATTCTTTAGTAGAATTTAAAAGGATTTGAGTTCTGGCACCATGGAGATGAAATTGCAAAGCTGTGTCATTTGCGCCGGTAAGATCATCCGCTATAACTCCAACTATGTCTGAATTAATTATCATAAAATTTGTTCCGCATCACGTCTTGAGCCCAACAGTCTTATATTGTTAGCAACAACCATAAAGGCCTCTTTTTCTTCTCCGGTTGCCTTATCTGTCCATTTGTTTTGTGAAATTCTGCCGTCAAGAACAAGTTGTGTCCCCTTTTTTACATATTGTCCTGCAAATTCACCGAGTTTATCCCAGACATCAACGTTAAACCAATCAGTCACCTCCGCCTTTGTCTTTGAATCCCAACGGTTTACAGCCAAAGAAAATTGGGCTCTACATTTACCTGATTCAAAATATTTTAACTCTGCATCTCTGCCCGAACGACCACAAAGTACAACTGTATTCATAATTCAAACCTCTTTCTTTACTATTATTTGATTATGATACAATAAAAATTTGCTCAAGTATAAAATTCAATAAGTTTTGTTAAGACTATCTCATTTTATTATAGAACTTTCCCTTGGTAGGTAATCTTTTATAATTCTTTTGTGCAATTTAATTTTCAAAATAGAGTGTTATATTTATTATGACCTTGTAATAAAAAGGAGAAATATTATGTTAAATACTTTTTTAAGATGGATTGCTTATGCGTTGGCAATTATTTTTGTTGCTTGGGTAATTCCTGGTATCAGCGTTTCCGGATTTTTAACAGCATTATTAGTTGCAGTTGTCATGGCTATAATTAACGCTTTTATAAAGCCATTTTTACAAATTATATCACTTCCTCTTAATTTGCTAACATTAGGTTTATTTTCTTTTGTGTTAAATGCTCTTTTATTTATGTTAGCAGGGGCAATTACTCCGGGATTTGAGGTAGACGGATTCTTGAGTGCGCTATTCGGCTCATTAATTCTTTCACTTCTTGCCCTTGGTATTGAAAAAATCTAACCTAAAAAAGCTCTTATATAAGAGCTTTTCTAGGTTTTAAAAATGAAACCAATTTTTTCTTTCCATATCGTTTTTGTTTTATTAACTCGAAGCCCTCGATATTAATATCTGTTACGTGTTCAAGTATGACAAACTCACTTACATAATCTTGAACTGCCCTAAGACTATCTTCGTATATTCCTGAAAAATAAGGCGGGTCTATATAAATAACATCAAAAATTTTCTTTAATTTAGAAACACATTTTAGGCTATCACCTTTGTATAATCTTATATTGTCACGTTCAAATTTTGAATAATTTTTCTTTAAAACAGAAAATACCTTACTATCTGACTCCATCTCTACTATTTCACCAAATCCTCTTGAATATGCTTCTAACCCCATAATTCCGGAACCGGCATACATATCAAGGAAACTTTTTCCTTCAAAATTCGTCATGGCATGTAACGTATTAAATACTGCCATTCTTACTTTCGAAAGCGTCGGACGTGTTATCTTTTCGTTCGGGGCTTCTATTTTTAACCCTTTAAATTTACCTGCTGTAATAATCATATATCTATTTTACAATGAACAAAACCTGTTGTATAATAAATCTAAAATAAGGACAAAAAAATGGAAAATTTGACAGACGATATTCAATTTAAAAATAGAACAGAAGTTATAGTAGTTGGGGGAGGACCCGCCGGCGTTGCTTGTGCAATTACTCTGGCTCGTGCAGGAAAAGAAGTTGTTCTGATAGAACGCGGCAGCTTTTCCGGTGCCAAAAATATGTTTGGTGGAGCTATATACACGGATGCTACTCGTGAAATATTTCCTGATTTTGAAGAAAATGCGCCGATTGAAAGACGAAATGTCAAACATGATTATGTAGTATTAAATAATGAAGATTCAACTACAATCTCATACAGGAATAAACCCGCTGAATGCGTAAGTTATACGGTAATGCGCGGAAAATTTGACCGTTGGGCGGTTGAAGAAGCTAAAAAGGCAGGGGTTATTGTTATAGAAGAAACTGTGGTTGAAGATTTAATAATTGATTACGGCCAAGTTACAGGCGTAAAAACAGAGGTTGAAGATTATTACGCTGATATTGTTGTTTTGGCTGACGGGGTTAATTCACTTTTAGCCAAAAAAGCGGGATTAAGAGAAAATCTTTCCGGTCATGATGTCGCTTTGAGTGTCAAAGAAGTTATTAAACTTGATTCAAGAACCATTAATGATAGATTTAACCTTAAAGATGATGAAGGTTCAATTTCCACAATATTCGGCGGCGCAATGTGCGGGATGCTTGGGCTTGGATTTATGTACACAAATAAGGATTCTATAAGCATTGGTTTAGGAATAACGCTTTCAGATCTCGCCAAAAGCGGATTGAAACCTTATGAAATTTTAGATAAAGTTAAGACTCATCCAACAATTGCACCCCTAATTAAAGATGGTGAAACTGTTGAATATTCAGCCCATCTTATACCTGAAGGCGGGTATAAAAAGATTCCGACTCTATACGCTGCGGGGGTTATGGTGACGGGTGATGCTGCAATGTTTGTTAATAACCTTCACTGGGAAGGCACCAATCTTGCTATGATTAGCGGTAAATTAGCCGGTGAAACCGCTATATTGGCATTAGGTAAAAAAGATTTTTCTGAACACTGTCTTAAAATTTATCAAGAAAAATTAGAAAAATCATTTATTATGAAAGATCTATACACATATAGAAACCTTATGGATGAACTTTCAAAACGTAAAGATTCTTTCTTAAATTATTACCTTATTAAAGTAAATGCATTTTTTGCAATGTTTACTTCTGCTAACGGAAAACCTAAACGAGAGCTGTTTAGAAAATATATAAAACACTTCATTACAGATCGTTCTTTTACAGAAATATTTAAAGACATATGGTGCGTTATAAAACTTTTATGGAGTATACTTATAAAATGAAAAATAAAACTTTAGAAGAAAAATTATATACGCTAAAATTTAAGCCTGATATATATTCTCATCTCAAAGCAAATCAAGAATTCTGCAAAAATTGTGAAAGTAAAGTTTGCACAACGATTTGCCCTGCTAATGTTTACGATTGGCTTGATGCTGAACAAAAACTCGTGATAAATTACGAAAACTGCTTGGAATGCGGCGCTTGTCGAATAGCTTGTCCTCATAGCGCAATTGAATGGAGATACCCTAAAGGAACCTGTGGAGTGACCTTTAAAAAGAGTTAATTCTTAATAATTATTGACCTTATTTCTGAAGGCAGGTATAATAAGAGAAAGTAGAGGAGATAAGGAGAATATTTATGAAAGAGGAGTATCAAAATCATTACCGCCGTTGGTACGACAAAGATCCTGTTGTGTCCCAAGCTGTCCAAATTCTCGAACAATCTGACGATGAGACACAAATCAAAATAGCTTTAAACTTAATTAAAATTATTATTGAACATAATATTGAAGATGAAAAATTCGAAGCTGTTGAAGATATCATTAACGCTGTTGGCTCAGGTATTGACGAAAATAAAAAGGGTCGTTGGTACGACTTAGATTCAACATTACATACCGCAATGAACATGCTTCAAAACTGTCCGGCCGCTACCCAAAATATTATTGCTAAAGAAATGGCAAAAATGGTTGTGGACAAAATCAAAACAGATGAGGATGATGAAGAATAATCTACATCATCCTTAAAGATATTTTGTCTGTGTATTATCTGAACGATTGACAGCAATTCTGTTTTTCTGCGCTAAATGCCTGTAGTCCCAGATATCTTGCCGCAGTACCGAGTTCTTGCTCAATACGAATAAGTTGATTATATTTTGCAATCCGTTCAGAACGAGAGACAGAACCCGTTTTTATTTGACCACAATTCGTTGCAACAGCCAAATCTGAAATAAAAGTGTCCTCAGTGTCTCCTGAACGATGAGATGTTATAGCAGTATAACCTGAAGCATGCGCCATTGCTATTGCATCTAGAGTTTCAGAAAGAGTTCCTATTTGATTTACTTTTATTAAAATCGAATTTCCAACGCAGCGACGAATACCTTCTGCGAGTCGTCTTGTATTTGTTACAAATAAGTCATCCCCTACAAGTTGACACTTGGTGCCGAGTTGTTTTGTTAAAAGCTCCCAACCCTCCCAGTCTTGCTCTGCAATGCCATCTTCGACCGATATGATTGGATATTTGTCGACCCAATGCTTTAGGAATTCTACCATTTCATCAGAAGATAGAACTTTATTGTCGCCTTTTAGAATGTATTTTCCTTCTTCATAAAATTCTGATGCGGCGACATCTAGACAAACTTTTATATCTTCTTGCGTAGAAAAACCCGCACGCTCTATTGCTGATAATATAATTTCAATCCCTTCTTCATTGGAGCGCAAACTTGGAGCGAACCCTCCTTCATCCCCAACTGCTGTAACGAGTCCCATTTCACGGAGCACTGATTTTAACGAGTGGAAAACTTCAGCACCCATTTGTATTGCTTCTTGAAAATTTCCCGCTCCGACAGGTGCAATCATAAATTCTTGAAAATCAATGTTATTATCGGCATGAACTCCACCGTTAATAACATTCAACATCGGAACAGGAAGGGTACAAGCACTAATTCCTCCCAAATATCTGTACAATGGCATTTTGCAAGCATTTGCTGATGCCTTTGCAACGGCCAGAGAAACCCCCAGAATAGAATTTGCCCCAAGTTTGGATTTGTTTTCAGTACCATCCAACGTTATCATTAGATTGTCAATTCTTTCTTGATTGGAGGCATCTTCCCCAACAAGTTCCGGAGCTATAATATTATTTACATTATCTACAGCTTTATATACACTTTTGCCATTATAACACCTATAGTCCCCATCTCTTAATTCCAGTGCTTCATAAATTCCGGTAGAAGCACCGGAAGGGACAGCTGCCCTGCCAACTACACCTCCGGATAATTTGACATCAACTTCAATTGTAGGGTTTCCCCTAGAATCAAGTATTTGACGTGCTTCAATATCTTCTATAAATGCCGGCATAGTTTTCTCCTTTTTTATAAACACTTTTAACTCGTTTATTTTAAACCTATTTTTAAAATTTTTCAAGTAGCTATACTGGTTTAAAGATATTGATCTCAGATCAATTACAAACCGAATGATTTTTGTAAAACATAGAATTGCAAGCATATATAAAACCTGAAACCTTTTCACATATTTGCTGAATTTACAATTATTCACATTTGAATATTAAAAAAGCAAAAAATTTTTTCATGGATATTCAAACATCAGTGGAGGTTTTATGCTAATAAAAAAGTTCAATATGCACGGATACTCAAACCCTACAGGAAAACTCAGAACTAAACGCACGATTACAAAAAGGTATGTAGACGATTTTGTTCAAAAAATTACGCAAAGTGCAAATTCACCCGAAAAACAGGTCGAGGGGATTAATCTATCATTGTTATGTAGGACTGAAGGAATCTCTTTACCGAATAAAAATAATAATCTAAAATCTTGGCTTATAAAATCTACTTTTCCTTCAAAGCATTATTGCTTATTTTTACATGGCGGTACATCAACTGTTCCTTCACATGCAAGAATGGCTTAAAGATAAAGAAAAACAGAAGGTGGTGAAACAAAAGATGGCAGAAGTTAAAGTAGGCGAAAATGAATCAAT
>CADBQW010000060.1 GCA_902796925.1 uncultured bacterium | reverse complement strand
GGATTCATCGCAAAAACCGCCATTTTTGTAAACTTTTGTGAAGGTCATTTTTCAACTGTCTGAAATCCTCGAATTCCCCGCCCTGCGAGGCGGACCTACCTCCATTATATGTCACCCCCCCCCCCCGCGGGTCAAGCCTTTATTAAGAAATTGTTACATTTTGTAATTAATTTTCATTTTTGCAAGAAAATATTATAGAAAAAAGAGACATGCTATATAACACATCTCTTTTTTACAAATATCCCTAATCTCCTCACTAAATTTAAATTAAAAGTTTTACTAACCTCAAAACTCCCAAATTATCCCTAATCATACACCTCAAATATTATAGTTCTAAGCCACCACCTCTATTCTTAATACACAATTTAACTATCTACATAAACTTGTCGGTTTTTCTCCTCCCGACATTTTTAATTTAGAATGAAGATAATGGTTTGACAAGTAAAGAATTTTCGAAAAAAATTTACAATTGCCCGGACCTTGCATGATATCTGGGAAAAAATAAAGTTTTAAAATCTTAATGAAGAAAATTTAATGAAAATACGTAAAAATCGAGTCAATTTTAATTGACAAAAAAAAATTATTGGAAATATTTTAAGCATGCTTTTTGTCTAAAACTTACATTAAAATTATGTTTATAGTAACATTAAACGAGCTGTAAGAGTTTATATTATGAAACAATTTTTCAAAGATAGGACAATAACATATAATTTGATGTCTTTTACGGGGTTTAGGGCGTTAATGTTATTTTCGCTGCTTACAGAAGCTCCAAGATCATATGAAGAAATTTGTGAATGTTTCATTAATCATCCTTATATCAAAGAGAAAATCTCAAAAGATACTCTAAGGGTATACATCAACTCAATGAAAAGTATTGGTTGTGAAATTGTAAATGGATACATAAATGGAGTATATACATACAAAATAGTTTCAAATCCTTTCACATTTAATATTACAGAAACACAAATGCGCGGATTTATGAAAATTTACAAGATTATTTCAAAAACAATGAATATTGAGGAAATTCTAGCAATACATAATTTTGTTGAAAAATTAAAAACAAGTGTTAGCAATCCTGAAATTCTTGACAGATATAAAAAGATTTCTCTTTTAAGAGGAATAAATATAAATCTTTTGAAGGCTTTAATTCCTTGCGTGAGAAAAAAAGAACAAATTGTTGTTCTATATAACTCTCCGAACTCAGGATTAAAAGATATGGAAATCTTGCTAGACGATTTTGTTATAAGAAATGAAAAAATATATGTAAAAGGTTGTAGTTCTGAACATAATCAAACGGGTCTATTTTTATTAAATAGGATTAAAGATATAAAAGAAATTAAATTGACTACAACAATCGATATTCCGAACAAAAATCTGATTGTTGGGTTTGAATATTATGGTCCAATACAATATTTTAAATTAAAACCTAACGAACGAATAATAAAAGAATCTAAAAACAAAACTTTGATTGAGATAACTTCAGATAATGAATTCTTTTTAAGACAGAGAATTTTGGAGCTTGCGGATCAAGCAAAAATAGTATATCCAGAAAGTTATAAAAAAGATTTTATAAAATGTCTTGAAGAAATGAAGGAGGGCTATTTTGCCTAAGAAACAATCATCTTCTTCTATAAAAATGTTTGAACTTTTAAGGCTTCTGTATGATAATAAAGCCGAATATACGAAAGTCAAAAAATTTCTTGCCAAAAATGATGGTTCTGATAGTAAAGTTGTTATAAATAAGTATCTAAACACATTGAAAATTTTTGGGATTAACGTGAAGAAAATCGGAAAAAATTTCACAATAAGCAGTTCTCCATACAATTTTAATTTTGAAAAAACAGATCTAAAAGCAATAATTATGGTACAAAATGCCTTAGAATTTTTACCAAAATCGAAAATGAAAGATGAACTTGAAGAATTTCTAAATAATCTATTTATAAGAATGGATGCAAATTCTAAAACTTACATTGAATCTATAAAAAAGACAGAATATAAAGATTTAAGATTTTATTATTCTCAATTTGAAGAACAAATTAATCTTTGTGAAAAATTATGTGAAGAAGGTCAAGTAGTAGAATTAACATATCAATCTAAAGATAATGTAACAGAAACTGTAACGGGGACACCTGTTGAATTAGATTTCTCAGGATACAAAATATTATTTGTTATAAAAGGTAAAAAATCAAAACATTCAATACCTTTTGACAGTATTATTGCCGTAAACCAACTCCCCACTAAATCTACAGATTTTAATTATTCATACAATGTTATATTTAGACTGAAAGAAAAATTAGCCAAAGCGTACAGATTAAGAGTAAATGAGGAGGTTTTAGAAAAAAAACCCGATGGATCAATTGTAATCGTAAATAAAAACGAAGATGAAGATGAACTTTTGTCAAGGTTAATGCATTATCAAAGTGAATGCGAAATCATTTCTCCAAAATCTTTTAAGGAAAAAATGTACAATAAAATAAGCAAAACTTTGGCATTATACAATAATTAGCCATCTTTTATGAGAACTTAATATTTTCAATTATAAGGGAAACTTTTTTACATAACTCATCATAGGTTGAATTATTTTCAATAACAAAATCCCAATCATTAATATCATCCAGATCAACTTCAGTAATATCATCTTCTCCGACAAGAGTTCCACGCTTTGCTCTGGTTTCACGAGAAGCCTCTACTCTAATTGTAATTGCACCGGCCTGTTTAAAAACTTCGTATTCATGCCTAACCCTTACATCAGTAACAATTATATTTCCATCCTGTTCGATAATTTTTTTAAGCCAGTAATCAGGATCTTGACTTCTACCCCAATTACCCAAGCTAATCAAATCTGCACGATACAAGGGTTTATTTTTTTCTATCTCCTCATAAGTTAATCCTTTTTCTTTTCCATACGTTAATTTGATAATATCCCCCATAGCACAACGCTTAAACTGAGGAAGTTTTTCTAACAATATTTTTGCTGCAGTATCTTTACCTGAAAATTGTTTTCCGGAAAATATTATTATTTTATCAGCCATAAATTTCTCCTCTAAAACACATTGTAATATAAATAAGTTAATAAGTGAACAGGATAATAAAAAGGGGTTTTTTCTATAAAGTGTAAAAACTTGTTATTAATCTAAAATTGCGATTTCAAGCATTCTAATTTTTCTATGGTGTCTGACTCAAAATATATTCTAAGAAGCGGTTCCGTACCCGACGGGCGGATTAAAATCCAACTTGAATCATCAGTGAAATAAAGTTTAACTCCATCTTTTGTATCAATATTTTTAACAGAGAATTCACCAATATTTTGAACGGATTTATATTTTTCCAGAACTACTTGAACTTCGTTAGTGTTTGCAACTTTTTTGTCAATTCTTGCATTATAAAAATTACATCCAACCAGATTATACAAGTCTTTTTGTAGATCTACAAGAGATTTATTTTCATAAGCCATAGCCTCAAGAATTAGCAGATTTGCAATAATACCGTCTTTTTCGGGGATATGACCTTGAATGCTTAGCCCCCCGGATTCTTCACCCCCAATGATGGGGTTAAACTTTCTCATAGCCTCTCCTACGTGTTTGAAACCAACAGCAGTTTCAATAACGTCAATACCGAGTTTTTGAGCGGTTTTATTAAGTAAGAAACTTGAGCCGACAGTTTTGACAAGAGAACCTTCAAGTCCTTTATTTTTAACTAAATGAAGAAGTAATATTGAGATAATTTCGTTTGGTGTGACATATTCACCGTTTTCGTTAACAACTCCAAAACGGTCTCCGTCACCATCGTTAGCAAAGCCAACGGCATTATCTGAAGACTTTATTCTGTCAATCAAATCTTGCATATATTGAGGTTTGGGGTCAGGCATTTTTCCTCCGAAATTTTTATCGTGAACCATGTTTATGGTTTCGAATTCAATGCCATGCTGCTTTAATATTTCATCAAAATAACCGATAGTTGCGGAATAGAAGCCGTTATATATAAATTTTTTGTTTGAAGATTTAATTTTTTCAAAATCAACAAGTTGGTCCATTCTATTAAAATAATCCACGGCAAAATCATATGAAATAATTTTACCGTCGGGATTTTTTTCAATATTAACCTCTAAATTGTCAACAATTTGAGATGTAATATCATCCGTTGCCGGGCCGGCATAATCCGGAATATATTTTATACCAAGATATTCAGGAGGGTTGTGAGAGGCTGTAAACATAATTGCACATGCATTTAAAAGCTTTGCACTATAAGCCAAAACAGGTGTTGGTACTATTCTATCACTGAGAAGAACGGTGAAACCAAGGCTGCTTAAAATTTGAGCAGAAAGTTTCGAAAATTCATCGGCCATGTTTCTGGGATCGTAACCTATTAAAACTTTTTTTGTTAAGCCAAAATTATCTTTGATATATTTACCTATGGCATTGATAACGAGTTCAACATTTTCTTTTGTAAAATCCTCACCAACAATAGCTCTCCAGCCATCAGTACCAAACTTAATTTTTCCCATAATTTGCCCTTCTTTGATATTTAATATATAATCATATTATAGCAAACTAAAGGTTAAGTAAATCATGAATTTTGAAAATGTAGAACAAGTTGTTTATTTAGGACCACAATCGTCTTTTTGCGAAATAGCGAAGGATAAATTTGTTCAAAAATACAATATATCAGCATATTCTATGGGTTTAAGTACAATAAAACAAATTGTGGAATATGTTGACAAAAATTCAAATGTTCTGGGAGTTTTGCCGGTAGAAAATACATTGGATGGAACAATAAGAGAGGGTTTAGATAATCTGATAACAACAAAGAATGAAAACATAAAGATTTTGTCAGAAACGATTATTCCTCAAAATTACTGTCTACTTTCAAAAACAACTGAATTATATAGTATAACGGGTGTCATTGGTTCTCCGATTATGCTGGGTCAATGTCATAAATTTATAGAAAATGAACTGCCACTAAATTTAAACATAGTTGAAACAACATCTTCGTATGAGGCGGCGAGACTCCTTGATGGGTACAATTTGACATATTCTTCAATAGGAACTGAAAAAACCGCTCAAATCTTTAATCTCAATATATTAAAATCAAATATAAATGATGACAAATACAATTATACAAGATTTATTTTAATTGGGGATTACAACACGGAATTAACCGGGGATGATAAAACTACAATAGCGTTATCTTGTAAGGACAGACCCGGAGCATTGGTAGAATTACTAAATGTTTTCAATAACAAAAAAATAAATATTTCATATATATCATCTCATCCTTCGAGATTTTCTTTAGACGAACACATACTGATAATTAATCTTGACGGACATTATAACGACGCAAACATTGTTTCTGCTATAGAAGATGTCAAAAATTATACAAAAATGTTTAGATGTCTCGGCAGCTATGAAAAATGTAAATTCAGTCAAGACATTTTGACAACACAGTTATAGATGTAAAATATAATATGAACCGGCAAGTATTATTATTATAATAAAGACATAAATAAAACTTAATTTAAAAAATGAATAATTGTCATTCAAAGTTTTATCCGACTCTAGCGAAAAAACAATATTTTTTGCAAAATCAAATTTTAAATCATTTTCGGTTTTTTTGAATGATTCGTGTAAAAGTTTTTTAAAATTATACATATTTTCTAAGTCTCGTCTGGCAAGAGGGTTGGTTATTGCAATTTTTTTTATTTTTAAATTTTCATTAATATCGAGTTCATTATCTAAATATGCTGAGAGATTCTTTCTAAAGATTTGATATTGTTTATTGTTGTAATCTTTGTCAAATTTATTGTTAATAAATTTTTCACTATCTTCAATTTCAATAAATTTTCCAAGGAGTTCTTGAAAATTACGAAAGTTTTCTCTGCAAACTTCACAAGAATCTAAATGTTCTTTAACCTGTTTTGCAAGTTGATCACTGAGTTTATTTTCTACATAGAAGGTCATTAAAGCCATAACCTGTTCACAAGTAAGTTGTTTTTTCATAAATATCACCTATATGTAAGCTTTCAAATCGTTTTGTAATCTTCCTCTGGCTCTTGCGATGCGAGATTTTACGGTTCCTACGGTTGCATTGGTTGCACGTGCTATTTCTTCATACGATAACCCCTGCAATTCTCTCAGAATAATTGCTATTCTGAAGGGTTCGGGTAAAGTGAGGATGGCAGCTTTTATAATTTTTTCTAATTCGGAAGTTATAACTTTCTCCGGAGGCTTGGATTTTTTATCCGGAATTTGTGTTATGTTGTATCCTTCATCCGATTCGTCATCAATTGATACGGTATCAGGATGTCGTCTTTTTTTACGTAAAGTATCGTAAAATACGTTGATAACTATATGATTTTCCCAACTCTTAAAAGTATTTGGCTGCTTGAGGGTTTTTATACTTTTTGCAATTTTTAAAAGAGTTTCCTGAGTTAAATCTGAGACAGATTCTTTATCGCCGGAAAGATAGCAAAATGAAGCGTAAATATGTCCTTGTTCTCGCCTTAAAAGTTCCTCTAATGCACGAAAATCATCTTGTTGTGCAAAGATAACAAGTTCTCCAAGACTAAGTTTTTTATATAAAATTTTGTTTGTACTCATAGTAGTTAACCTACATTTATAGTACAAAATGTATAAACGAAAATGTTCATACTTTCCTACATAAACAGAGGGATAATAATTATGATTTTAGTATTTTAAACAAACTCCTCTTATGTCATCCTGAAACCCCTCTCCCGCCATTTGCGGGGCGGGCAGGATGACAATCCTTATTACCCTATTATCTTATTGCCCTATGGCCTTATTGCCTTTTTTAAATTATTCCAATCAATTATCTTGTCATTTTAAAATCCTCATATATAGTCGCATTTTGTGCTTCAAAAACCCAAAAATCCAGGATTCATCGCAAAAACCGCCATCTTTGTAAACTTTTATGAGTCCCATTTTTCAACTATCTGAAATCCTCGAATTCCCCGCCCTGCGTGGCGATCTGCTTTCATTATACGTCACCCCCCCCCCGGTCAAGCCTTTATTAAGAAATTGTTACATAAATAAATGTAATGCAATTTTTCCTCGTTATTAATTTTCATTTATAATAAAATTACAAAAAGAGATATAAAAACAAAAGACCAAAGTTTTAGCAAAAGAAAACGGTAAAATATTATAAAATATGATGGAATCTTAATGGGTTTTCATTCCATATAGTTTGTACAAAGTTTTTATATCTGAATTAAGAATTTCTTGTTTGTCGTCTTCCATGGGGTACATTATGCTTGCTTTATTATTATTGTGATCAAGACCTATAGCGTGTCCTATCTCGTGTAAGAATGCTGTATAGTATTCGTTCTTACCGATTTTTCTATTAGTTTTATCATTCGTATATTTTGCCATGTAAATTACTGCGTGTTCTATATGTTTGCTATGACCGGAATACAGCGTACAGGCAAGAGCCCTATCACCACATTTTGTTTGTTTTTCAAGAAAAATTATCTCTATATCAGCTAGTTTTTTATTCTGAATATAGTAAAAAACAAACCTGTCTTGAGTTTTTCTCGACCATTCTGCAAAAGCACGTTTTGCCGTAATCGTTTTAGGGTCATTTGGCGGAATATATACTTTAATTTTTTCAGGATGAGACCAAGTTGCACAATCTGCTACAACAAATAGATTGGCAAAAATTATTATTGCGGAAAATATCAAAATCTTTAATCGCACAAATTACACCCCTTTATAGTTTTATGAAAGCAAATGGTAATATTTCATATAATCTGCCATCAAAGTAGAACTTAGTCCATTTGCCATGTTAGCTTTAACAGTTTGCTGTTTGTCTGATGCAAAAGTATCTTTTGCTTGATATTGTTGATCGGCTCCGTTTACACGTTCAAGCTCTTGTTGTTCCAAGTATTCTTGAATTTCTTCTTTTATTTGCTCAAGTTTAAGTTTGTCGCCGGAATACGAACCTGTAGATTCAACCCCGGCAATTTCAAGATTTTCCAGGATATTATACCAGTCATTGTAATTCGTAACCTGTCCGCCTGCCGCTTGTGCTGCAGCATTTGCTCGTTTTAAATCTTCAATAGATTTTATACTGTCTTCCATAATATACTCTCTCTATTTGTGCTCAAATATATAAAGTCTTAGCTAAATGCAAAATTTCAATAAAACAATTTTTTGTAACATTTTTTAATGTATTTTTATTTGTTGTTTTTGGAAGATCGTTCACGAACAGAAATTTTGATAGGGGTTCCAAAAAAACCAAAAGCTTCACGTAACTTATTTTCTAAATATCTTTTGTAATGATCTTTCAACAAATCTCCGTTATTAGTGAATAAAACAAATGTTGGAGGCTGGGTTTTGGCCTGAGTTGTATATAATATTTTTAAAAGTTTACCTTTTACAGATGTTGGCGGATTTAGGGCATAAGCCTCTTTTATAACTTTATTTAACAAGCCCGTTGAAACCCTTTTTGTTGATTCAGCATAAACATCTTTTGCTTTCTCAAAAATCGAATTCAAGCGTTGTTTTGTTACTGCACTAATAAAAATCTTTGGTGCATAAGCCAAAAACGGAATGTCTTGTTCTAATTTTTTTGTAAATTTATTTATCGTATTAGATTGTTTGTCTTCAATCAAATCCCACTTATTTACTGCAATTATAAGTCCTTTTCCGGCTTCCGTAACGATTGAGGCAATTTTTTTATCCTGATCGGCAATGCCTTCTGTTGCATCGAGAACCAAAAGAGCAACATCGCATTCCCGTATTGACCGAATCGCCCTGTCTACAGCGAATTTTTCAACACCCCAATCAACTTTTGATTTTTTACGTATACCGGCTGTGTCAATTATAACGAATTCTTCATCGTTATATTTGACAACACTATCAATACTGTCACGAGTAGTGCCTGACACATCCGATACAATAACTCGTTTTTCATTCAAAAGAGCATTTACTATTGATGATTTTCCGGCATTAGGTCTGCCTACAATCGCTATTTTAATGTTATCTTCTTTTTCTTGTCCGTCAGAATATTCAAAATCTTCACAAACAGCTTCAAGTAAATCACCAACACCCCCTGAACCGTGAAGTGCGGAAATTGCCATAGGTTCGCCGATTGCAAGTGCATAAAAATCATTTATCATAAGTATTTGTTTCGGATTGTCAATTTTATTAACGGCTAAAAATATGGGTTTGCCGGATTTTCTCAATATATTTGCAATATCGTAATCTATCGGATTAATCCCCTCCTTGCCGTCAACAAGAAAAATAATTTTTTCAGCTTCTTCACAAGCAATCCTTGCCTGATCGAAAATAGAAACCATTATTTCATCTTCATCACCGGGAATTATTCCTCCGGTATCTATACAAGTAAATTCTTTGCCTTGCCATTCTATATCAAAATAAATTCTGTCACGGGTAACCCCCGGCAAATCATCAACTATAGATTTACGATTTCCAGTTAAACGATTGACAAATGTGGATTTTCCAACATTCGGCCTTCCAACTATTGCAACTGTAGGTTTTTTCATAAAAGTATATTATCATGATAAATTTTCAAAATAAAGAGGTCCCGAATTTATAATCGGCACCTCTTTAAAATAAAACTTATCCGCTAATTGTACAAAGGTGATAACTTTGCAACCTGCTGCGGTATCTGCCCTTCAGGAATTGACTGATATACTCTATAATCAATAACAGGAAAACAGTTATCTATACTTTCAATTTCTTGAAGTTCTTCGTTATTTATGTTGTTACTCTCTATCATGTCACAAATCTTTTCGAATCTGTCAACATGTTCTCTGAATCTGTCTGTTGCATAATCTTTTGCCTGCCATGTTGTAATCAAGAACGGCCAATCTGAACTCTGCAACAATAGATTTTCTCTGGCCATTTGATTCAATGCTCTATGCAATAGTTTATCATCAGGAATATCAGGGTATTTATCAGCTATTGCACTCGCTCTCTTTTCACAAGAATGAATAATAGGCCACATCCATTCAGTCAAGTGGTTTTGCCATACGTAGAAATGTCCGCCTTGCCCCCAAGAGCTTTCAGGAATTTGGATAGCCTCTTTTGGAGGGTATTTGCGAATATATTCACCGGCAGTCAATCTTTCAACCTCAGGAACATAGTTGTTAAATTTCCTGATCACCTGTTTTATAAATTCAACACCTTCAAACCACCAGTGACCAAATAATTCGGTATCAAATGATACCATTACAAGACCTTCTTGGCCGTCATGAGATTTTTTATAATCGTTTAGCATATGATAAATCATAGTTGTGTAATGATCCGAATTTTCGTTAACTTTATTTTGTGCTAAAACCGGATCATAAAGCATCTTATTGCCTAAATCACATTTTGAAGATGTAATCCTCCAGTAGTGCATGCCGGATTTATCATCTTTTTTATGGAATTCTCTATATACTCCGTCTCCCGGATACCCG
Organism: uncultured bacterium; assembly: GCA_902796925.1. Lineage (GTDB taxonomy): Bacteria > Cyanobacteriota > Vampirovibrionia > Gastranaerophilales > Gastranaerophilaceae > RUG14219. The sequence continues at coordinate 12,305 of CADBQW010000060.1, read as the reverse complement.
TCAGCAGCAGACCAAACCTGATATCCTGCACGCTCATTACGACCCATAACCGCAACTTGTGCATCAGGTAGCCAATAAGCAGAATATGTATCATGTCCCGTTTTTGGTCTGTCAGGAAGCGGTATGTATTCAATATTTCCGTAAACACCAATTACACGGCGGTTACCAATAGAATTACCACCCTCTATAACATGAGATTCCGTGAAGAAATATTCGATATCATTGTTTTGTAAAGTTACTTCAATAGCCGGTCTCCAATGCTTTTTGCCGTCTTTGCCAACATACTCGTAACCCTGACGATATGCACATTCCGGAAGCCAACAACCCATCGCCTTTTTGCCAAACAAACGCTTTGTTGTATCCGCTCCAACTTTAAATTGAGCGTTCAGATTTGCATCCGTCGCCAACAGAGGTGAAAAACCATGAGTAGCTCCGGATGTTGTGATTTCTATACAACCCAGGTCCTGATATTTTTTAAATTCACCTATTAGATCGCAATGATATTTATTAACAAAGGAGTCTTTTATATGATTAAACCAATCGAAATAGTATTTAGCAAGATATTTTAAATGTTGTGAATGTTCGATTTTTGGATCAGGATATCTTTCCAAATCTTTGGAAACCTTAGCAATTCTTGAATCGAGATATTTAATAAAACCGTTTTTTAAATGATCATCGTTAAGTTGTTCTGCTAATATCGGTGTAATTCCGACAGTTAATTTGGCTTTTATACCCTCATCGTACAATTCGGAAATTGCATTCAAAAGAGGTACGTAAGTTTCCGCCATACATTCGTACAGGTTTTCTTCCCCGAAAGGCCACATGCCGGCTTTTCTGTAGTAAGGAAGATGACTGTGCAACATAAATACAAATTGTCCTGTTGACATTTTTGCCTCCAAATTTTACTGACAAACATATTATATAACTATATATTTGTGCTTTTACATACATAAATATATAGCACAGATGTATAAAAAATATAATCCTCAAGAACTAATTCTGTTGAATAATGTTACAAAAGTTAACAAATTTGCCTGCTTGAAATTTTAACCTTATTTACTTTTTAAAAATTATTACCTATGTAAATAATCCTGTTAATATAAACCATATATTAATAGTATTCTATAAATATTACTAGTGTATAGTATAGAATTAATTTTGTAATATCTTAAAATATTTTCTATGAAAGATGAATTATTATTTAGAATAGGTCAGAGTGTAAGATACTTTAGGTTAAAAGCGGAATTATCACAAGATGAGCTTGCATATAGAGCAGGTTTGAATATGAATTCTATCAGCACATTTGAACGCGGCTTGAACAATATTAAGATTAAAAATTTGTATAAAATTGCAAAAGCACTGGGTGTATCTGTAACAGATATTTTAGAGTGCAAATTTTAGAATTACACGTATTTTAATAGCTTGTATATATAGCCCTTAAAATATATTCTTCTGCAAGTTTTTTAGCGGATTCACTTGTTTTCGGATCATTAATCATTATGTCGAAGGCGTAATTTTTGCCCTTTTGGGTGGTAATATAACCTGCAATTGCACTTATGTCGGAAAGAGTTCCTGTTTTGGCATGGAGGTTATCTTTAAAGTAAAGCATTCTGTTTTCCAAGGTACCTTCACCCGGTTTTGGAAGTGAATTTTTGAACTCATTAAAATCTGGCATAGAGGCTTTTGCGACAAGAAAATCTGTCATAAATTTTGCACTGACCAAATTATTTTTTGAAACCCCGCTGCCGTCAACTATTTTAACTTCCGAATTATCAATATTTAATTTCTTGAGATATTTATTAAGCATGGTAAGAGAATTATTTAAAGAACCTTTAGAGTTTTCAGAAACGGCACCTGCTGTTTTGAAAATGGTTTCAGCAAAGAAATTATTACTTTCTTTGAGAATTTTATCAGATACAATATCTAAATTATGTGAGATTTCTTCAACTTTATAGATATTGTTTTCAGGAAGATTTTTGACAAAAAGAGGTTTATAATAATCTATTTTTTGACTTTTCAATGCTTCTTCAGTTCTCAATTTAAAATATCTGCTTGGGTTAAATACCGGAATAGAGAGAACTTTTCTTTTGGAGATGAAACCTTCAACATTTATCATTTCGGGAGAAATTTTGTTGCCTTTTGTAATCACAATAGAATCTCTATCTGACGTAGTAACAAGATTCATAAAAGCAAGCGGATAGAATACTTCGGTGAATATTTCAACGGGAGCACCTTGATTAGTAGGTTTTAAAACAATATCAATTAAATTATAGTCCAGATTATATGCACTAAATTTTGGCATTAATGGATTTAGGGCATCGTCCCATTGCCAACCTTCGCCCCATTCTATATTATCAAATACAGAGTCATCTATGTATATATTCTTAGGTTCCGTAATTTTTTTATTTTTTGCGGTATTAAAAAGTGTTTTAAGATCTTTTGTCGTAAGCATTGGATCCCCGCTCAGCTTGATATACAAATCGTTATTTGCACTTTTATACATTGTGGTTTTGTATTCAAAACTTTTACCAAGAGTGTCAAATGAGGCAGAATAAGTAACCAATTTTAAGGTCGAAGCCGGAGGGAGCGGTCTTGATGAATTTAAAGAATAAACTTTTTTGCCGGAATTTAATTCTTGTACAGATATAGATATTGCCGATTTATTAATACCGGTTTTAGCTATTGCATTTGGTACGGATTCAGCATTTGCCAAATTAAAGACCACTGATAATAACATGACAATCATTAAAGTTAAGAATTTTCTATACACAATTTACCTCGTAGACTTCTTTTATATCTTTTAGTATAGTACATTTTTTTCTGAATTCATACATTTCGTTTAGATTTATTACAGCAGAGAAAGCCCCTTCTTTTTGATCTTTTATTTCGGAGAGGGTTTCACCCTTGTAGTCGATAATTCTGGAATGACCAAGGTTATAATCGTTATCTTTTATTAAACCCGATTGAGTTAAAGCAACCATATAAGTTTGATTTTCGCAAGCTCTGGCTCTTGTCATAGATTCCCAAGGTATAGGTTTCTTTAATCCCCACGCTGCACAATTTACAAACAAATCGGCGCCTGCTTTTGCATAAGCTCTATAAATCTCCGGAAATCTAATGTCATAGCAAATTGTTAAACCTGTTTTAATTCCATCCATATTGACCATAACTGGATTTGAACCGGATTTAACATAATCACCTTCATTATCGCCATAATATGAAAAAAGATGATTTTTAGAGTATTTTGCAATAAGTTTTCCGTTCCGGTCAAAAACGGGGCAAGTATTAAAATAAGTGTTTTCAGATACTTTTTCGATAATACTTCCTCCAATCAAATAAGAGTTGTATTTTTTTGCAAGGGAAGATAAAAAATTAATGACAGGGCTGTTGGAAAAATTTTCTGCCGATTTCTGAAAATCTGCACAAGACCAACCCACAGTCCACACTTCAGGTAAAACAATTAAATCAGAGTCTAACTTAACATCGCGGCGAATAAGTTCTTCCACTTTTTTGCAATTATTATCTTTTTGCGCAATAACAGAATTCATTTGAATTCCGTAAATTTTAAATTTTGTTAAACAGGGGTTACACTTTTTTTCCATAAATCTTGTTCTTTAGCCTTTTTAAATTCCTCCGGACAACGCTTGTCTAGTTCTTCAAGAGCGTTTTTAATTTTGTCCTTATATATTCCAAAATCACTATCCGGCAAATCCGATGGAATGTAAATAGGTTCACCGTACAAATTAATCAATTTTACATCTCCAAGTGGAATAGTCATTTTATCCCACGACGGAAGCTTAAAGAAATTCCATTGATCAGAATACCAAGTGACAGGAACAATTGGTCTGCCTGAGAGTTTTGCAATTTTTATAACGCCATTTTTAACTTTGTGTAAAGGGCCGCTTGGTCCGTCTATCGTAAGAGCGGCATCTTCGCCCTGGTTCAATCTTTCAAGGATTTGCATTGTTGCTTCAACTGCACCTTTCCTGTTGCTTGATCCGCGAACAACCTTTATATCTAGGGATTCAACTCCCGCAGCAATAGCTTCGCCGTCAAGAGAATTACTTATCATTATGCTCATATTCTTTTTGTTTTCAATTCCAAAAATACAACACTGGTTTGTATGCCAAAGAGCATATATACAAGGGGTTGCTTTCGGATTATTTATTTCTGTAACAAAAGTATGGTATTTTTGATAAGTCATCCATTTTACTACTGCAGATTTTAGAATCCATATATTATCGCTATTAATCAACCTAACCATTACATAATCATATCATAAATTTTAAATTTGTGAAGTAACTTAAATAAATGATACCTTCCTTCCTGATTGCAAAAGTTTAAAAAAGTGATAGAATTTGATTAATGGATATTTTGCAAATAAAAAATCTCAATCTCGGATTTGTTGGCGAAAACGGATTTAATCAAGCATTATTCAACGTGAATTTCACATTGAAACAGGGTGAAATGCATGCGTTGGTCGGAGAATCAGGTTGTGGAAAATCTATCACGGCAATGAGTATTTTAAAACTTCTTCCCAAAAACTCTCAAATTACATCGGGAGAAATAATATTTGATAATAAGGATCTTATAAAACTATCCCCCAAAGAATTTGTACATATAAGAGGTGAAAAAATAGCCCTCATACCGCAAGACCCAATGACATCATTAAATCCGTTATTCACCATAGGGGATCAACTTTTAGAAGTCTTATCAATTCATCAAGGAATAAAAGGGAAAGAAGCAGAAAAAAAGGCTATTGAAGCACTTGATACCGTAAGAATTCCCTCAGCCAAATCTCGTCTAAAATCTTATCCCCATGAATTTTCCGGTGGAATGAAACAACGTGCAATTATTGCAATGGCATTGTGTTGTGAAGCTGAAATTCTTATTGCAGATGAACCCACAACGGCTTTGGATGTTACAATACAAGCGCAAATTATGAATCTGTTAAACACGATTAAAAAAGAAAGTAATACTTCTATCATATTGATTACCCATGATCTTGGTGTAGTTTATGAAAATGCTGATAGAATTTCTGTTATGTATGCAGGCAGAATAGTTGAAGAAGCTCCGTCTCAGGATTTTTTCAAAAATACAAATCACCCTTATTCAAAGGCGCTTTTAAATTCAATTCCATCGAGTGATAAATCTAAACTTTTAACTATAGCAGGACAGCCTCCTACAATTATGCAAAATATTCCGGGATGTAGATTCAACCCCAGATGTAATTTTGCAATGGATATATGCAAAAGTAAAATCCCTGAATTGTCTGAAATATCTCCGTGTCATTTTAGTGCATGCTTTTTAAATAATAATCTTTACTAAAAAAATTGTTCCTTTATAATGGTAATGGAAAAGAGGTAATATGCATACATACATAATTGCTGAGATGTCCGCAAACCATTGTGGAGACATAAATTTAGCGAAAAAGATTATCGAAAAAGCAAAAGACATTGGTGCCGATGCAGTTAAGATACAAACTTACACTGCAGATACAATCACAATTGATTGCAATAATGAAGAATTTATGATAAAAGGCGGATTGTGGAACGGACAAACGCTCTATCAGTTGTATCAAAAAGCCTATACTCCTTGGGAATGGCAGGGTGAACTTAAAAATTATGCCGATGAAGTTGGAATCGATTTTTTCTCAACACCGTTTGATTACAGTGCAGTTGATTTTTTGGAAAGTATTAATGTTCCTAAATATAAAATTGCATCGTTCGAGGCTATAGATTATCCGTTAATTAAGTATGCTGCAAAATTTAAAAAACCTATGATAATATCAACAGGAATATCTTCACTTGAAGAAATTCAGCAGGCTATTGATGCCTGCAAAGCTGTGGGAAATAACGATATTACACTTCTAAAGTGTACGTCTTCTTACCCTGCAAAGCTTGAGGATATGAATATTTTAACCATAAAGGATATGATTGAAAAATTTTCTCCCCAAGGAGTAAAAGTAGGTTTATCTGATCATTCCATGAATATTGAGCCGGTAGTTGCGGCAGTAGCTTTGGGGGCAACTGTTATTGAAAAACATTTTACACTTGATAGATCATTAGGTGGTGAAGACAGCGGTTTTTCGCTTAATACTGAAGAATTTAGAGAAATGATTAATGCCGTAAGAAACACGGAAAAAGTTCTGGGTAAAACAGACTACACGATAAACGAAGGCAACAGATCAGCCTCTCGTTCTTTATACGTTGTAAAAAACATTAAAAAAGGTGAAATTTTTACATCCCAAAATATTCGTTCAATCAGGCCTAACCGTGGTATGCATCCAAAATTTTACGAAGAAATTCTTGGTAAAAAATCATCCTGCGATCTGGAATTCGGAACACCAATGAAAGAAGAATATATAGAAAAATAAATTATTAAAAAGTATATAGAAATATTCTTTAATCTATGCTAAAATTATTTTGAACAATTTAAAAATTTTTTCGTTTTATATACGGATAAAAGGAGAAAATAATGAAAAAAATATTATCAACACTAATTATAATGACAATTACACTTTTAACTATCGGTAATGTATGGGCCGACGGCGTTGCTGATGCAAGGGCTTTTTTTAATAGTTATGTTCAAGCGGCAAACAGTTATAGTTCAACAGTTGCCAATATGTATTCACCTAATGCAAAAATTATTCGTCAAGTTGTTAAACCTGACGGTACAACAGCAAATGCATATACTGATACTGCAACATATGTAAAGCAAATGAGATTGAGCCAGGCCGCAGCGAAAGTCAAAAAATATAAAAATTACTATTCAAATATTACCGTAACGGATCTGGGCAATGGTAAGTACAAAGTAAGTTCTTTAAGACAACCTACCGGAGAAACTTATAAACTCAAAACCTATATGATACTTCAAAGACAAAATAACGGAAGTTTCAAAATAGTTGAAGAAATGATGCAGACAAAGCAACAAATCTTCCTAAAATATGCAAAATAGTAAATGGAGAATTAAGATGTCGAATTTCAGATACCTAACCTCCGGTGAGAGTCATGGAAAATGTTTAACTGCGATAATAGAAGGTTTACCTTCAGGACTTTTTATAGATGAAAAATTTTTAAACGAAGAACTCAAACGCCGTCAGCTTGGTTATGGCCGAGGCTTAAGACAAAAAATTGAATCTGATAAAGTTGAGATTACCTCAGGAGTAAGGTTTGGAAAAACTCTTGGTTCTCCCTTAACACTAGTTATTAAAAATAAAGATTGGGAAAACTGGCAAGATGTTATGAGTCCTGATTACAATGATAGTCAAGACGAAAAAAGTTTTAGTGTTCCTCGGCCGGGACATGCTGACTATGCCGGTGCGGTAAAATACAACCATAAAGATTTAAGAAATGTTTTAGAAAGAGCCAGCGCCCGTAAAACTGCCGCAGATGTAGCAGTCGGGGCTGTTGCAAAATTATTTCTTAAAGAAATAGGTATAACAGGATATTCAAAAATTCTTCAAATCGGGAATGCCACAAATGAAAACGATTTTAAAAAGGAAATTGATAAAGCAAAAGAAGAAAAAGATTCTCTTGGTGGCAAATTCGAAGTTATATTTAAGAATTTACCAATAGGATTGGGTTCATATGTCCATTATGACAGATGCATAGACGGTAAAATTGCACAAGCTGTTATGAGTATACCTGCCATTCGTGCCGTTTCAATAGGTGATGGAGAAGGTGCTTATTCAATGCGCGGTTCTGAATTTCATGACGAAATTTTTTTTGAAAACGGTAGAATAACCCGTCATACAAACCATGCCGGCGGTATCGAAGGAGGAATGACTAACGGAGAAGATTTAATTGTTAAAGCCGTTATGAAACCAATCCCTACCGTTATGAAATCCTTAAAATCTGTAGATTTATCAAATATGAAAGAAGCTTTTGCGCATTTTGAACGCTCGGACACATGCGCGGTTGAATCATGCGCTGTTGTTGCAGAAGCCAGAATTGCCTCAGTTGTAGCTGATGAAATATTAATAAAATTTGGCGGTGACAATATTTCTGAAATTACCAGCAGAATAAATTGCCGAAATTTTTAAGATTTAACCCATTTTATAAAAAATAATTGCGTTTTAATTGATTACAAAGTATAATAGAATCATGAAAAAGACGATTATTTCAATAGTTACATTACTTGTAGTGTTAGCCATGCCTTGTGCCAACGCATTTGAGTTTAAATTTAGGAAAAATACCGACGCACCAACTCGTGCTAAAATCTTAAAAACTCAAAGGCAAGAAATAATTAACCTCTTTAATTCACAGGTTAAATTTGCAGATAAACACGATTATGACAACTTAATTAAACTTTATTCAAAAGATTTTGCTAATAATGACGGTTTTAATCGCGAAGTTTATTTTCAATTAATCAAAGATACTTGGGAAACTTATCCGGATATAACTTACAAAGTAAATGTCAAATCAATTGATATAAAACCATTTTATGTAACGATAGAAGCTATAGAAACTGCAACAGCAACGGTTTCTGCATCATCAAATATAGAAGATGGAATCGGTGCATATGGTGAACTTTATATTGAGTCCCGCTGCATATACCATATTCAAAAGATAAATGGGGAGTGGAAAATCATCGCGGAAGACGTAATTAGTGAAAAGTCCCATTTAAAGTTTGGTCAAGCAAAATATGTTCCAATGGAATTTACGACACCGGAAATTGCGATGTCAGGAAAAGAATACGTTTCATCTCTTGTAGTTGATTTGCCAAAAGGTATGAATGCCATAGCTTCAATAGGTCAGGCCAGTATAAAATATCCTCAAGAAAAGCCGGAGGATAAATACAGAAATATTTCAGAAAGAGGGCTGCTTCAGCGATTATTTAATGCTAATACCGAAAACCTTAACGAATACAACTCTGCAACTGTTGCTGTAGGCAGGGTGGACTCAGATGAAACCGAAATGACGGGGGCAGCATTTTTGATAACAAGAGTTAACGTTATTCCGGTCAACAATTATGTAGAGGACATTAAGACTGTAGAAGAACAGATTAAAGAGGAAAGAGAGACCTTGGAAAAAAGATTAAAAGGAGAGCTTGACGGTGTATAGTTTTGTTAAATATTTATATACAATTTTATGTTTTTTAATGTTTTTATTTGCAAATTTATTTGTTTCCGGGTTTTTGGCGAATCATTACGCAAGTTTGAATTGCATAAACCCTGTATTTAAACTTACTTATATAAAAAATTCCGGAGCGGCATTCAGTATTTTGCAGAATTCCCGAGAGTTATTAATAATACTTTCAGTTGTTGCGATAACACTTTTGGCGGTATATATTGTTAGACATATAAAGTCAATACGTTATTCGGAATTGTTTTTTATTTCAATGTTGAGTGCGGGTATTGCAGGAAATCTTCACGAAAGAATTATATATGGATTTGTGAGAGATTTTTTTCAGTTAAAATTCATGCATTTCCCGGTTTTTAACGTTTCGGATATCCTTATCAATATTGGAGTAATAGTTCTGGCTGTAATAATAATTGCAAAGAAAGCAAGATGATAATTACTGTTGAGGAAAAAGATGAAGGTACGAGACTTGACATCTATTTGACAGATGTCCTCGGATTTACGCGAAACAAACTTCAAACTGCCATAAAAGCCGGTGAAGTTGAAGTTAATAAAAAAGTCCAAAAACCATCGTATTTATTAAAAGAAAACGACACTATCACTTGCGAAATTAAAGAGTTTAGAGAGATTGTTATTCCTGCACAAAATATTCCTATTGATATTGTCTTTGAAAATGACGATATCATTATAGTTAATAAACCTTCCGGAATGCTTACTCACCCGACGACAACGGAGAGAGAGGGAACTCTTGTTAATGCATTACTTTACAGATACGGACAGAATCTTTCAGATGTAAACGGTGAATTCAGACGTGGAATTGTTCACCGTCTTGATAGAAATACTTCCGGCTTGTTAATTGTTGCAAAGAATAATCAAGCCCATAAATATATTGCAAATCTTATTAGGGAACATAAAATTACAAAAAAATATCGTGCGATATTAAAAGGCCGATACCCGCTGGATAATGATATAATCGACTTGCCTATAGGGAGGTCTCCGTCTAATCCGGTGAAAATGGCAGTAATCCCCGGCGGAAAAGATAGCATTACAAAATTAAAGGTTTTAGAATGGTTTAAGGATGCAACATATGTAGAACTTACCCTTGTGACAGGCCGAACTCATCAGATTAGGGTGCATACAAGTTTTAAAGGTTATCCGGTATTTAACGATACTCTCTATGGTGCCGGCATGGCTAAAGTTAAAACAGAAGAACAGGTTCTCCAGTCTTATTACTTGAAATTTGAATATAATTCGGAAATAATAGAAGTTGAAATTGAACCTGATTTAAAAATTAACAAAGTTTTAAATTATTTAAGAGGGAGAGAATAATGAAAATTTTATCAATGATATTATCAATTTTTATAATAATGGCATTAATTTATCTATCATACGTAAACTTTCCGACATTATCGCCAATGGCTTTGCCTTCAGGAGATTCATCCTTTTATATTTCGTCAGGACTAATTATGTTGGCATCGGGAATCGCAGGATTTTTGTCCGGGATACTGTTAATGACTTGTAAAATATATGATATTAACAGAAAATATGATAACTATAAGCGTGAATATGAAAAAGTTTCACTAAGAACAATAGAAAGTTCAGATAGAGAAAAAGTTTTGGAAAGTAAAATTGAAGTGCTTGAAAAGGCATTAAAAGACGCACTTAATAAAAAATAAAATGATTTTAAAGGAGAAAATATAATGCAAGATTCAATATGGGAAAAGTACGCAAAAGTTTTAGTTGACTATTCTGTAGATGTTCAAAAAGGTGATCTGGTTTCAATCAGAGCAGAAAGTTTAGAGGCAAAAGAGCTTGTTAAAGCTGTATATAAACGTGTAATTGAAAAAGGTGCTCACGCAATTATTCGAACTCCGATTGTCGATTTGAATGGCATTTTTCTAAAAAATGCAACGGGTGAACAACTCGATTATATCGATCCGATTACTAAAATGGAATATGAAACTGTTGATAAATTTATTTCAATAGGTGCTCCTTTAAATACTAAAAGTATGGCTCGTGCAGATTTGACAAAACTTTCAAGGAGAGGAAAAGCAACCAAACAACTATCTGAAACCCTTATGAAACGTTCAGCAGAGGGAACTGCCAAATGGGTTATTGCTGATGTCCCTACAAACGCTCTTGCCCAAGAAGCAAAAATGTCATTGGATGAGTATTCTGAATTTCTATTTAATTCCTGCTACCTGAACGAAGAAGATCCTGTCAAAAAACTCAAAGAGCTTGACAAAAAGCAGACAGCATGGGCAAATTATCTAAATAATGTAAAAATGTTGCATATAATTGGAGACAGAACGGATATAACCTTTAATGTTGAAGGCAGAAAATGGATAAGTTGTTCAGGAACTAACAATTATCCGGATGGTGAAGTTTTTACATCACCGGTTGAAAACGGTATAAATGGCGAAATATATTTTGATTACCCGCAAAATTACAGAGGAAACTCTGCGGAAGGCGTTCATCTTTGGATAAAAGACGGATTTGTCGTAAAAGCTGAAGCTGATAAGGGTGAAGAATTTTTAAACGCCATGCTCAATATGGATGATGGTTCGCACGGTATTGGTGAAATAGCCATTGGGACTAACGATGAAATCCAAGAAGTCACTGGTAATATTTTGTTTGATGAAAAAATCGGTGGCGCTATCCATATGGCTGTCGGAGCATCTTATCCTGAAACCGGCGGAAAGAATGTCTCCGGCCTTCATTGGGATTTGATTAAAAACATGAAACAAGGCGGCAAAATCTTCGCTGACAATAAACTTATATATGAAAATGGTAAATTTTTAATATAAGTTTTGCTTAATACAATAATAGTGCAAAAAGAAGATATGCATGTTCTGCTTTTACTGTTTGAGTATTTTGAATAAGAGGCTGCACAAGCCCCTTGTCCAAAATAAGACTGTAGCTTGTAGCGTGGATTATAATGCACTTTTCATAACGAATAAAATTAAAATTCAATTCGTGCTTTATTTACTTGTTGGGCTGAAACCCCAAAATATCCGATTCGTTTCTTTCGTACGCAAATCCGCCGAACTCGAAAATCGAGCTTCTCGTCTCTATCTTCCTAAATAAAAAGAAGTCCTTTTTCAGGACTTCCCTTTATTAGCGGAAGACGAGACCGTCTTGACCTGTTCGCATTAAACGTGTCTTCGGATTTTCTTTTCAGAAACTTCGTTTCTTCCAAAGAAAAGTCCTCCGCACTCTGCT
>CADBQW010000059.1 GCA_902796925.1 uncultured bacterium | reverse complement strand
CAGTCAGTTCAATTCGCTCGCTATCCGGATTTCACTTCGTTCATCCGTACGTAAATCCGTTCGGCAGGTGCTACATCCCGAAGTATTGAGTTTTTACAAAAATCTCACATCAAATATTACACAAAACATTCTATGAATACAACCCCTAATCTATTTTTATGCAAATTTAAAAATCGCTTGAACCTTAAAGGCTCCTTCAAATACATCCCGTTTTTTTATCGCGTCACTTATATCAGGTCTAAATTCATTATTCTTTGGGTACAACACAAAAATGCAAATTCTGTTTTCATCGTCATATTCTACCTTGATATCCTGAATTAATCCCGCATGATTTCTGTCTAAACCGTCTGCTATTCTCAATATGCCCGATAACCTCTTTACTGTTTTTCTTTCCTTCTTATCAAGATTGCAATATACATCATGCCTTTTCTTATCGGGTTTGCCACCTCTGTGATACCTCGCAATGCACGAAACTATCATACATTCTCTGTCATCAAGACTTTCTATCCCTCTTTCCAGTATAATTTTTTGGGAATATTTGTTATGCCCCTTTGAACCTATTTTATACCCAATGTCATGCAAAAATGCCCCCGTTGACAAATATTTACACTTCTTTTCTGACATTGGTTTTATTTTAGAATTAACTTCTTCAAATATTTTCAAAGCCAAATTCATTACATGATTGGCATGTTGAATATCTTTTATATAATCTTTTTCATAATCTTTTAAAGTGTATTGCATAACCAAATTCTATCAAAAATTTTATCGAACGGCAAGTTTTATGGTATAATTATCTGCAGTAGGGAGATAATTATGGATAGTAAATATTTAAATACCATGAACATTCCTTCAGAATTGTTAGATGAGATTCAGCATAATATCGAAGAAATTATTTCTAATTTTGATGTTCCGACTGACAACAAAATGGATGTTATCAGGAAAATTAATTTTATTTATAGTCAGTCAAAATACCTTTCAATCACTGATGAACTTACAGGCTTATATAATCGGAGACATTTTGAATCTAACTTCGAGAGAGAATTTTTACGGGCAAAAAGATATAATTCCAACTTGAGTGTTGCTATTGTTGATATAGATTTTTTCAAACAAATTAACGATAAATACGGTCATTTAACAGGAGATTTTGTATTAAGAGAGTTGGCATTTATTTTAAAAGACTCTCTCAGGAAAACTGATATGGTTTTCCGCTACGGTGGGGAGGAATTCGCGATATTACTCACTGAAACCGATTCTGAACAATCTCTTATCCCTCTTGAAAGGTTAAGAAAATATATTGAAACAAAGACTTTTGTAAAATCCGGAAATTCTATTAAGTTTACAGTGAGCATTGGAGTTTCATCAAATATTATTGAAACAAATACCCCAAATGAATTATTAGAATTAGCTGATAAAGCGTTATACAAAGCTAAAAATTCAGGAAGAAATCAAGTCATTGCAAATTAAACCGCAAATCTAAAGTGTACAAGATCTCCGTCTTGAACAATGTAATCTTTACCTTCCAATCTGGTAACCCCTTTTTCTTTGCAGGCGGTATAACTTCCATATTTTGCAAATTCTTCATAAGGTGTAATCTCTGCCCTGATAAAACCTTTTTCAAAGTCAGTATGGATGACACCTGCAGCTTGAGGAGCTTTAGTCCCTGCGGTGATTGTCCAGGCATGAACCTCTTTTTCGCCGGCGGTTATAAATGTCCGTAAATTCAACAAATGGTATACCGATTTTATCATTTTATTGATGCCACTATCTTCTACCCCTAAATCAGCAAGATATTCTTTTGCCTCCTCTGGTGAAAGTTCAATCAATTCTTCCTCAATTTTTGCAGAGATAATTACAGTTTCCGCACCGTGAGATTTTGCATAATCTTCTACGCGTTTTGTATAATCGTTGCCTGATTTAAGGTCATTTTCAGAAACATTTGCAACGTAAATTACCGGTTTTGTCGACATAAGATTTAAACCTTTTGCGATAGGTAATTCATCACCTTCAAAATGGTCTTTTATATTGATAAATGTACCGGCACCGAGAAGTCCTGACATTTTGTTCAATACTGATAACGTCAGATTTGCTTCTTTGTCGCCGGATTTAGCAAGTTTTGAAATTTTTGCGGTCTGCTTTTCAACTGAAGCCATATCTGCAAGCGCAAGTTCCGCATTAATAGTTTCTATGTCATCTATAGGGTCAACTTTACCGGAAACGTGGATTGTATTTTCATCATCAAAACATCTTACAACTTGGATAATTGCATCAACTTCTCTTATGTTATGCAAAAATTGATTGCCTAAACCCTCTCCCTTGCTTGCTCCTTTAACAAGTCCCGCAATATCGACAAATTCAATAGCCGTAGGTATTATAACATCGGTTTTACAAAGTTTTGCAAGGATCTCCAATCTTTCGTCAGGAACGTTTACAACCCCGACATTTGGTTCTATTGTACAAAACGGATAATTTGCGCTCTGTGCATTCATAGCATTTGTTAACGCATTAAATAAAGTTGATTTTCCAACATTCGGTAACCCGACAATCCCTGTTCTTAACATGATTTTTCCTTTTTATAATGTATTTGCAGAATTTATTGTATCATAAAATTTCGGACTGAGAAATGAATTCTACAATATTCATAACCTTAGCTTTTTTTCTGTTGAGTAAAAGCCCGGTATTCAACCCGATTACACATGCCGGACACATCGTAAGAATAACGTCAGCTCCTGTTGAAAGGGCATTCTCGGCTTTCGTTTTCATTAGTTGTTTGGCAATCTTTGGATTATTGAGTGCAAATTCGCCTGAAAATCCGCAACACTCATCGTAATCTTTCATCTCAATATATTCGATGTTTTCGCACATACCAAAAAGCTTTTTTATATTTTCATAATTTTTCATATGACAGGGTTTATGAAAAGTCACCCTCAGAGGTTTTTTGAATACAAATTTTTTATCTTGTTTTATTAGGAAGTCGATAATGTTCATTACGTTAACATTTGCATCATAATCTTTTAAACTGTCTTCACAACTTGCACAATCAGTAATAATAAAATCATGCTCTCTATTTTGTATTATCCTTAGATTTGTATTTTTTGCTCTTTCGTACCTTTCTAAATTCCCGCTCGACAAAAAAGGAACCCCGCAACAGGTAAAATTTTCTTCCTTCAAATTTATCCTCAGTTGGTTAAAAATTTTCTTCAGTGCAACTTCGTTTCGTGGAAAAACTTTATTAGAGCACCCCTTGAAATATAAAGCATTTTGTACACTATAAGATTTGTTATTGTTTGAATACTTTAGCAGAAACAGTTTGTTGAAGGATTGAAATAAATTCAATAAATTATCAAACAAAAGTTCACTTTGCAAAGCAAAAATGATTTTTGAGAATAGGTTATTTTTAGCATAACTATACTTTGCACAGTTGAATATTTTAACAATATCAATTCCGGAAGGGCAAAATTCTTTACACTTGCCGCATTTTGAACACATATCTAAATATTTGTTGATCGTTTTGGAAAGTTTAAGCTTACCTTCAATAACACCTTCAAGCATAATGAACTTGCCTTTTGAAACTGCACATTCATTTTTGGTAAGCTTAAATACAGGACAAACTGACTGGCAAAGAGCACATTTGGAGCACTTTACGATATCGTTTTCATAATCCCTTAAATTCTTCATATAAAAATTGTAGCATAGAAAGAACGTTCAATTTTTTAATTATTAACATTACTTAATATTTTCATTTAAACACGCAATTTTCCTAATTGGAAATTTTTTATATAAATATACAGGAAAAGAGGATTACGATTTCTATGAAAGAAGAAGAATTAAACACAATGATGGGTGTTGTTGCGGACCCTATTTCAAATGTTTATAAGATTAATAACAGAAAAGACTTGGAAGAAATTCAGCGTATTATAAGAATTTTTGCAATTGATAACGAGCAGAATAACAAACATACTATGTTATCTATCAAAAATTTGGCAACATTAAAATTAGTATTGAGTAATAATTAACAATAACTTTTTAATATTTAAAAAGGAGTTGATGTACTTTTGTTATCAACTCCTTTTTGATTGTAATTTTAAATTTGTAGATAAAATATTTTGCCGTTTTTTCGTGTTATAATTGGGATATGAAAAATATTATTGAAAGAACGGTTTATTACGCAGACACAGATATGTACGGTGTAGCCTGGCATGGAGCTTATCTTCGGTGGATGGAGCAGGGCCGGGTTGAATGGTGCGAACAAGCAGGAGTGAGCCTTTTAGACTTGAAAGAAAATCATGATATTACAATACCTGTTGTCAATATAAACATACGCTACAAAGCTTCTGCAAAGCTTGAGGATAAAATATTAATAACAACAGAAATCGAAAGTTGTAACAGTCTTACTGCAACATTCAGGCAAAAAATTACGGACAAAGCTACAGGAAAACTTTTTATTGATTCCACGGTAGAAATTGTTGCTACGAATAATCAGGGTAAACTTTACAGAAAAATGCCGGAAGAATTATTAAAAATTTTTGGGGTTAAAGGATAAAATATGACAGGAACAAGGCTTAATAAATATATTGCGTCATCAGGGATTTGTTCCAGACGTGCCGCAGATGAACTAATAGAATCCGGAAAAGTTATGGTTAACGGCAAAGTTGTTAAGGAATTAGGGTTTAAGGTAGAAGCAAAGGACAAGGTTTTTGTTGAAAAAAAACTTATTCATCCGGTCAAAAACGAGTATTACAGATTTTATAAGCCTGCCGGATATATTACGACAATGGATGACGAAAAAGGCAGGAAAACAATATATGATATTTTGCCGGAAAATCTCAATCACCTAAAACCTGCAGGGCGACTTGACAGAGAATCCACGGGGCTTTTGATATTGACTAATGACGGGGAATTGCTACATCTACTCACCCATCCAACAGCGAAAGTTCCCAAAATATACCTTGTGCAAATAGAATCACAGATTACAAATTCTGATTTAAAAGAGCTTTCAAACGGTATTGAAATTGAACCTGGGAAAAAGGCATTTGCCGACGTAGAAGTTCTCGAAAATTCTAAAAATTCAACAGTCATGAGAATAACACTTTATCAAGGAATGAATCGTCAAATAAGAAAAATGTTTCAATACCTTGGTCACGAGGTCAAATCCTTAAAAAGAATTCAGCATGCAACTATCACTTTAGAGGGGTTACGCCGTGGAGAGTTTAAACCGATAAAACCCGGACAAATTAAGGATTTAAAAAATTTTTTAAATAGGATATCAAACAAAAATGTATAAAATAGCTATTGTCGGAAATATTGCTGCAGGAAAGTCTACAGTTCAAGATTACTTGGTAAAAAAGGGGTTTTGCGTAATTGATACCGATGATATAGCGCGAAATGTAAGAAAAAAGTATGTTAAGAGAATTGTCGATGCACTTAAATATTATGATATAACGGACAATAACGGCAATATTAGTAAAGACAAATTGAGTGCACTGGCAGCTATTGATGAAGATTTCAGAATGTATTTAAACAATATTATGCATCCATTGATATTTGATGAATTAGATAAAAAGCTTACTAATACAAAATATGAACTTGTATTTGTCGGCATACCTCTGTTATTTGAAACAGGGAAAGAAAAAGATTTTGATAGAATAATATTTGTTTATGCAGATGATGAAATACGGCTGCAACGGTTAATTAATAACAGAGAAATGGATAAAAAAATGGCCGGAGCATGGATAAATTCTCAAATTCCTCAGAATGAAAAAATTAATAAATCAAACTATATTATCTGTAACAACGGTAGCAAGGAAGAACTATACCGACAGATAGATCCAATACTTGATGAGATTACAAACTTTTTATAAATTTTATACCGGTACAAATACGTGTACTCCGGAATTTGGAGTTCTAATATTACCGTTTACAAAGTCACTTACGTTGTGTTGACCATCGCCAAGGGCGATTTCTATATGACCGTATTCCTTGCTGTATCCGGCTGCTCCTCTTTCATAAACTACTATACAACCTGCTGGTAATCTT
This sequence comes from uncultured bacterium, assembly GCA_902796925.1. Classification (GTDB taxonomy): domain Bacteria; phylum Cyanobacteriota; class Vampirovibrionia; order Gastranaerophilales; family Gastranaerophilaceae; genus RUG14219. Next base: position 26,973 of record CADBQW010000059.1, on the reverse strand, counting down.
TTTAAATCTTCTTTATTAATATTTATTTCTTTAAAATTAGGATTATTGTGAAGGATTCGCACACATTGATATGCGTGTCCGCTTTCATCCCCTCCTAATCCCGCTTTTTGCATTGCTTTTTTGACATATGAAGCACAGTACCCGGTGGATTTTGAATGGGCAGAGTTTAACCCTTGTTGGGTTAACCGTCTGCCTTTTTCCGGATTATAACCGACCGCTTTAACTTCTGCAAGATCGGTTTCCGTGCTAATAGTATAATTTTTTGAACACAAGGAAGTGCGCGAAGGCATCCTATTATTAGTTAATAGATTTCCAAATTTAAAATTGAATGTCGGCATTGGCGGTATTAGCGGAAAGAATGGAATTCGCGGTATACACAAAAATGGTGATGCAAAATTAAATGTTGGAAATGTAAATCTGTTCAATGAACTTAATTCCGAATACACAATAGGGTTATTCAGCCACATATATCTATCGCTAAAAATCGAAAAAGAAACATCGCTATTAACGCTCGATATAGGTTGAAAACAAAACGGCCTCATCGGCGGCATACCAATATTATAGCTGCAGTTGAAAATCCCCAAAATCAATTTTCCCTTAATTATTTCCTCTGTATATATAAAGTATTTTTTATCCTGAAAATTGACAACTATATTATTTTTATTAAAAAATATTAACAAAATTTGTATTTTAATGCTATAGGAATTTTTGATGAGTAAAACATTTTACTCATTTAAAATTATCACTTTTTATGATATACTTTATGTTGTTAATATAATGAGGTTATTTTTATGAATAAAAGTCAATCTGTTGGTATGTATGTAATTCTGGCAATGGTAGCGTTGGTATTTATATCATCTATTTTTATGACTGGTCCTGCAACACAAACTTCTGAAATTTCATATACTAATTTTTTAGAGAGATTAGAAAATAAAGAATTCAGGACAATTGAAAAAGCAGATAATTTTTTGATTGCCATACCTATTGAGCAGCCTAGAAACGAGGTCGCAACAAAGGCACCAAATATAAACGATCCTCTCGGCATAATGGAAAAGAAAAGTCCGATTATTCAATATAAAGTCCTGACACCAAGTGGTGACGGAGGAGATCTTATAAGAAAAATAGAGGCTTCCGGCGCAGAACTTATAGTAAAGCAACCTGCAGAATCTTCACAACTCATGAATATTCTTGGATCTTTAGTTTTACCGTTATTATTTTTAGTGTTTCTTTTTGTTATGGCCAAAAGTATTCAAGCCGGTGGTTCTCAGGCAATGTCTTTTGGTAAGAGTAAGGCAAAAATGCTCTTGGATAGCAAGGTTAAAACTACATTCAAAGATGTTGCAGGTATAGACGAAGAAAAGAAGGAACTAGAAGAGATTGTCGATTTTTTAAAAAATGGTGATAAATACGTAAAATTAGGTGCAAAGATTCCAAAAGGAGTTTTGCTTGTCGGACCTCCTGGTACAGGTAAAACTTTAATGGCAAAGGCTGTGGCAGGAGAAGCAGGGGTTCCGTTCTTTTCTATATCAGGATCGGACTTTGTAGAAATGTTTGTGGGTGTCGGAGCAAGCCGTGTCCGTGACCTTTTTGAGCAGGCTAAAAAACATCAGCCTTGTATAATATTTATCGATGAAATAGATGCTGTAGGGCGACAACGTGGTGCCGGATTAGGCGGTGGCCATGACGAAAGAGAGCAAACTCTAAATCAATTACTTGTTGAAATGGATGGTTTTGACGAAAACACAAATATTATCGTTATTGCAGCAACAAACCGCCCTGATATTTTGGATAATGCACTTTTAAGACCGGGAAGATTTGACAGGCAAATATATATCAATGCTCCTGATGTAAAAGGGCGTGAAGAAATTCTCAAGGTTCATGCAAAAAACAAAAAACTTGATGATGAAGTTGATTTAAAGGTTTTGGCAAAACGAACTCCGGGATTTACAGGGGCCGACTTGCAGAACTTATTGAATGAATCAGCTTTGCTTGCCGCAAGAAATAATAAAGATAAAATATCTATGGATGATATTGACAATTCGATTGATAGAGTTATTGCCGGTGTTGAAAAGAAAAGCAAAGTTCTTACAGATGAGGATAAAGAACTCACAGCCTACCATGAAACCGGCCATGCTTTAATTGATAAACTGTTACCGGATGCAAACGAGTTACACAAAGTTTCCATAATTCCGCGCGGTTGGGCACTTGGGGTTACTTGGACAAGGCCTAAGGATGAAAATGTCCATGTGACAAAAGCTAAACTCCTTGCAAAAATTGCGGTTTCACTGGGCGGGCGTGCCGCAGAAGAAGTCGTTTACGGAGAAGATAAAATTTCAACAGGTGCTTCTCAAGACCTTATTAATGTAACAAATATTGCAAAGAAAATGGTTACAGCCTGGGGAATGAGTGATAAGCTCGGAAATCTTGCTTATGGGAAAAATCAAGAAAATGTATTTATGGGGCGTGATTTTGGGCACCAAAGGGATTATTCCGAACAGATTGCATACGAAATTGACACTGAAATTAAAAAGATTGTGGATGAACGCTATGAATTGGCGAAGAAATTGCTGCGTGAAAATCGCGACATGTTAGAGGCTATATCCAAAGAACTTCTTGACAAAGAAACGATTGATGACAAAGAATTTGAAGATATCATGAATCGCGTAAAATCAGAAAGAGCATAATCTTTTAATATAGTAAAATCTTAACCTATAGAATGCTGAAGCATTTCTTCAAAATCGGAAATAACCTCATCAACAGTATGAAATTTTTCGTAATACGATTTTTCGTGTAAAGAGGCTACCGCAATAACTTTGCCTGCTCCGGCAGATTTTGCAGCCTCAAAACCGGATATAGCATCTTCAAAGACTATACAATCCCCTATATCAAGTCCCAAAGATTTTGCAGCTTTTAAAAATATATCAGGTGCTGGCTTGCCTTTAACTGTACCGTCAGAATAAATAATTTTATCTATGTCAAACCACTTTAAAAGATTAAATTCTTCTATGTAAAAATCAACATTTGGCTTTTCTGACATTGTGGCTATTGCCATAGGAATATTATTTGATTTCAAATATTCAAAAAATTCAATAGCACCTTTAGCCAGATGAGTATTAGCTTTATCTTTCCTGCACATATCACGATAAATTGATTCTTTTTCTTCAGCCAAATCCTTTACCATTTGCGGGGTTGGTTTCCTGCCTATAGCATATGCAATAATATCTTCATTTGTTCGACCAAACATGTATTTATACATTTCTTCATCAGAAAAAGGTATCCCTCTTAATCTGGCTGAAAAATTACGCCAAGCCTCCAAGTGTTTTTCTGAATCCCAAAATAGTGTCCCGTTAAAATCAAAAATTACTCCCTTAAAATCTTTATTAGAGCTCATTGTTGCCCGCTTCCAGTTTATTGAAGTATTCAAGATAAATTTTAGCATTTTTATCGTTTTTTAATTGTTTATAAACATATGCCAAATTGTAATGAAATTCGGGAACGGTATTTTTTAACGAAATAGCTGCAAGAAGTTCCTTTCTGGCTTTTTTATATTCGCCTAATTTTATATATGCACATGCCAAATTGTACCTGGCATAAGGATTATCTTTTTTGATTTCTAAAACCCTTTTGAATTCGGCTAGCGCAGAATTTGGTTTTTCCTGCTCAAGATATATCTCCCCTAAATTGTAATGAGGTTTGTAATCCTTTGAATCTGTTTGAATTGCCTGATTATACATATAAATTGCATCATCAACCCGATTTTTGTCATGGAGAATATTTCCTAGCAAAAGCCAATTCTGTGATGTCCTTTCTTCTTCCGGAATAGAAAGAAGGGTTTGGAATGCATTGTCTATGTCATTTTGAACATATTCCAAATTAGCTTTCTCGCTCAAAGTTTTATTATCGAGCGCAAACGCTTCTCCTACTGTCAATATTATCCCCAATAGCAATAAAAATTTTTTCATAACAAAATTATACTCTGAAAGAAATATATTTCAAATCGAATTATGAAAAATTTTTAAATTACCCTTCTGACAAATTGCATTTATGAAAAAAAGAGTTATAATTATAATATGAATAAAATTTTAACTTTGTTATTTACTATATTTATACTTTCAACATTGTGCGTATCTGCAGAAACTTTCGAACGCGTTAAAGCAAGACATATTCTTGTAAATACCCAAAAAGAAGCAATCGAAATTAAAAAAGATCTTGACGAAGGCGGCAGTTTTTCTTACTGGGCAAGATTCCATTCAAAATGTCCGTCGGGACAAAACGGAGGTGATCTTGGCTGGTTTGGTAAAGGTCAAATGGTAAAACCTTTTGAAGATGCAGCATTTACTCTCCCTGTCGGCCAGTATTCTGAACCTATACGTACGGAGTTTGGTTGGCATATAATCGTTGTTGATGACAGAATTTAACCTGTAAATTTTTCTTGTGTAAACTTTTTTCAACATTTAATACTTTTAATGTGATTTTAAAGTAGAATAAAGAAAAGAGTTTAGATAAATTTAAAAGGTTAGTATGAGCAGATTTTTTGGTATTTTCGGCATAATTTTTATATTCGCCATAGCTTATTTTATGTCAAATAATCGTAAAGCCATTAATTATAAAACAATATCTACAGGTTTTATTTTACAAATTGCCCTGGCAATTTTTATATTCAAAGTTCCCATCGGGCAGAAGATGTTCTGGGCTATTGGGATGTTTATTCAGAAAATCCTTGAATTTGCAAAAGAAGGTGGAGAGTTTGTTTTTGGCCCCCTGGTTAATACTCTAAAATTCGAGAACGTATTTGGCTCCGGAGAAACTATTTTCGCATTACAGTTAATGTGCTCGTTGATTTTTATGATGATATTGGTAAATATTCTTTACCATTATGGGATAATGCAACGAATTGTTGCATTATTGGGAAGGGCTATGAATAAGATAATGTCCGTTTCCGGTGCTGAAGCTTTATCTAATGCTGCAAGTGCTTTTGTAGGTCAAATTGTGGCGCAAATAATGATAAAACCTTATTTAGAAAAACTTACCCGTTCAGAACTTTTGGCATCTATGGCTGGCAGTATGGCATGTATTTCAGGTGCAACAATGCCTATATATATTGCACTTGGTATTCCTGCAGAATATCTTTTAGCATCATCAGTAATGGCTGCTCCTGGTGCACTTGTTATATCAAAAATCGTTTATCCGGAAACAGGAAAGCCTGAAACCAGTGAAAATTTCAGTTTAAAATTCAGTAAAAGAAATAGGGCTTATTCTACAGTATTTGAGGCCATATCCGCAGGAGCTTCTGACGGTATGAAGGTTGCAATAAATGTTACGGCAACGATTTTGGCGCTTATAGCTTTAGTTGCTATGATAGATTGGTTTTTGGGAGGTTTTGGAACATTTTTAGTTAAATACCTTCACGTTCCTAATATGGCATTGGGATTTGATTGGATGCATTTATCGTTGAATATGATCCTTGGTAAAATTTTTGCGATATTTGCATATTTGATGGGGGTTCCATTCTCAGAGGCAACAACTGTTGGGAGTCTGATGGGAACCAAAATTGTACTCAATGAGATGGTTGCGTATGTAGATTTAACGAGATTGCCACAGGCTCTATCTGCAAAAAGTTATTTGATAGCATGCTTTGCTTTATGCAGTTTTGGAAACCTAGGTTCAATTGCGATTCAATTAGGGGGTATTGGGGAATTGGCACCTAACCAAAGAAAAAATCTTGCAAGACTTGCCCTAAGAGCCCTTATATGTGGAACTTTAACCTGTTATATGTCCGCGGCTATTGTTGGGATTATATTTAATTAGCTTGTTAAAATTTCTAATATAAAATAAAGACCTGAATTATTTTATCCAGGTCTTTATTAATTAAACTCAGTAAAAAACTATTTACCGTTAACGGTAACTTTGAATCTTTTACCAGCAGAGAAAGCAGGAACTGTTCTTGCAGGAATTTTTAATTCCTTACCATTTTGAGGGTTTCTACCCATTCTAGCTGCTCTTTTACGTGCTTCAAAAGTACCGAAACCAACCAAAGTTACTCTTTTGCCTTTTGAAACTGTTTGTTCAATAGTTTCAATTAAAGCTGACAATATGCTAGCTGCATCTTTTTGTGTAACACCTGATTTTTTTGAGATTTCTTGTACTAATTCTTCTCTGTTCATATTAAGCTCCTTTTCTTTTGTACGAACCAATTATAGCATTTGTAAATCTATAGGCAAGTATTTTAACTATTTTTAACATTTATAAATAATAATTTTATCATATATACTATAAATTACACTGTTGACAAGGCTTTTTAGTCCAATATTATAAATATTAAACTTTACTTTTTTGTAATTATTTGTTAATATATTTATTGTATCTAAGGAATTTGAGGGTATGAAGATAAAAAAACATTTACTTATATTAATACTATTAGCAACTACAATTTCAACCTGTCCGGAAGCTAAGGCATTTACTTCTATGGAAGCAAATGTTTTATATCAACAGGCATGTTCGGCCGAGTATCAAAATGATTACAATACTGTTGTGGAAAAGATTAAGGAGGCACTTCAGATAACAGGAGATGATGTTACTCTATACACCAAACTTGCAGGTGCATACACAGAATTGGGCAATTATGATGAAGCACTCAATGTATATAAAAAAGTTTCTGAAATGAAACCCAACGATGCCTTTATTTATATAAGTATAGGAAGTATTTATGAAAGTAAAGGTGATTACAAAAGTGCATTAGACGCTTACAATAAATCAATGGAGCTTTTTCCTGACTATAAATACAATTATTTAAACATAGCAAATGCAAAAGCCCAATTGAAAGATTTTAAAGGTGCTATAGAAAGTTATAACACATTTTTAGGGATATATTCCCAACATATAGATGCAAGAGAAGGTTTAGCCTCCGCTTATTTGGCTGACGGACAGCCAGAAAAAGCTGCTAAAGAATTTGAAGCCGTATATGATTCAAACCCTGAAGAATTCAAAGATTATGTCAACTATGGATTGGCTCTTTTTGATTCTAAAAAGTATGATAAATCAGCATCCATACTTGAACAGGCTGTAGCAAAGGATAGTGAAAATCTAGGTGCACGAGCAGTTTTAGCAAAGGCATATGTTGAATTGGGAAAAGATAATCTTGCTTTGGGACAATACGATGAAATATTTAAACAAAATCCTAAATTAAATGAAGTAAGATTTGATTACGCTAATTTGCTTGCTGATATGGGTAAAAATTCCGATGCTATTAATCAATATGATTTGTATTTGAAAGCTTACCCAAATGATGCTCTGGCGTACAAAAATCTCGGAGTAGTTTACAAAAAAATGGGTAATCTTGACAACGCTTTGGCTAACCTTGAAAAAGCTATTTCTAAAAATCCTGCGGATGTTTCATTAAAAAAGGATCTCGCTCAATGCTACCACCTAAAAAAAGATTATGTTAATGCTATAAAATATTACGATGAAATATTAAGTGTTGCACCTGATGACTACAATGTAAAGTATAATAAGGCAATTGCTTATCACGCAATGAATAACTATTCTCAGGCTATTGAACTTTATGAATCTTTGCTTAAGGCAAAAGATAATTCAGGTGTCAGAAATAATTTAAATGCAGCTTTGCTTACCGAAGGTAAAAAGGCAATGGAGTCCGGAGATTACGAAAAAGCAATTGGCTATTTTAATAAGGCTGTTAAATATAAAACTCCGGATAGTTATGTATATTACGGACTCGCAAAATGCTATAGGGCTCAAGGTAATATAGAAAAAGCATGTAATTCTTATGAAAAAGCAATTTCACTATCTCCTGAAACTTCACTCTATAGTAACGAATATGCCCAATATATTGCCGAAATTAACCCATCTGCCAATGTCGGGAATTCAACCGATAATAACTCTTATACCGGAGATTTTCAGACAATTAGTATTCCTTCTGACGGAACGTCACTTGATAGCGCTGATATCGAACGACGTGATCAACTTTTAAAGTCGGGAGACGAAGCGTTTATACAAAAGAATTATGATTCAGCGATTGAACAATACAAGGAAGCTCTTAAAATTCAACCGTCGGATTATGAAACGTTACTCAAAATAGGTGATTCATACAAAAATAAAAACGACAATGCAAATGCAATTAGTTTTTACAAAAAATCCGTATTCGTAAATCCGGGGTATTCTGACGGTTGGTTTAACTTAGGACTTGTATACGCATCTGCAAGCAATACTGCCGGTGCCAAACAAAGTTTCTATAGAGCTATAAATATTGATCCAACTTATGCTTATGCATACTATGCATTAGCAGTTGCTTATGAAAAAGAAGATAACAAACAAGAGGCAATCAGAAATTATAAGTTGTTTTTGAATTATAACAAAGATGAATCTATAGCGGCACCTGTCAGAGATAAGTTAAAAGAGCTTGAGGGTTAATGAAAAAATTTCTATATGTTTTTCTAATTTTTACATTCCTCTCTTGCGGTGTTAGTTTTGCTTGCTTTACTAAAAAGAACAATTCCGTAATCCTTTTTAACAATCACCCAATAACTGAACAAAATATAATGGATAACTCGGTAGAATTTCCAAAAGGTGAAAGAATATACTACATTATCACAATGCCCAAATTTCAATATTCTCGTAAACTTTATATTCAGATATTTAAACAGGATAATGCTTTAGGGCAGATGGGGTACAAACTCGTTTGGAGCAGGGATGTGAAGTTAAAGAATGAAGAAACAACATATTATACAGATTATGTTGTATTAAACAGCTCAGGCAGCTATGTTATGCAAGTCTATTCCAAAGATAGACCAACAAAACTTTATTCTCGTCAAGAATTTTGGGTTAGATAGCTACTTATTTAATAATTTCCATCTGTTTACAGGCCAGAAAACAACAACCGCTCGCCCAATGAATCTGTCTTTGTCAAGTAAACCCCAATATCTTCCGTCAAAAGAACTTCCTCGATTGTCTCCCATCATCAGGTATTTATTTTCAGGAATCTTAATTGGTCCGCAATTTACACTACTGTCGCACAACGGGTAGTCATAAGGGCTCATAATGTATGATTCTTCAAATGGTTTATTGTTGATGTAAACTGTGTATTTACCATCTTTATCAGTTTTTATTTCAACTGTATCCCCGGGAACTCCTATAACACGTTTTATATAGGCTACATCTTTACAAAATATTCCAAGAAGTCTTACGAAAAGTTTTCCGGGAGTGTTTTTTATTTCTACGAACGGAGGATAAAATACCATTATATCCCCTCGTTTTGGAGTGGTGTAAAATCTGGAAAATCTTTCTACAACAATTCTGTCACCTTCTATAAGAGTAGGTTTCATTGAACCTGAAGGAATCCATCTCAATTCGCAAATGAAAAACCTGATTAAAATAACCATTGTCAACACAAAAACAACTGTTTCAATTGTTTCTTTAATCTCAGCTCTGTGCGCTTTTAGCCATTGTCTAATATTATTCATTTCCTAACATCTTTGATAATTCAATCAAAGCCCTCTTATATTTATTTTCATTCAAATTCTTTAGAGCCAACAATGCTTGGTCAATATAATTATTCAACAAAAGATATGTTTTTTCAATAGCACTTCTGTCAATATCTTTTCCTTTTGAAAAGATAACGGCAGCGGTATATATGCCTTCTTTAATATCACTTTTTGCAGGTTTCCCATCACTTTCGTTTAGTATATTCATTAAATCATCTCTTATTTGAAACGCTATTCCAAAATTTTTAGCAAATTCACTTGCATTTTCACACTCAATTCCTGAATTTAAAATTGCAGAATTCAATGAAACTTCAAAAAGTTTTGCGGTCTTATTTCTTGATTTTTCAATATAAGATTCTAATTCTGGCACTTTAAACTTTGTAAATAACTGTTTTAATTCTCCTTTTGTCATACATTCAAGAGCCACAGAAAACATCAATGATATTTCTCTCGGCTCAATTTTAACGAGTTTTTGCATTGCAACAGAAAGTATATAATCCCCTGCCAAAACCGCAACTTTTGATGAGAATTTCTTATTAAGAGTGGAAATTCCCCTTCTTATATCAGAATTGTCTATAATATCATCATGTATGAGTGAGGCATTATGAATCAATTCTACGGCACAAAGAAGTTCAATAATATTTTTATTAATATCAAGCTCAAGTGATTTTAGATACAACAAAGTCACAGTTGATCTTATAAATTTTGACGGGGCATTAAACATATCGATTAAGTCATCATTAATCCATGGACAATTGTTTACCGCCGAGCGCATAGCAATTTTTATCTGATCTATATCCTTAGAAACTAACGCAAAAATTTCTTGATAATTGTCTTCAAAACTCATAACTTTATGGTAACACGAAAATTACAATTTTATTTAAATATTAGGTTATAAACTTTTTCTTTCAACTTCTTCAACAGTAGATACCTGTATGATATCACCAACTTCAATGTCATTCCATTTGTTGAAAGAGATGCCGCATTCAAAGCCTTGTGCAACTTCCTTAACGTCATCTTTGAAACGTTTTAGTTGGTCAATCTCACCCTTGAAGATTTCTTCTCCATTACGTATAAGAATTGCATCTTTACTTCTTACAATTTTACCTTCAGTTACATAGCAACCGGCAATTCTTGTTGTTTTACCAACTGTAAATATTTGACGAACTTCTGCTATCCCAAGTTGAACTTCTTTGGTTTCCGGCTCAAGCAAAGACAACATCTTCTTTTCAATATCTTCAAGAATTTGATAAATAATGTCGTATTTTTTGATAATAACACCTTCACGTTCCGCTGCTGCTATTGCGTTATTATCTTCTCTAACCGTAAATCCAAGAATTATTGCACCTGATGCAGATGCAAGCATAACATCGGCTTCTGATATATCACCAACTCCGACGTGAATAATCTTTGTTATAATATCTTTCGATTCTATTCCGGCAATTGCCTGTGAAACAGCCTCTGCTGCTCCGTTTGTATTTGCTTTTATGATAAGGTTAAGCTGAGGAATATCACCCTCACCTGCTGCAGATTCTTTTCTGATGTGTGCAGGTAACATTGCTTCTAAGCGTCTGTCGCGTTCCTTTTCTCTACGTTTTTCAACTATAGCTTTCATCTCTTTTTCATTTTGTACAACTTCAAACCTGTCACCTGCTTGAGGAACTTCTGTTAACCCAAGGATTTCAACCGGTGTTGAAGGTTCTGCTTTTTGAATTCTTTCACCGCTATCTGAAATTAATGCTCTTACACGCCCGCAAGCAGTACCAACGACAACACAGTTTCCGGTCCTTAACGTTCCGTTTTGCACAAGTAATGTCGCAACCGGGCCTTTACCTTTGTCAAGATTCGCTTCAATAACAACACCTGATGCCTCGGCCTTTGGATTAGCCTTCAAGTCTTGAATATCAGCAACCAGCAAAATATATTCCAACAATTCATCAATACCGGTTCCTTGAAGTGCGGAAACATTTACGGTTATTGCATCTCCACCCCATGCTTCAGGTACGAGCCCATGTTCAGTCAATTGTTGAAGAACTCTATCAGGGTTCGCTCCCGGTTTATCGCATTTGTTAACTGCAACTATAATTGGTACATCTGCCGCTTTTGCGTGATTTATAGCCTCAATGGTCTGCGGCATTATTCCATCGTCAGCGGCTACAACAAGAATTGCAATATCTGTAGCTTTAGCACCGCGTGCTCTCATTTCCGTGAAAGCTTCATGGCCCGGAGTATCTACAAATACAATTTTCTTTTCTTGTTTCTTATCTAAATAAACCGTATACGCACCTATTGACTGGGTAATTCCGCCGACTTCTGTTGCAACAATTTTATGTTTTGATGCTCTTATACTGTCTAAAAGTGTTGTTTTACCATGGTCAACGTGCCCCATAATACTAACAACCGGTGCTCGGCGTTTCAAGAGTTTGGCATCTACTTCAGTAAGTTTTTTTGCTTGTTCTTCTTTTTCCATTTCTTCTTCAAGAAAGGCTTCGATATCTTCATCCAAAACTTCAATTTGATATTCTTCGCAAATTTGTTTAATAATTTCTATATCAATAAGTTGGTTTACTGTAGCCATTGTACCGCGAAGCATCAGAAATTTTACCAATTCAGCCGGAGTTTTCTGAATTTTTTCCGATAACTCACTAATTGTCATTGGTTTGTTAACGACCAGTTGCTTTACATCTTCAACGGATTCTTCTTTTTGGACTTTTTTCTTATGTTTTTGAGCCGCAGCTTTCTCAAGAGAAATCCACTCTTGTTCCTCTTTTTTATTTTTTGTGAAATCTTTACCTTTTTTCTTGTTATCAACCCTGCGTTTTGCACCCGGTCGAGTTTCATATATATCTTGAGAGATAATGTGCCTTTGAATAGGTTTTCTTTCGCCGGAAGCAGACGGTTTGTTAAATCTTTCTCCGGACTTTTTATCTGCCTGTGGTCTTTCTTTATTAAATTTATCCTGTGTATCTTTTGAAAGTCTATCTTTTTTAAATTGAGGTTTGTCCTGCGCCTGCGTTTTTGGTGTCGCATGACGAACTATTTCCAATCGACTTTTTGGAGAACTTTTTACGACCTCCACTTTTGGCCTTTCAATTAGAGATTTACTTTCTTTTTCAAAATTTGCTTTCTGTGAATTTTCAGGTGGAACCTCTGATTTTACTTCTTTTTCAATAGTCTTGATAACCTCAGGTTTTTCGTTTATTTTTGATTTTTTTACAACAAAAACCTTTGGTTTTTTAATTTCTTTTACACCACCTGATTTAATAAATTCTTTTAATCTATTTACTTGTTCTATAGTAACGGTTGAAGAATGAGTTTTACCGGTAACAGAAATTTGTGCGAACTTATCTATTATTTCTTTATTTGAAAGTCCCAACTCTTTTGCAAGTTCATTAATTCTTATTGTTTCAAAACTCATTTATTAAATTTCCTTTCACATCTTCAGGCAGGGTGCACCTCAATGCTTTTGATATCTTATTTTTCTTTATACCTGTCTCTATACAATCCCTATTATAGCAAAGATATGCCGATCTGCCAAATTGTTTAGAATTTTTGTTAATAATTACCCTTCCTGTTGAAAAATCTTTTGTAATTTTTATCATATCTTTTTTGTCTTGAATTTTTCCGCAAGAAACGCATTTTCTATCAACCACGCTAACCTCAATTCGTTTGGGCAAGTTTTTCCAACTTTAATTTCTGATCATATTCGATTAGCAATTTGATAAGTTCATCCAAATCGCCATCAATAACTGTCCAAACATTCAAGTTATGGTTAATTCTATGGTCAGTTAGCCGCCCTTGAGGGAAGTTATAAGTTCTGATTCTCTCTGATCTGTCACCGGTTCCAACTTGTGAACGACGAAGGTCTGTAATTTCTTTCATCTGCTTTTGAACTTCTAAATCATACAATTTTGCTTTTAAAATTTGCATTGCTCTTTCTTTGTTCTGTAGCTGTGACCGTTCTTCCGTACAGAAAATCATTATTCCGGTAGGTTTGTGGAAAAGTCTTGCGGCGGTTTCAACTTTATTAACGTTTTGTCCGCCTGCACCACCTGAACGAGCGGTTGACATTTCTATATCCTCGGGGCGAATTTCAATTTCTACATCATCAACCTCAGGCATAACCGCAACAGTGGCAGTTGATGTATGAACCCTCCCTTGCGATTCCGTCACAGGAACACGTTGAACTCTGTGGACTCCGGATTCGTATTTTAGCATTGAATATATGCTATCACCCTTTATTGAAATAATAATTTCCGAATAACCGCCGGCTTCACATTCTGTTTTGCTCAAAACTTGAGTTTTCCAACCCTGTTTATCTGCAAAGCGCATATACATCCTTGCTAAATCCCCCGCAAAAATATTTGCTTCATCTCCGCCTGCGCCGCCTCGAATTTCGAGCATAATATCTTTGTCATCCATGGGATCTCTGGGTAAAAGTAAAACTTTCATTTTTTCTTCAATAACAGGAATTTTGGCTTCATTTTCTTCCATTTCAGCTTTTAAAAATTCCCTCATTTCCTCATCTGATTCAGAGTGAATCATCTCTTTTGCATCTTCAATAGATTTCGTTACATTCTGCCATTCGTGGTATAGCGCTACAGTTTCTTCCATTGATTTATGCTGTTTTGAAAGTTCCTTAAATTTGTTATAATCCTGGATTACATCGGGATCTGAAAGTGTCTTTCCCAATTCTATATATTTTTCTTCAACCTGTTTAATTTGTTCAACAATATCGTTCATAACTCGATTGTATCAAGAAAAAAAATAATATCAAGATTGTGTTTATTTACGCCATTCTCAGCAAATCTATTAATTAGAATCTTTAACTGCCGCCGAACATATTAAATGTTTTATCAATATTTTTAGTAATTAAACCTTTTACAGATTCAAATTCTGTATTGATTGCTGAAATTTCAAGATCCAATTGTTTCATTTGCAGATCCAGACCTTCTTCTTTGCTGTCTAATTTCGTTTTTAAAGCATTATATTTTGCTTCAGCTCTTGCTATTGCATCTGTATCTTTCACCGCAACAACATATTCTGTATCCGAGTATGACGTTTGGTAAAATTTTCCGTCATCGGCATTCAGTGAGGAAATAAATATCTGACCGTTCTTAAGTTCATTTTCAAGGTATTCCGAATTGCTTACATCATATACTTCATCATCAACCCAACCTTTTGTACAAATTTGGTTATACAACATTGAGTAGTAGTCGTTATATAACGCACTTTTAGAATCTAATATTGATGCTTTATTATCTACCAAAAATGTATATGTATGATCATCAGTTACATATGTAGAATTTTTCTTAGTATTTGCAACTTCCCAACCGCCTTGATAATTAGCTAATGCAGAGGCAAAATCCGTTAAAAATGATTTCAAAACATTTGTTAAAGATACTTCATATCTCTCATTACCGGTATCTTTATATATAACATTATAGTCATTTGAATTTTTATTCTTTACGCTACTACCGATTGTTGAATAACGATTGAGGGTAATATTATAGGCATTTTGCAAAGCTACTCCGCTTGTATCGTCACTGCACAATCCTACTCCAATAGTGTAACCTTCCTCAGGATCGTAACCTAACAATTTTGCCATTTCAACTATAAAATCTTTTGTTCCGTCAATTATGCGCGTTTTATCTGCTTCGTTGTCATTTGCTGTTGCAATTCCTATTTTTTTCTTAAGAATATAACCCAGAGTCCATTCTGCAGATCCTGCGTCTTCTATCGTATTTTTTTTAGTTGAACCCTCGAAGGTTGAAAAATTGCTGCTGTTATAAGATACATTATATGTATCAGAATCATCCAATACCTCAATTAATCCTGCTATTGTAACCCCAAGGTTTGCGGTTTTGTCATATAAAGGACCTCCCAAACCGGATTTAGACAGGTAATTCGCCATTAAATTTTCTGTGTCGGTACCTGTTCTCATATTGCCTTCTAGATCTTTTTGCATATTGCTATATTGAAATTCATTTATAATCCCCGCGGATTGAAGTTTCTTAACAAATTCTGCGTATCCGCTCTCTGATGGTGATACAGGAGTTCCGTTTGGTGAAATTGCTTTTGCTGCAGCCAAATACTCCCTTGTAAGTATAACTTTGCCTTTAGGATCAGTAAGTAAATACGGGTTATAAGCGTTAAGTAATGATGGTTTCATTAAAAGTTTATATGATAAATTTTCTTGTGTTGCAGCATATCCAAGTGTATTATCACCTATCCCCGATGCATCCCAAACTAGCTTCGTTGCATTTAATGAATTTTCATATTCACTCGATGCATTTGATAGCTCGCGGCTAATTGACATTTTTTGCTGAGCTAATTGCAGAGAGTTAAATTCGCAATGAGCTTTTCTTGCTGTTAATGCCAAAAATCTAGCTTGTGATGCGGCAAGTCCCATCTTTGTAACGTTTTCCTTTCAAATTTAGCTTAGTAACATTCTTTCATGTCTGTTATCGGCTTTTTATGCAGAAACTTTAGTGTATAAAGAAAATTGTTAAGATTTCGTTACAATATTTTTATTTATTTCTTTCGAAAAATGCGGCTATATCCTTATGCGCAATTGTGTGCGTAATTGGGCGGCCATGGGGACAGGTATAAGGTAATTTAGTTGTTCGCCATTTCTTTATTATCTCCTGCATTTGCCACATATTCAATTTCTCTCCGGCTTTTACAGAGGCTTTGCAGGCTGTTGTTCTTAATATTTTTTCTTCAAGTCCGTTTATATTGCCTTCTATATTATCCAAAATATCAGATAATATATCTTTTGGGTTAACTTTTGATAAAATTTGCGGAATTTTTCTGAAAATAATTTCCCTATCACTTAAAAAATCTATACCAAAACCAAATTTTTCAAATTTATCAATATTTTCTTTTAGAATTTCTGATTCTGAGGCAGAAATTTCAAGGACATCAGAAACAAACAAAATTTGTGATATTATTTCCTTTTTATCAAGTAATTGCTCATATATATATCGTTCCTGAGCAATATGTTGATCAACAATTTCCAGACCATCAGGTTTTTCTATTAAAATATATGTATTTTTGTATTGTCCTATGATATTTTCATCTTCTTCAATATTATTATTTTGAATAGGGTCAAGAAATTTTTGTTGATGAATTTCTGATTTATTTTGAGAGATATTTATTATAGGAGTTTTGTTTGCAACATAAAGAGAGTCATCTTCTTCGTTTACAAATACATTGTCATTTTTTTTATCAGGAAAGCTTGCTATTTTGTTATCATAATTTGAACCGTTATAAGTCTGCATTTTATTATCATTTATAACTTTTAACATTTCATATTGATTTTTCTGTTCTTCCTGTAAGCTGTATTCCTGTGAATTCATCAATCCGCTTCGAATTCCGGCGATAATAAAATTAAATATTTGGTTTGTATTTTTGTAGCGAACTTCTTTTTTGGCAGGATGCACATTAACATCAACATCGCTCGGCGGTAATTCAAGATTTAAGATTACAAAAGGATACTTGCCATTAGCAATGAGATTTTTGTATGCAATGTCTATTGCTTTTTGAAATATCGGACATTTCACAGTCCTCGAATTGATATAAATATAAAAATCTTTTTTACTTGATCGGGTAAAATCAGGGGTTGATACGTAGCCTGAAATTTTTAAATTTGAAAGTTTATCAATTTTTATAACTTCTTTTAAGTTTGAGCTCACAGCATTGGAAAACAGTTCCCTGACAGTTTGTAAGAGATTTCCTGAACCGGAAGTTGACAAAACTATTTTACCGTTTTTCTTCAATTCAAAAGATACTTCCGGATGAGCAAGGGCTATGGACTGAATAAGCTCCTGTATATACGAAAACTCTGTATCAGATTTTCTGAGAAATTTGAGTCTTGCCGGAATGTTATAGAACAAATCTTTAACTTCCATTATCGTACCAACTGCGCATCCTGTCGGAATTTGGGCAACTTCTGATTCTTGGCAGGTTACCTTTACACCGGTATCGTATTCTTTTGTTCTTGTTGTGCAGGTTAATTTAGAAATGGCGATTATACTTGACAAGGCTTCTCCGCGAAACCCCAAAGTATGAATATCGAATAAATCTTCGTCTTTTTGGATTTTGCTTGTTGCATGCTTTGAAAATGCTAAAATTATGTCATCAGGGTGTATGCCGGAACCGTTGTCTGCAACTCTTATATTTCTGCATTCGTTTGTGATTTCTACACTAATTTTTTTGCTCCCCGCATCAACAGAATTCTCAACTAGTTCTTTAACAACAGATGCGGGGCGTTCAATTACTTCGCCCGCTGCGATTTGATTTATTAAATGTTTTGATAATTGTTGTATACGTCCCATAAATCCTCTCTTATGTTATCCTCCGATAAAATGCGAAAAGAAAAATTGTTTAACATAATCAAATTGAGTTAGCATTACTACAACAACTATAGATACCACCAACCCTAAAGTAACCTTATACAAATCTTTTACAATATGTTTATACATTTTATCCGGAGATTCAAACCTTAATCTTTGATAAAGTGCTATCTCACGCCCTGCCAACAATCCTATAAATACCCAAGTTGTAGACATTGGAACATTGTTTAAGTTTATAAAATACAAAAGCAAAAATGCATATATAACATCAATTATCGTTGCAGATCGCGGATCCTGAACATTTGTTTTCATTTTTACTATTTTTTGGATATCACCGCCCCTATTGTATGTTAGAATTCCTAAAAATACAGTAAAGCTTAAGAGTACAAATAACAGTTCTGCAACGGAAGCTTTCCTTGGCAAATATACAAATAACTTGGCTGAATCTTGTACTAACCATTGTGACCATATAAATGCTGTTGAACACCATTTAGCAACCATCCACCACTTTGAAATTTTGTCGTTGCCGGAACGTTTCTGGGTATAATAGAAATACCTTTCCACCGGTCTGCCGATTATGTTATAAATTATTATTGCTGCAACAAATGCTATTACATAACCTAACACAGATTTGGTTAGCATCATCCAGATTACAGAAACATCACTTATTGAAAATACACTCAATACAAGAAATGTTGTTGCAACAGGAATTCCCCAACGAGTGAGTATAATCAAAATTATTGGAGGTAATAGATATAATGCTGTATATTCCTCTGTTACGGGTATTCTTGTTAACAATCCAAACGACATGTCACCATCATTAACAATCCATCCCGTGACAATCGTAACTGTAAGAACAAATACCGAAAATGCCCATAAATAGACAAAATGTGTTTTCTTGTTTGCACTTAAAAATGTTCCTAAGGTTTGTATAATATCATTCGAAACACAAGCGTACATAGATAGTAAAAAACCAACTATCATGTATATTTCACTCGTTGTTATTTGTCCTTGGAACATGAAATCTCCATACTTCTATTCAATTCTAATGTACAACAAAAATGATTTATACTGTATATTTATTTACAAATTTGAAACATTTAATTAAAAATTCTATACATAAAAATAAAAAGAAAAGTATATGAAAGTATAACAAGCTAAAGTCTTATCGTATACCCTAATCTAATTTTAAGCCGCTGCACAAGCCCCTTATTCAATATAAGTCTTTAGCATTATATTGAACATTTCATAAAGAACACAATATAATTTATTTCGTGCACTAAAGTACACGCTACTGCTACTTCCATTATATGTCCCCCTGGGGTCAAGCCTTTATTAAGAAATTATTACAATCATTTACCTTTTTAAAAACTATAATTGTATGGTTCTAACCACTATGTAGTATTTATAGTCTCCCCAATAAAGTATAAGAGAAACAAAGTTATTGTTCAAATCGCTCATTTCGAGAAAACTTTTTTGCTCAGGCTTTCTCATTGAACTTTTTACATGATTCCCGACAAACTCAAGCGTTTTAACATGAATTTTCTGAGATATAGTTAACTTTGGTTTTTCAAGATTTTCTTCATAAAAATTGCGTGGTACAATCTCTTTTTTATAAATCGGGACAATATACCTTACTTTACCGGAGTCTTTAAAAAGCATATATAACCCGCCATCATGCTCGCGTGGTGTGAGTAGGTAATATCCCGGCGGAATAGTAATATTTTTGAAATATACAGTTGAACCCAATTTCAAAAGAGGATATGGCGACCAGGTTTTATTTTGAATATCAAAACTTTCATCCGGATCTACATCATGGATGTATTTGAATTTAGGGACCTCAAGTTGTCTGTATATTTCCTCTAAATTATCTGTATTCGTAACAAAAGTTTTATCAAAAGTATTCTGATTCGAATATTGTGAATCTTGGGCAAGACTCACTGACAACGACAATAATAAAATCAAAGTTAATATAATAATATTTTTCATATATTTTAGTTTAATTAAATTTCAACAAAAATCAATCCTTTAATAAATGTATCCGGACAAGCATTACTAAAACAAATTCCCTGCTTTAAAGAACAGGGAATTTGTCTATTTTAGGTTTATATAATAATTTTATTTCATAATGCTAGCATTATCAAGCAAGATTACATATATTTCTTCACCAGATTTAGCATCGTAGTTCAAACCTTTAGTAACCAAACCAGTTACCAAACCAACTGCAGCGCCTACAGGAGTACCGATAGCGATACCTCTGCCAACTCTTTCAGGACTAGGGATGAATCCGAAACCAACGCCGGCACCGGTACCAACGCCTGCACCTGCAACTGTATAAAGTGCAAGTTTACCTGCTGTTTGCCATGGACCTTCTTTTAATTCGTAGTTTTTGTAAGCTGGTTTTGAATTCAAAGCAACTTGTTGTCCGTCAGGAAGAACAACTTTGCAAGTTTGAACATAAACTCTTGCGTTCTTGTTGAACCATTTTGGTTCTTGGATTTCAAGAACTTTTGCATAGAATTTAGAGTTTGCAGGGATAACCAAAGTTCCTTCTTCAGTTACGATATCTTCTTTGTTATAGAAAGTAAATACGTCACCTGCTTGGTGCTCAACTGATTTGAATCTTTCATCAAATGCGATTTCAAGTACGTTACCTTCCATGATGATGTTTCTTCTGTTAGTAACTTTAACTTCATCACATTCAGCTTTCTTAGAAACCTTTAAGTGTTCTACAGCCAATAATGATTCTAATTCTTCACCAAGATACTGTCTTTGAATCAAAGATGCGTTAGCTCTCAACTTAGCCAAAAGAACAGCAGCTTCAGCTCTTGTCAATGGTTCAGTTGGTCTTAATTCTTTTTGATCAGGGTGATTTACATAAATGCCATAAGCTAAAGTTTTAGCATAAACATTGTCAGCCCATGCCGGAACTTTATTTGCATCGGTAAAGTTATTCAAGATAGCCTTATCGGTAACTTGTTCTTTAGTGATGTGGCTGATAACAGATTGAGCTTCGTCTCTCAACATAACTCTTTTTGGTTGGAAAGTACCATCCGGATACCCATAAACCAAACCTAATTGTTGAGATCTCAAAATGTTTGCGTAATCAGCATCTGTAGCTTTTACATCTGAGAAGATGTTTTGAATTTTAACATCCAAGTTGTCATTTGTTAACAATTTTAATAGAGAGTCAACAAAATCGATACGTGTTACATCAGCTTCCGGATTGAAGTTGCTGCCGTTGTCAAGTGACATGATGTTGCTGTCAACGATGGCATTAATTTCTCTTGAAGCCCAGTAGTTTTCGCTAACGTCATTGATGTTAGCTGCGAAAGACGGCATTACAGTATAAGCTGTCATCAAGCCTAATGCTAATGCCCCTACAAATAATTTTCTCATTTTCTACTTCCTCTTACTTTTCTAGTAAAAATTTTTCTTACACAATTTATTATATACAATTAAACTTTTTTGTAAAGTATTTATATAAAAATTTATGCATACGTTTTACAAAATTTGTTTGTTTTAATAAAACTTAACAAAAAGGCAATTATTAAGTTCATATATACTTTATACATATAGGATATTTAAGAGAAAGGGATTTTTATGTCTATAGATAATGTTTCGAAAATTGATGGGAAACAGGTGAATTCTCTACAAAAATACCCCACAACGAACTATAACACTCCCTATGTAAATTCGATTATGGCTAAAGCAAAAGAAACATCCGAAAAGATTAAAGATGGTGCTCGAGAATATGTAGAACAAAAAGATGCGGAAAAAGAACTGGCAGAACAAGAATACAACGAAGCATTGAATAACATGTACGCAATGAAAAATAAACAAGAAAAGTTATTGGCAATATTGAAAAATATTTATAGAAATTACGGTGAAAATTCTTACAGATACACTCAAGGGTTGTGGGATTACATGCTTGCAATTAAAAATGCATTCGATGCTGAGACTTTGTGGAGTATAAAAATGGACAGATTTAATGCGGCAAATATGAGTGCATTGAAAGCCTATTTATCAACAAGGGTTTGAGAATAAAAAAAGCGGGAAATAAATTCCCCGCATAATATATATTTGCATTCACTCTAAACTTTGTTATGCACATCCTGAATAGCCGCAATTCGGACAAATAAAGCAACCCTCTGCCATTTGAATTTTTGTACCGCACTCAGGGCATTTAACTTCTTTTATCTCACCCGTTGGATTATAATCTTCAACCGTTTCTTCTTTTGTTTCAACAGAAGTTTTTTCTGATTTTTTCTTATCATCGAGGTTCATCGGTTGGAATTGACGGGAATTATTTCTATAAACCGTAATCCCTTTCAAGTGATTTTTGTATGCGAGAATGTAGGCTTCTTCAATGTCTTCTCTTGTCGCGCTTTCAA
The DNA here is from genome assembly GCA_902796925.1 of uncultured bacterium. Taxonomy (GTDB): domain Bacteria; phylum Cyanobacteriota; class Vampirovibrionia; order Gastranaerophilales; family Gastranaerophilaceae; genus RUG14219. The sequence continues at coordinate 4,725 of CADBQW010000059.1, read as the reverse complement.
CAAAGTTTACTGTTTTTGAAACAGCATTATCTGTATGAAGTTGGAATGCGGCTTGCATTTTTACGTGCCAGTAAGGGGTGACATCATGTGCAGTTACGAAGATTTTTTTGACGTTTTCAGGGATACTTTCGATATGCGCGATAGTACCTTCTTGAGCGATTTTTGACATGATTTCTTCACTGTATAAACCGTGTGATTGCATATAATCTTTGAATATAGGGTTAATCTCAAGCATTTCGGTGCCATCCATAATCAATCTGGAGAAAACTAAACCAAATAAAGGTTCAATACCTCCTGATGACGCTGCAATCATTGAAATTGTACCGGTTGGTGCAATACAAGTTGTTGTGGCATTTCTGATACCGTATTTTTTGATTTCCCTATCTAATTCAAGCCACTGTTCATCTGAAATTTTACCGGCAGATTTGCCTTTATATTTGTTGTAAAGATAATTTTCTTGCTCATAAATACTTCCGGCGAAATTTTTGAATCTGCCGCGTTCTTTAGAAAGTTCAATAGACTCACATTTTGACACGTAATCAATAAATTCCATAACTTGAGCGCCGAGGCGAGTGCCTTCTTCTGAAGAATAGGAAATTCCCATCTTCATGAGCATGTCAGCCCAACCCATTACACCCAGTCCGATTTTTCTGTTATTTTGAACCATTTCGGAAATTTGAGGAAGCGGATAGTTATTTATTGCGATTACGTTGTCAAGAAATCTAATTGCAGTTCTTGTTGTATCAGCGAGTCTATCCCAATTGATAACAGCTTTCCCATCAACATCATCAACCATAAGTCCTAAATTAATAGAGCCGAGGTTGCATGCCTCAAAAGGTAATAACGGAACTTCACCACAAGGGTTTGTAGATTCAATAGCGCCTATTTGCGGAGTCGGATTGTCATAATTCATTGTGTCAATAAATATTATACCCGGTTCGCCGTTTCTCCATGCTCCGTCTACAATCATATCGAAAACTTTTTTCGCACTCATTCTGCCGGAAACTTGACCGTCATAAGGATTTATTAAGTCGTAATCTGTTCCGTTTATGTATGCTTCCATAAATTTGTCTGTTATTGCAACTGAAATATTAAAGTTATTCAATTTATTGTTATCGGATTTACAGTTTATGAATTCCAAAATATCAGGGTGGTCAACTCTAAGGATACCCATATTGGCACCGCGTCTTGTGCCGCCTTGTTTAACGGCTTCTGTTGCGGCGTTGAATACTTCCATAAAAGAAACCGGGCCTGAGGAAACCCCCATTGTTGATTTAACAACGCTATTTTTTGGTCTCAATCTTGAGAAGGAAAAACCGGTACCGCCGCCGGATTTATGGATAAGAGCAGTATTTTTAACGGTTTCAAATATTCCTTCCAAACTATCTTCCACCGGCAAAACAAAGCATGCCGCCAACTGTCCGAGTTCTCTGCCTGCATTCATCAATGTTGGGGAGTTTGGCATAAAGAATCTTTGGGTAATTGTCTTATAAAATCTATCAGACAATTCTTTAACTTCACTTTCAGATTTTCCAAATTTCAAATCACCGCTTGCGATGGAATCAGCAACACGTCTAAACATGTCAGCAGGGCTCTCTACACAGTTACCATCTTTGTCGCGTTTTAAATACCTTTTTTCAAGAACTTTAACGGCATTTTCTGTCAAGTTCAATTTTTCTTCAGTCACACTCGCCACTATTACCTCCCCAATCTTTTTAATATAATCTGGTATGAAAATATTCTACAACATATGCAATTTTCTTGCACAGTAATATATAAAAAGTTTTACAAATGGTAATAATTAACTCAAAGGCTTATTACAAGAGGATTTGCAGCCTGAACATTTCCCTAAGCAATTCCCATTGTTAGAAAACATGTCGGAATAATCGAAAACTGTATCTTCAAGAACAGATTTTATTACATAGGGACTCATTACTTCTGCCAATTCGCAAATATTCGATTTAAAATCATCAAAATGGTCGTTATTTTTTATCAGGATAGGGTATTGCGCCACTATTTTTAATTTTTCTATATCTGAATTTGGGTAATAAATTGTTATACCGGAAACTTTTACGCCTGAACTATATGCCCTTGCTATTTCGTTATTCCCTTCAAAGGCCGGTAAAAGAGAATATTGGATTTTTAAAAATTTACCTGAATCCAATAATCTGTCATCTAAATAATCTTCATAACAGTCGACAACCACAATGTCAAAATTCTCTACTTGAAAATATTCTGTCAGATTTTCTTTTGCAACATAATTGTCGCAAGAAAAATTTGTAGAAACCAACTTTATTTCAACCGGGTAATTAATATCTTTAAAAAATTTATTTAAACTTTCAAAAATTATACTTTTATTTGAAGTAAGTACTGCAATTTTTTTCATCAAAAAACCTCCGATTCAGATATCACATAGTCAACTTTTTTATCGTAACCTTCTGTTGGCAAATTTTCAACAATTAGTTTTTCGGGAATCATTACAACTGTTTTTATAGAAGGGTATTTAGAAATAAATCGGTCATAATAACCTCCTCCGTATCCAAGCCTATATTTACTTTTGTCAACAGACAGTGCCGGTACAATTATTAAATCCAATATTGAAGCAGAAACCGGAGGGGTTAAGGGTTCAGATATATTTAACGGGGACAAAGAGAGTTCGTCACCTTCAGCAAAAGGACATGCCTGAAGCTCCTCTCCTGAAACTCTGGGCAAATAGAAATTCTTTTTGTCCGACAACAAAAAAAGCGGGCTGATTTCATATTTTAAAGGATAATATATTAGAACATTTTTAGCTGATTTATAAAAATCACATTCTTTGAGTTTTGAACAAAGAAGAATACTCTTTTCATTCATATTGAGGGATTTTCTGATTTCTTTAAACCGGATCCTCATATTTACTTTATTATTCATGATTTTAGTATATAATAAAAAGACGAATGAAAGAAGAATCAGAAAATAAACTAATAAATCCGAACTGGGCCAAACATGGATATATTCAGGTTTATACCGGAAACGGCAAAGGAAAAACAACGGCTTCATTGGGGCTTGCCATGCGGGCATTAGGCAGGAGATGGAAGGTGCTTATTGTAATGTTCACAAAAGGCGGTGATAATTACGGGGAGCTTAAGTCTTTCAGAAACCTTTCTCCGGAAATTAGTGCCAATTTAACCATAGTACAAGCGGGATTGGATAGAATTGTGTATTCTTCAAATAAAAACAAAGACGATGAAATTGAAATAAAAAAGGGTTGGGAACTCGTAAAAAAAGCCGTTAAAAACAATGAATACAATCTTATTATTATGGACGAAGCCAACATCGTCATTGACCTTGGAATTCTTGATGTTGACGAAGTTATAAAAACTCTGAAAAACAAGCCTGAAGAAATGGAAATAGTTCTAACCGGGCGACGTGCAAACGAAAAAATTATAGAAATAGCCCACCTTGTATCAGAAATTAACCCAATAAAGCACTACTGGGATACCGGAGTTGTGGCAAGAAAAGGTATTGAATACTAATCTCTATTACATTTGACTGTTATATATTTTAAGAACGTAAATTCAATGAATTTTGATTTGCTCCGTAGTACAGAGTAGGCCATAACATACTTGCCTGATACGGATTGTATGCGTAATTGGCACTATAATACGTTGCAAAAGGGTTGTATCCGTAGTTTGTAAAAATACTGTCACCCATACCAATATTTGAATAAGCATAATTATTATTCAAGTAACTATATGGATTGTTGTTATAATTTTCGCCTGTTAAATCTATTATTCTACCGGTATTTTGGTTTGTATCTGTAGTATCTGATATTGCAGATGAACCTGTATTATTTAATACATTTTCAGAAGTTTCTTGATTAGTAACTTCTTCGGATGTATTATCAGAAACATTTCCGTAATTTGTATTAGTGTTTGAAGTTGAAACATCGTCGGATTTTTCTGCAGTTTTGGTTGTTGACGACTTGTCATTGTCAGTAGAACCTGTTGTATTATCTGCATCATCTGTAGAATCTGTTTCGTAAACAGCACCTGTTTCTTTATTTTCATTTTTAGGTTTGTTAGGAATTGAATCCATAATTTTATCTTCTAAATAGCCCAAACCTACATCTACGGCCAATTGAACAGCACCGCCTGCAACCGGTCCCGCAAAATAGGTTACCACAGCACATGCTGCAGCAGCTAACGTAAGTCTAGTTGCAGTGCAGGCAATCTTTATCATACCCTTTTTAAATCCGCCTTCCTTAAAAGTCCGTACAATACTAGGAATCTCAATTGCTGCCCCAATTATCGTACCAAGGACAGGAACACCCTTTACTGATTTTCCAAGTTTAGCCAGGACTTTCCCGGCTTTTTTCAAACCACCTGTTTTGAAAAGTTCTCCAACTTTTTTTGTTGTTTTCTTAAAGAAATTTCCGATACGTTTAAAAAAGCCAACTTTTGGTTTATTAGCATTATTTACATTAGGAGCCTTTCCTTTGTCGGGACAAAGTGCTTTCCAGTCTTTTTTGAGCTGTTTTGTTCCCGCCTTCCACATTTCGTTGCGGCAAGCCATCTTTTTTTTTGGGGTTAAATCCCAAAAACTTTCTTTGTTTATTTTCCTAAGATAGGCGGTTTTACGAGTATTACGTGCAGCTTTTGCAGACTTACCGGTTGAAAACAGCGATTTGCCTAGAAATTTAAATGTTCTGATTAATCCGACGCCAATTCCCATCTTTTAAAGTTT
>CADBQW010000058.1 GCA_902796925.1 uncultured bacterium | reverse complement strand
ATAAGGAAAAAAACAATGGAAGCTAAATCAAGACAAACAGATATTAAAATGACAGCAAGAAAACTTCGCAGAGTAATCAACGAAGTCAGAGGCAAATCTGTCGTTGCTGCTCAGGATATGTTGCGTTTTATGCCTTATTTTGCGGCAAGAGTGGTTGAAAAGAACCTTAAAGCTGCTGTTGCAAATGCACAGGAAAAATACGGTGTTGGTGCTGAATCTTTGAAAATTTCAGAAATTTTTGCAGACGAAAGCGTAACATACAAAAGAGCAAGAACAAGAGCGCAAGGTCGTATGTACAAAAGACTTAAACGCACTTCTCATTTAACTTTGAAAGTTAGCGATAATGCAAAGTAAGTAGTAGTAATAACAAAAGGTAATAAAAATGGGACAAAAAACACATCCAAAAGGATTTAGAATCGGTATAATTCAACCCTGGGTAAGCACATGGTTTGCTAAGGTTAAAGATTATGGCGCATTCGTTGCAGAAGATGCAAAAATCAGAAAATTTATTAAGAAAAAACTTTATACCGCAGGGGTATCTAAAATTTTGATAGCAAGAAAAGCTCAAAATATTACCGTTACGGTTGTAACTGCTAAACCCGGTATTGTAGTAGGCAGAGGCGGTCAGGGTATTGAAGATTTGAAAAAAGAAGTTTCAAAATATCTTGGCAAAGCGGTTATTATCAATGTAGTTGAAGTCGCAAGGATTGATGCTGACGCTCAGTTGGTTGCAGAATCAATCGCTCAACAACTTGAAAAACGTATCGCATTCCGCCGTGCAATGAAACAGGCTATGCAGCGTACAATGAGAGCAGGTGCTCAAGGTATTAAAGTTATGGTATCAGGTCGTTTGGGCGGTGCGGAAATTGCTCGTTCCGAATGGGCTAAAGAAGGAAGAATTCCTCTTCAAACTCTCAGAGCTGATGTTGACTACGGTTTTACAGAAGCTGATACCATTATGGGTAAAATCGGTGTTAAGGTTTGGATTTTCAAAGGTGATTTGATGCCCGGTGAAAAAGCCGATCAAAACATCAAAGCAAAAGGTAAAGACAATTCTGAAAAAGGTGCAAGACGCCCCAGACGCAGAGCTGTCGAAGCCGAGTAAGTATTAAAATAATAACAGGAGCAATAAAATGTTACAGCCTAAAAAAACTAAATACCGCAAAATGATGAAAGGCAGAATGAAAGGCACCGAAACCAGAGGAACAAAATTGGAATTTGGCGGTTATGCACTTCAAGCTGTTGAACCCGGCTGGATTACCAGCAGACAAATCGAGGCTGCACGTCGTGCAATGACTCGTGAAATCAAACGTGGCGGTAACGTTTGGATTAAAATATTCCCGGATAAACCGATTACTGCAAAACCTGCTGAAACTCGTATGGGTTCCGGTAAAGGTAATTTGGAATACTGGGTTGCAGTTGTTAAGCCCAACAGAATTTTGTTTGAACTTGACTATTTCGACAGAAGTGTCGCTGTTCACGCATTGGAATTGGCTGCTCAAAAACTGCCGATTAAAGTAAAAGTAGTAGAAAAAGCTAAATTGGAAGCCTAAGTAAAGGAAAATAAAAATGAAATTAGAAGAAATGCGCGAAAAATCAGTAGATGAGTTACAAAGTGCAATAGTTGATTGGAAGAAAGATTTGTTCAACTACAAATTACAACTTTCAACTCACAAACTTGAAAACACAGCGTTGATTTCAAAAACTAAAAAACTTATAGCTCAAGCTAAAACTGTAATTAAACAAAAAGAGAACGCATAAGTTCAAAGGTTTTACATCAGTAAAACTTAAACAAGGAGAATAAATAAATGCCTAAAAAAGAAAAACAAGGTGTAGTTATCAGTAATAAAATGGACAAAACTATTGTCGTAAAAGTTGCAGATTATGAACCGCACCCGAAATACAAAAAGATTATTGAATCTAACAAACACTACAAAGCACATGATGCTCAAAATGTTTGCAATGAAGGCGATACGGTAAGAATCGTAGAATCAAGACCTATCTCCGGTGGTAAACGTTGGACATTGGCTGAAGTAGTCGAAAAAGCGCGTTAGTACTTAATGAGCCGTAGGCAAATTTAGTAGAAACGTGTCCCGAAACGTAGTTTCGGTCAAGAAGATAGACAACATTGTTTAACCAATGCGCTGTCAAAACAAAAAAGGAAAAGAAAAATGATACAACAAGAAACAAGATTAGAAGTAGCAGATAACACAGGCGCAAAAGAACTTTTGTGTATTCGTGTTATGGGCAGCTCAAACAAAAAGTTTGCTGACGTAGGTGATGAAATTGTTGCCGCAGTAAAAGATGCAAACCCGAATATGCCCGTTAAAAAGTCTGAAGTTGTAAGAGCGGTTGTTGTAAGAACAAAAGCTGATATCAAACGTGCTGACGGATCTGTTATCAGATTTGATGAAAATGCTGCCGTAATTATCAACAAAGACGGAAACCCTCGCGGAACTCGTGTTTTCGGACCGGTTGCACGTGAATTGAGAGATAAAGGCTATATGAAAATAGTTTCTCTCGCACCCGAAGTTATATAGCTCTTGGCGAACAATGTGAGCCTTAGAGATATATAATCCTGAGCCTGAAAGGCGAAAGGATCCATATAAAAACAGATACAATATACGCCCGACGATTTTGGTCGGTTCCGTATGAAAAATGGAGAACACAAAAATGACAGACAAAAAGAAAAACTTGCACATAAAAAACTCTGATAGAGTAATGATTATTGCAGGTAAGGATAAAGGTAAAGACGGTAACATCAAAAAAATTAACAAAGCAGACGGTACCGTTTTGGTTGAAGGCTTGAATATGGTAACTAAAGCCCAAAAACCTCAACCTATGGCAGGTGTTCAAGGCGGTTTAATTAAGATGGAAGCTCCCGTTGATGCTTCTAACGTAATGGTTATCTGCCCCGCTTGCGAAAAACCGACAAGGATCAAACACGCAGTCGTTGACGGCAAAAAAGTTCGTGTTTGTAAAAAATGTGGTGAACAATTAGATGCT
>CADBQW010000057.1 GCA_902796925.1 uncultured bacterium | reverse complement strand
TTGCACGAATCCAAAATTAATGCTAATATCTTGTTATAAAAAACGGTTATAACAAGATATTAGGCAGAGGTAAAATGGTTAATAGTAATACAAAAAAGTTGTCGCACCTTTTGAGGGCAAGGTTTCCTTACATATATGTTCCGACTTATGAAGAAGACAGGGTTACAAAGTTTATAAAATCAATTGCCACAAGTGAAACCGCTGTTAAATATCCGCGGGAAGTCCTTGTCTGGACTCAATCCGGAGGGCTGAAATCCGACGACAAGGTTATGCCAAATACCTCCTGCCCAGGAAAGTTGATTGATTTCATCACCAAGTATGACAAGGATTCTGTATTTATTTTGTACGATTTTCACGTGTTTTTTGGGACAAAATGCCGCCAGGCTGATTCCGAAATTATCCGTGCGCTTAGAGATTTGATCCCGCTTTTAAAAACCAGTCCCGTTCGCAAAAATATAATTTTTGTATCCCCGCAAGTAAATATTCCTGATACTCTGCAAAAAGATATCGTTCTATATGATTTTCCGCTGCCAAAAATGGAAGAAATTAAAAGCCGTTTGAATAAGATGATTTCCAGCAACAAGGCAATAAATACAAGCGAACTCACAGAAGAAGATAAAGATAAATTGTGTAAAGCCGCATTAGGGTTAACTATGCAAGAGGCTGAAAACGCTTTCGCACTGGCAATGGTTCAGGATGGTCAACTAAACAAAGATGATATAGATGTTATTTTAGAAGAAAAAATGCAGGTTATAAGAAAAACCGGTATGCTCGAATACGTTCAATCAGATTTGGGTATTGATGATGTTGGCGGGCTTGATAACCTTAAAAAATGGCTTTTAAAACGTAATAATTCCTGGTCAGAAAGAGCAAAAAAATATTGTATTCCTGCACCAAAAGGGGTTCTGGTTACAGGTATTCCCGGTTGCGGTAAGAGTTTGACCGCTAAAGCTATGAGCACAATCTGGCAATTACCTTTGTTAAGGCTCGATCTGGGTAAAATTTTTAGCGGAATAGTAGGCAGTTCAGAAGAAAACATGAGAAAAGCTATTTCAACCGTAGAAGCCGTAGCTCCCGCAATTTTGTGGGTGGATGAAATTGAAAAAGGCTTAAATGGAGTCTCCTCCGCAAACGATAGTGGAGTTTCTTCAAGAATCTTTGGAACATTTTTGACTTGGATGCAAGAAAAAACCGCGCCGGTCTTTGTTATAGCAACAGCAAATGATATTAGCAAGCTCCCTCCTGAACTTTTGAGAAAAGGTCGTTTTGACGAGATTTTCTTTGTTGACCTTCCTACACTAAAAGAACGTGAAGAAATTTTTAAAGTACATTTAAAAAGAAGACTTAAAGATAAAGAGGTTTGCGCAGAAGTTAAACCCGATAGAGAACTTATCCAAAAGCTTGCACTTATGACGGAAGGGTTTATTGGTTCAGAAATTGAGCAAGTGGTAATTTCTGCATTATGTGATGCATTCTTTGAAAATCGTGCCCTAAAATTTACTGATTTTGAAAAGGCTATAGCTAATACTGTGCCGCTTTCTCAAACTCAAAAAGAAAATATACTTGCAATCAGAGAATGGGCAAACGTTCGTGCAGTAAGCGCATCCTCCAAAGAAAATATTCAGACTTACAGCAACGATATAAGCGAGAAAACCTCGCAAGATGTAAACGCTTCTCGTGGCGGCAGAAGGTTAGACGTATAAAGAAAGGTATAAAATATGTCAGTAACAGTTTCAGCAACCCCCTTTTTACTACTTTATTCTGTAGGACAAGGAATTGCGGCTATTGCGCAAGGTATGACAGGGGCAGGTACAACAAAACTTCATTTAGACGAAAAAGTTGCCCAACAACTTTTTAACAAAGAGTTTTCAACACAAATTGTAGATAAAGAAACCTTGATAAAAACCCTAGTTGAACACGGGGCAAATAATATCCAAGAATTGAATAACGATATCAAATGCGATTGTGAACAATTCCATATAGAATTCACTCATCATACCGGAAAACCTTATACAATGACGATTTCTGCCAGAAACGAGTTTGGACTTAATGAATTGGTAAAAGATATCTCAAATGAATATACAATCAATGCTCAGGAGGTTTCTTACAACAAAATTAAAGAACGTCTTGAGGCTCAGAATCTCTCGATTGATGAAGAAGAAATTCTTGATGATGACACAATAGTTTTGACGGTAAATTTGGATTAAGGGAGAATTAATACTATGGCAAAAAGGCAATTAAAAATAAAGCTCCTTCCATCAGGCGAAATACAAATGCAAACAGTCGGTGTTAAAGGAAAAAAATGTTTGGATTATGTTGAAATGCTCAAACTTCTTGCTGATGCAAAAATTACAAAACAAGAACTTACTCCCGAATATTACGAGCAAGATACCTACTACACAAATACTGACAATCAGGATATAACTTATTAGATAACAACTAATTCAAGATTTTTTTATATATGGCATCAATATTTTTTAAAAACGATTGTTTATCAAAAATATCATCAATTTCTGAATTTGATAGTATTCTTTTTACCTCATCATCTTTTAACAAATTTTCTCTAAAGTTGCCGTCGTTTTCAAATGCATTTAGAGCATTTCTTTGCACTATTTTATACGCATCTTCGCGCGAAAGGCCCTTTTCTGTAAGTTTCAATAAGGCTTTTTGTGAAAATACTATACCCCCGAATTTATCAGTATTCTTGAGCATGTTCTCAGGATGAATATTCAAATTTTCTACAATATTTTTGAATCTTGAAAGCATAAAATCAACCAATATTAAGCTGTCAGGAAAGATAATTCTTTCGGCAGAACTATGAGAAATATCTCTTTCATGCCAAAGAGGAATATTTTCGAGTGCAACGAGTGAGTTTGCACGAACCACACGCGCTAAACCACAAAGATTCTCACTTAACACCGGATTTTTCTTATGTGGCATAGCAGAGGACCCTTTTTGGCATTTGTCAAAACCTTCTTCCGCTTCCAAAACTTCTGTCCTTTGCAGATGCCTTATTTCGACTGCAAATTGCTCGATGACACTGGCAATAAGCGCCAATGATTGCATAAAATATGCATGGTAATCACGCGCAATAATTTGAGTCGAAATCCTCGCCGGTTTTAATCCTAAATTCTCACACGTAATTTTTTCAATTATAGGATCAATGTTACTGTAAGTTCCGACCGGACCGGAAATTTGTCCAACTCTTATTTGTTCAAGGCTGTGGCTAAAATTATCTTTCTGTCTTTCAAGTATATCAATCCAAGAGCACAGCTTTACACCAAAAGTCATAATTTCTGCATGAACCCCATGGGAACGACCTATACATACCGTATCTTTATGCGAAATAGCAAGTTTTTTTAATACGTAAATTACATCATTTAAATCGTTTAGAATTATTTTTCCGCTATCTTGAATCTGAAGTGCAAAAGCCGTGTCGATAACATCGGAACTGGTCATACCAACATGAATGTATTTCGCAAGCTCCTTACCTACATTTTCATTAACACAAGTCAAAAACGCAATGACATCATGTTTTACTTCAGCCTCAATCTCATCTATTCTTTCTAAATCAAACCGCGCTTTTTGTCTTAATTTTTCAACAGTACCTTTTGGAAACTTACCGATTTCTTCATAAGCATCGCAAACAGCAAGCTCAACTTTTAAATAATATTCAAACTTGGATTGTAAATCCCAAATTTTTTCCATAATTTCTCTTGAATAACGCTTTATCATAAGTTTATTATAGCACAAAATTTAAATTTTTACATTTCTTAATATATAAAAATATCCTCGAAAACCATGTACCATGCATGATTTCATGATTTGAACATGAAAAAACCATGTAATAACAATGTTTTTAGCATGATTGACAGCCGAAACACAGGCCAAATAAGGGACTTAGGTGGTTGTTACAAAAGTTAATAATTACATGTTTCGCTCTTGAAAATAAAAACTGATTCCCTATAATGTTGTTATAGACAGGGCTTGAGGTTTTCTCATTCGTTTGGGGCGGATGAATCTTGGGATAGTATGTCTAGGTTGAACAGATAATTTGGAGATTATATAAATTGTTAAGAAGTAGGGATATGGGTAGAGCTGTAGCAGTTAGACGTTGGACTCAGACTGCTGTTGAGTGTTACAAAAGAGGTTGCAATTGTGAAGGTTGTTTTTACAAAGACTTTTTTAGCGGATCTTCTCAAAAATGCCAAATGAAAGCATCAGTTTTGGAATTGGTTAGAGTTATAGGTACACCTTCAAATATTGAAATGCAACAATTTCTTATAGAAGATTAGTTTACCTCTTTTAAAATTTATCTTGATGTGTTATACTGTTTAAGCAGTAAGTAAACGGAGGTAAAAATGCATATTCATGTAAACGGTAGAAATATTGAAATTACAGAGGCTATAAAAGCTTACGTAAAAGAAAAAATTGGTAAAGTAGCAGCTCATTATGATCAAATTCAAGCTATTGATGTTGTTTTATCAGTTATAAAAAATCCTGCAGCTACGGGCAAACATGTTGCTGAAGTTTCTTGTAAAATGACATCAGGCAGCATGATTCATTGCGAGGAAGCCGCTGAATCTATGTATGCAAGTATAGACCTTTTGGCAGATAAACTTGACAGACAAGTTCAAAAACACAAAGATAAATCTTTGGGTTCTGACAAATCTTCTATCAGAACTGATGTTATGAAAGAAGAAGAAACAGTAGAAGAATAAATTTTAAAAAAAGGGCAGGATTTATCCTGCCCTTTTTTTATGGAATAAAAATATGATTAACGGGAAAAGAGTAATTATAGTAATGCCTGCTTACAATGCCGAAAAAACATTGAAGCAAACTTACGATGAAATATATAAACCATTTATTGATGAAGTTATCCTTGTTGATGACAACTCAGTCGATAATACAAAATTTGTATCACGAGATTTGAACATTAAAACAATTGTACACGAAACGAACAAGGGTTACGGCGGGAATCAAAAATCATGCTACAAAGCGGCGTTACAGTCGGGTGCGGATATTGTAGTAATGCTGCATCCGGATTACCAATATACCCCAAAACTCATTCCTGCAATAGTTTCGATGATGGCTTTTGGTGAATACGATGCAGTGCTTGCATCAAGAATGCTTGGAAATTCCGCTCTCAACGGTGGCATGCCTTTGTATAAACTGATTGCGAACAGATTCCTCACAATTTTCGAAAATTTTCTAACCGGTCAAAATTTATCGGAATATCATACCGGATTTCGCGGATTTACAAAGGAAGTTTTGGAAAACTTGCCGTTGGGGGAATGCAATGATGATTTTATATTTGATAATGAAATGATTGCTCAAATGTTTTTTAACAATTACAAGATCGGTGAAATTTCTTGTCCTACAAAATACTTTGCGGAAGCTTCTTCTATCAACTTTGTACGTTCTTGCAAATATGGATTAGGGGTATTGTTGGTTAGCGTAAAGTATCTTTTGGCAAGATTTGGATTCAAGTTCAAGATTTTTGACCCGAACGGTAAAAAACTTGATTTGTCAGAAAAGATAAAATATTTTGATTAGGAATTTAACCTATATAAATATCTTAATCCTTCAAGGGTCAGCGTTGGGTTAATGAAATCGAAAGGTCGGTTAAGATATTTAGCTATGATATTTGCATACCCGCCCGTAGCGACTATTACAGCCTTTTGTCCGAGTTCTTTTTCGCACTGTTGTATAAGTCCGTCTATCATACAGGCACATCCTCTTATAACCCCGGAAAGTACAGCGTCGATAGTATTGTCACCTATAGCAGACTTACTTTCTGCAACCTCTATCCTTGGAAGTTTTGATGTGAATTTATTCAAAGAATTCATCTGTAACCTAATTCCCGGTGCAATGACCCCTCCGACGAATTCTCCTTTTGCATTTACTATATCAAAAGAAGTTGCTGTTCCAAAATCAACCACTATAACGGGATGTTTATATAATACATAAGCTCCTACGGCATTCGCAATTCTATCACCACCAGCCTCGTTTGGGTTTTTCAACTTTATTTTTATGCCTGTGTTAATTTTTGTTGTAAGAAATATAGGTTCAACTTTGAATGAATTTTTTACAGCAATCTTAATTTTTTCATTTAGCTCATCTACAACCGAAGAAATTATACAACCTTCAATATTAAATTTGCCGACAAGTGAACTAAAGAGGATCTCGTATTCATCTGCAGTAAGCTCTTTGTCAGAAGCAATTTTATATTCCTCAACAATAGCTTCTTCATCAAAAAGCCCGAGCTTGATATTTGTATTGCCTATATCAATTGTTAACAGCATAAAAATAGTCCTCTTTTACAAGGACTATTTTATACCAAACATTTATTAATCGCAAAGCTAAACCACATGAGATTCGTATGTCGGCATTGCACCGGGAACTGTCCACAATGCTACGCCTTGATAAGGATTATTCGTAGTACCGGCTTGTGCACTGGCAACTTGTTCTTCTTTCATTTTTTTTACTCGTTCCATTGCCAAAAAAGCTGCAGACTTATTTGTTCCCTGATTTTTTATTGGTTCAATTCTCTCACAATTAGCCATATAATACTCCTTCGGGTTCTCTTAATAATTACTCATATATATAAAGTATTTACTTAATAAATAATTGCGCTAAGTCAAAAAAGTTGTTACAAAAATTAATATTCTAAAAATATTTTTCATAAAAAAAGGGGGTGGCTTTCGCTTAACCCCTTAGGAATGTAAAACTTTTTAAATCTTAATCATTCCTCGTAATAGTGTGAAGTGTAGTGTGCATAAAAAATCTTTTTGTGATTCTTCGTTTATGCAACTTTCCTCGTGTTCAAATATATAAAAAATTTTAATGATATAAAATTGCTATACTAAAGATATTTTATGTATATTTATTTACAAAACTTAATAAATTTTTAATCTTGACGTAGTATTCACAAAATACGGGGCATAATATATAATGTAACAGAGACTGGTGTTAAAAAAGGAGAGTTATGAAAATATTAATTTCAAACGATGATGGTATTGCGGCTAATGGTATCAGAGTATTAACTGAAAGATTGTCTAAATATCATGAGGTTTACGTTGTTGCGCCTGACAGAGAACGTTCTGCAGCAGGACATTCGCTAACATTGCATACCCCTTTAAGAGTTGAGGAAATCGAACCGTCGATGCACGGAGCGAAAAGAACTTGGGTTACAACAGGAACTCCGGGGGATTGTGTAAAACTTGCGATTAACGCAATATTATCTAAAGATGAAATGCCTGATATTGTGATTTCCGGGATTAATCATGGTCCAAATTTGGGTTCGGATATTCTATATTCCGGAACTGTAAGTTGTGCTCTGGAAGGTGCTATGATGGGATTTCCAAGTGTTGCGGTGTCTTTGGCAAGTATGGAATGCGAATATGAAGATTTTAAATTTAGTGCTAAATTCGTAAATGCATTGCTTGAGAAAATGAAAAATTACCCGTTCCCAAAACGCAGCATTCTTAATATAAATGTTCCTTCACTTAGTGCGGATGATATCGCAGGAGTTGAGATTACGGAACTTGGCGGCAAAATGTTTACGAATAAATATGAAAAACGTATTGACCCGAGAGGGAAAATATATTATTGGATGGCTGGGGAACTTGTCACTGAACCTGAAGATGCCAAAACGGATATTGCGGCGGTTAGAAATAATAAGATTTCTATAACGCCGGTAACTTTTGATATGACCAATGAAAATACGATTAATTCTCTTGCCAACGAACTTTGCGCCGGAGACAAGTGTAACTGGATATAGTTTTTCATAGATTATCAAAAAAGCCGGGTTGTAAAACTCGGCTTTTTTGTCATCTTTAAAGGTCTTTAATTATTTTGTAGTTAGCTTATTAACAGCTTTTGTTAATCTAGATTTTTTTCTGGCTGCAGTATTTTTGTGCAAAATACCTTTAACAACAGCCTTGTCACATAATTGATAAACTTTAGAGATTGCACCGGCCAAAAGTGATTGATCTTCACTTTGAGCGATAGCAAGAACATTTTTTACTGCAGTCTTGATAGAAGACTTGAATGCAACGTTTCTCTGTCTGTTTTTTTCAGCTATTAATACTCTTTTTTTAGCAGATTTAATATTTGCCATTTTTTTGCCTTTCTTTACTCATGTCCCGTTTAATGACTACGGGCAATTTGAGGATGTGAGTATGAACATGTTACTTGCTGAAATTTTTTTTGCAAGAGGGTGTAACGATTTTTGACAATAACAGAAAGAGAATACAAAATATGTATTCTCTTTCTGTATGAAAATTATAGTTTTGAAACTACGCTTGTACGAGGGAGTCTGCGATAATTTGCATTTCATCCAAAGATGCATAAACTGAATTACATCCGCAATCCACGTACAAGATATGTCCTGTTACACCGGTAGACAAATCAGAAGCCAAGAATAAACCGGCTCTGCCGACATCTTCCAAAGCTACATTGCGTTTAAGAGGTGATTTAACGATTGCGGCTTTAAGCATTTTATCAAATCCCGAAATACCTTTCGCAGCAAGAGTTTTAACAGCCCCTGCAGAAATACAATTTACGCGAACCCCTTTCTTTCCAAGATCTGCTGCCAAATATCTCATAGAAGATTCAAGCGCGGCTTTTGCAACACCCATAACATTGTAATTTGCAACTACAAATTGTGAGCCCAAATATGTCATCGCAAAGATTGATCCGCCTTCATTCATAATAGGTTCAGCGTTACGACAGATAGAAATTAAAGAATATGCACTTATTCCCATTGCCAAATCCCAACCTGCATGAGAAGTGTCAATAAACCGACCTTGCAAATCTTCTTTATCCGCAAATGCAACTGCATGAATAACGAAATCCAATTTGCCGTATATTCTTTCGCATTCCTTGAATACAGCTTTGATTTCATCTTCTTTTGTAACATCACAACTCATAATGAGTTTTGAATTCATTTCTTCAGCGAGGGGTCTTACGCGTTTTTCCATAGGTTCGCCTGCATATGTAAAACCTATGTCAGCACCTTGTTCATATAATTGTCTTGCTATGGCGTATGCTATACCTCTGTGGTTTGAAACGCCGAAAATAATTCCCTTTTTACCTTCCATTAATTTCATAAAAATCTCCTTATATAAAGTATGGGTATATTTTAGCAAAAATAAAAAGAGGGTGCAAGTCTATTATAATTCTATAAATATTGATAAAATTTAAATTTGAATTAAGTAAATAATTGTAACAATTTGTTAATAAAGGCTTGACCCGCGGGGGGGGGGGGGTGACGTATAATGAAAGCAGATCGCCACGCAGGGCGGGGAATTCGAGGATTTCAAATAGTTGAAAAATGACCTTCAC
>CADBQW010000056.1 GCA_902796925.1 uncultured bacterium | reverse complement strand
GTGAAGGTCATTTTTCAACTATTTGAAATCCTCGAATTCCCCGCCCTGCGTGGCGATCTGCTTTCATTATACGTCACCCCCCCCCCCGCGGGTCAAGCCTTTATTAAGAAATTGTTACATTCCGCAACAAATACAAGCGTTAAAAAGCAAACCTTCAACGGTTTTAATCGTTAAAGGTTTACTTAGATTGGAATCTACCAAAATTAATCGAATGTATAGCCAATAATTGCAGCTTCTCTAGCCTGTTTAATAGCTTTTACAATCATTCTTTGGTGCTTTGCACAATTACCGGTTATCCTTCTCGGAATAATTTTTCCGGCTTCTGTTAAGTATCTTCTTAATTTTGATGCATCTTTATAGTCAATGAATTCAACTTTGTCTGCACAAAGACTACAGTTCTTTTTCTTTTTAGCATCTTTCATTTCTTGTTTTGCCATGTTTTTAATTTTGCCTTTCTAGCCTTATTGTTACATTTACATTTTTACATTTAAAATGGAATTTCGTCATCAGCAATGAGTTCATTGCCTGCAATATCGTCTGATTCAAATTTAACGATATCTTCTGTTGTTCCATAATTGGCACCGGAAGCACTGAACGCAGGAGCGTTGTAACTGCCTGAGAGCTTTTCAATAGCATTAGCATCAATCTCGTAAATTCTTCTTTCGGCCCCCGTATCGGTTTTGACCGTTGCTGTTTGAAGTCTGCCTTCCACAAGCACTTTATCATCTTTTTCCAGAGAAGATACTATATCATCAAGGATTTGACGTTTAGAGATAACGCGAATAAGCATTTCATCACGTTCTCCGGCATTTAGTACAAACGCAGAAACCCCAACGTTATTTTGGGTGAATCTTTTTTCTGCAGTTCTGAAAACAGAACCCGTTACAACAGCTTTTGCTAATGACATTGTTAAACCTTCCTATTTTGTTAATTCAGCTTTTTTGGAAACTTCCATAAACATAGTTCTCAGAATACTGTCACTCAATCTTAATTGTCTTTTGAATTCTGCAACTTTATCTTCAGGAATAGACAGATTGGAAGCAACAAAAAATCCATCTCTAAATTTTTCGATATCGTAAGCTAATTTTTTTCTGCCGATCTTGTCAACGCTTTCGACATTTCCACCAAAGTCGCTAACCATATCGCTAATTTTCTTGAAATTTTTGTCTATATCTTCAGCATCTAAATTAGGCTTGAATATAGTTAATAATTCATAAGTTTTCATAATAATATTTCTCCTTTTATCTAGTGTATAACCTGATATTAAATGAAAAGAAAAAATTTTACAACAAGAAATTTGCTCTGAAGGAATAATTTGCCGGACCTGTTAAGAAAATATCTTTGCCCAAATCCTCCTTTGAGCCTTGCCAATCAACGTATACAGCCCCACCAAGCAGATTAACTTTTATATGACTTTCTGTTAAGTTATTTAAAACACATGCAACAGTTGAGGCACAAGCTCCGGTTCCGCAAGCCAGAGTAATTCCGCATCCGCGTTCGTATACTTGCATTTCAATTTCGTTTCTTGATATTATTTTAACAAATTCTGTATTAGTATTTTCCGGGAAAAACTTGTGTTTTTCAATATATGATCCGTATTTATTTGCATAATCCAGAGGCTTATCCTTAACGAAAATAACGCAATGCGGATTTCCCATCGATACAGGTGTAATTTCAAATTCTTCATTATTCACACAAATTTTATTTTCGCCCCTGAAAGGGATCTTAGAATGCTCGAGGATTGGCTTTCCCATATTGACCCTAATATTCCCATCTTCAAGAATCTCAGGCTTTATAATTCCCGCCAAAGTTTTTACGGTGAAATTTTTCTTATTAACAAAGCCTTTATCATAAACATACCTTGCAAAACACCTCATACCGTTACCGCACATTTGAGCCGTTGAACCGTCAGAATTAAAGAAAAACCAACCCAAATCTGTTTCTGTATTATTTCTTAAATCCGGAATTATCAAGCCATCAGCTCCAACTCCAAAATTTCGGTTACAAGCTTTTTTAGCAAATTCGGCCATAGACATTTCGGTTTTTTCAAATTCTTCATAATCTATAACTACAAAGTCGTTTCCGCAACCCTGCATTTTTGTTATTTTTACTTCCATGTATCTTTCTCCTTACAATTATATTAACATAAATATTGATTTAAAACATTTATCATCTTATAATCAGAAAAAAGGAGATTGTAATGACGGATTGTATTTTTTGCAAAATTATTAATGGTGAGTTCAACACTGAATTTGTATATGAAAACGAATATGTTGTAGTATTTAAAGATATTCACCCAAAGGCTCCGGTACATCTTTTAGTAGTTCCTAAGGTCCATGTTGAAAGCTTGAATGAACTTGAAGATAAAAACTTGATGGGAGAACTTTTGATGGCTGTAAAAGCAGTAACTAAGAAAATAGGTTTGAACGCTTACAAACTGCATGTCAACACAGGAAAAGCTGCCGGACAGGAAGTTATGCACTTGCACATTCATATACTGGGTAATATGTAAATATTATGCATGAAAACGATATTATTGAACTCAATATAGAAGATTTTACGGGGGAAGGTATGGGGGTTGCACACCTAAACGGAATGACTGTTTTCGTTCAAGGCGGATGTCCCGGAGATCTTGTTGCCGCAAAAATTACAAAAGTTAAAAAAAACTTTGCAACAGCAATTGTTAAAGATATTTTGAATTCTTCAAAACATAGAGTAAAACCCTTCTGTCCAATGCAAAACATTTGCGGCGCATGTTCCATGCAATTTATTGACTACGATTACCAACTTGAATTAAAGCGGAAAATCGTTCAAAATGCCCTCCTAAAAGTAGGCGGTATTAATTTTGACGTTCCAATACCCGTAAAAAGTCCGGAAAAATTTTCCTATAGGCATAAAATACAATATTCAGTATCCAGAACAAAGGTTTCTAAAAGGCTTTTGATAGGTTATTATAAACCGAATTCCCATGATGTTGTTAACATAAAACATTGTCCCATACAACCTGAAATATGCGACAAAATTATAGAATATATAAGAGAAAAAGCTCCTGATTATAACATAACAGGCTATAGTGAAAATGAACATAACGGACTTTTAAGACACATTATTTTAAGAGTATCTAAACATACCGGACAAGTTTTTGTTGCTTTAGTCATAAATGATAACAAAATTACACCGGAGCTTAAAAAATTTGCAACTTCCGTCAAAGAAAAATTTACTGAAGTTACCGGAATTAGTGCTAACTTTAACACAAAACAAACTAACGTAATTCTCGGGGAAAAAACGCAAAACATAGTAGGCATGGATTTTGTTGAAGACAAATTGTTAGAAAATACATTTAAAATAGGAACGAACACATTCTTTCAAGTGAATCCGGAAACTGCGGAAAATATTTTTATATACATAAAAGACTATATAAAATCTAACTTTGACAAACCGACAATTCTTGATGCTTACGCGGGTATTGCGGCAATCGGGATGAGTGTTGCTGATGTTGCCCAAAACGTAGTCAGTGTCGAATTATCCTCAGAATCATGCCAAAAAGCATTAGCCGGGTTAGATGAAAATGGAATTAAAAATTTGACAGTTATAAATTCGGATACCGAAAAATATTTAAAAAAGATTAAACGTAAATTTGATTTAATAATAACCGATCCTCCCAAAAAGGGTTCAACCAAAAGTGTTTTAGAAGGGTTTATGAAATCATGCAAAGATACAATAATATACGTAAGCTGTAATCCTGCAACCCTCGCCAGAGATTTAAAATATCTAATTGAAAAAGGTTGTAAATTAATTTCAATAAAGCCATTTGATATGTTTTGTCACACCCATCATGTTGAAACTGTTGCGATTATCAAAATGCCTGAAAATACATATTCTATTGACTAAAAAGATTAATTGTAACGATCCCTTAATAAAATTTTTCAAAAAATTAAAGTTTTAAAAAAATATGCCGATATAGGGGATATAAAGGAAATTAATAATGAAAGGAAATTGCTATGGGAATGGCAGCTTCACAAGCGAGATTTTTATCGCTAACGGCAAGAAAAACTAACACTGAGTATGAAGGTCAGCAGATTAACCAACAGAGAACAACTCTTGCAAACCAGTCTGCAAACTATTATAACCAATTGATGGGCATGAAGGTTCCTACACCTCCGTCATCAGCAGATTTTACAAAGACAACTTATACATTTACAGACGGAGCTTTAACTAATACAATCACTTCAATGATAGCTCATTCAGATGGTACTTATAGGGTTAACTATACCGCAAGTTACGTAAATGATACTGCATTTGTATCTGCAGTAAGCCCGGTTGTTACAAAAACTGCATCGCAAACTGCTGTAAATTACCCTCAATTATATGGTAATATACAAATTCAAGTTTCATCGGGTACATATTCATTACCTGCGGGTGTTTCCGGTACTTTGACATCAGGAACTTCGGCACAGCTTCCAACTGCAAATATTCGTGCCGCACTGGGTTTACCGACAACAGGGAACGTAACTACCCTAAGATATAATGACGGTTCAGGTAATATTTGTTATGCAAAAATTCCTGATTCAACACAAAATTGCGCATTCTATACAAATATAACCTCAAATGATGTGTATAAAATTGGTGTAAATACATTAAGACAATTGGGTGTAGTCCCTGCAACAGGTACAGATTCTTATTTTGATTCTTTGGATGCTTCAGGACAGGATGCATTAATGGAACAAGAATTGTCTTATGCAAATTTACTTAACAGCAAATATGGAAATTCAACTTGGCTTGTAAGATATTCGTTCAACTCAACAGCAAATACTTACAATCCTGTATTCTACAATTTTGCAACATTATCTAGTCCAAACACATACTACGATAACAACGGTAATTCAGAATCTTCAATTCCTGCAATAACAATAGGATCTGCAAAAGAAACACAGGAAATAAAAAATGTTCCGGCATTATTTGAAAAAGATTCATCAGGCAGGTTGATTAACTTAACCCTAAATCCGGGTTCAACAGATGAAGTCACCTACTCACTTACCACAAATACTTCCACTGACCAGGCTAAATATGATGATGCTATGAATCAGTATGAATTTGACAAGGCTCTTTATGATCAAGAAATTCAAAATATTAATGCTCGTATCGAAACCATTCAGGCTGAGGATAAGACCCTTGAACTCAGATTGAAACAACTCGATACCGAACAACAGGCTATTTCTAACGAAATGGATGCAGTTAAGAAGGTTATTCAAAGCAATGTTCAGTCAACATTCAAAACATTTAACGCATAGTTTTGTTTATAACCAAAACGTATGAAAAAGATTAATTTCCTTTCCCTTTTTTCCTATTGATTTTCAACGACAGAAATGTCGTTTTTTTTTGACAAATTTGAACAAGAATTAAGCGAATAAAAATAACAATATCATTTACAAATATGCATTAAAAATATTTTCATGCTACAATCTGAGTATGGATATGTCTTGGTTTAAAAATTTAAGTAAGAAGAAAAAAGTTTATTTTTCTGCCGGTGCAGCAATTATTGGGATATTATTATGGGCTTTTATCTCGGCAGAAGTTATTACGCACAACTTTAGCCGCAGCCAATTGTCCGGAGAACAAGACAGACAAGAAGCTCAAATTAATGGCATAATTCTTACTGAAACCAAGGATGAAAAAAAATATTGGGAGATTTATGGTGAAACCGGAAGCTATGATAGCAAAACCGGTGTTGCTATTCTAAACAATGTTGTGGGGAACTTTTTTGATGAAAATAACGAAGTGTCAATGAGTTTTGAATCATCAAGGGGAACTTACAACGCCAATAAAAAACAAATAGTTTTGTATGATCATACAAATATTGCACTGAAAGATGGGGTATTATTAAAGTCTGATAAACTCGTCTGGTCCGGAAATGATAAACCGGTAGTTGCATCAGGAAATGTAAAAATTAAACGTAACAAAGAATTTCTTGCAACTGCAAGTGAGGCTGTAATTAATCCGGGGTATGAATCATTTAAAATTACAGGTAATACAGTATCAAAAATTTATGAGGAAAAATAATGAAGAAGATTTTAATTTCGATATTTATATTAATGCTATCGGCAGGAATAATCACTAACGCATCTGATTTGATTATCGAATCTAAAAATCAGACTTACAATGAGTCCGATAACAAAATCAAATTTGACGGTGACGTTAAAGTCCAAGTCGATGACCTGAAAGTTGTAGGAACTTCTGCCGATGTCAGCATGGATGGAGAACAAAATCTCGATACTGCAACATTTTACGATAAGCCATACGCTTATGAAGTAAAGAAAAATAAAAAACGTGAAGTAAAAGCAAATATTTTAAAAGTTTCACTAATTACGAAGATTATCAGAGCCGAAGGAGATACGCAATCGACGGTTTTTGACGGGAAAACACCTATAGCTGTTATTAATGCCGATATACAAGAATATGACACCAAAACAGGGATCATGACGGCTGACGGAAACGTTACAATAAATTATAAAGAATTAAATACTTTCTCAAACCGAGCTAAAATAAAAACGGATAAAAACGGTGACTTAAAACACATTGAACTTATCGGTAATGCTAGGGTAAAAGAGAAAAGTAATGAATCTGAAGCTGATAGATTTTTCTACAACGCAGGTACGAAAATTATAAATGCCTACGGTAATACGACAACTACCACAACCAATGACGACGGCAGTAAACTTATTTTGAAATCAAGTTATCAGGAATATAATCAAGGAAAAGGTTTGTTTAATGCCAGTGGGAACGTGAGGATTTGGTATAAAGATTACTATGCTGCAGGGCCGAAAATTACTATTTATCCTGACAGCAAAACGGGGAAACCGGATGAAATATTTTTCAGCGGGCGTTCTAGCATAACCCAAGGTGTCAGAACAATTTTTGCAGATAAAATTAAAATGACAATTAATCCAAAAACATTTGATGCAACCGGCAACACAAGAACAGTTATAAAAAACATTGGCACAGGCGATACAGAGATGGGGTTGGGGTTATAGACATGCCTAAAAGAATTGCCGATAAAGCCATAAAGTTTTATAAAGCCGGGAATTATGAATCCGCAATTGATGAATTTACAAGAATCCTTGAAACAGAAGGGGACAATGCCGAAGTTTATAATAACATGGGATTGTGTTATGCAAATTTGGGTAATGATGAGAAAGCTGAAGATTATTTTTTAAAGGCACAGTCCTTAAATCCTAAATTACCTCAAGTTTACATAAATTTGGCAGATATTTACTACAAACAAAAGGATTTTGATAGCGGAATACAACTTTTGGCTCAGGGTTCATATGAAATGCCTCAGAATATGGTTATGCGTCACTATCTTGCGAGGTTTTATATGGAAGATGCAAGGTTAGATATGGCAATAGATGAACTTGAGACAATCTTGGAACATCAACCAAACAACTACGATGCATATTATGATCTGGGGCGAGTCCATTTTGAATTGGGAAATTATGAAAGTGCTATTAGTGCTTTTGAAAAAGTTCTGGAATTTAAAACTGATAACGAATGGATTTACTATTACCTTGCAGAAGCCTATGAAGCCAATGATAACATCGACAAGGCTATTTCTAACTATATAAAAGCAACATCTATAAATTTTAATTTTCCTTTTCCTTTCAAAAAATTGGGAATATTGTTTATGGCTCGTGGCGATTTTGAAAGTTCAATAGAATATTTTGAAGATTATTTGAAAAAAGATCTTGCTCAAGAAGAAAAAAATAATATTGAAAAACTTGTAGCAAATTTAAAATTAAAAGTTAACAGGGGTTAAAAATGTCTGCTAAAGATAAGTTCTGGGTCGGTTTTTCATCAATAGAAAATATAGACAGTGCGTTTGTAATAAGGCTTTTTAACTATTTTGGAGATATTGAAAAGGCCTTTAATACCGATGAAAATGAGCTCAAAAATATTGATGGATTGAGTGTCAAAAAAGCTCAAAATTTTTTAAAAGCACGCGACAATGTTGATTTAGACAGCTCATTAAATAATGTTGTTGAACGAGGTATCAAATTTTTAACATTTGACAATCCGGATTATCCGGAATTACTAAAAAATATTGAAACACCACCTGTTGTTTTGTATTACAAAGGTGATATTTCCCGGTGCAATTTGAAAAAAACCCTTGCGATCGTGGGATCAAGAAAGGCATCCTTTAACGGTAAAGAGTCGTTAAAACATGTCATGAAAGGTTTTGCCAATACTGATGTATGTATAATCTCCGGGCTTGCTTCAGGTATTGATACAACGGCGCATTTATCGGCTATTGAGAACAATTTGGCTACAATTGGTGTTATTGCCAGCGGCTTTGACTTTATTTATCCATCCTCCAATAAATCTTTGTACGAAAGAATCGAGAAAGAAAATGGATTGATATTAACGGAATATTATCCGACATTTGAACCTCTAAAATTTAGATTTCCTCAGAGGAATAGGATAGTAACAGGGTTGTCATACGGCACCGTTGTTGTAGAAGCATCTTTACAAAGCGGAGCGTTAATCAGTGCCAATCTTACATTGGAGCAGGGTCGGGAATTGATGTGTATACCCGGTTTAATTACAAACCCTAATATGGCAGGAATATACAAATTGTTAAGAAATGGTGCAACGCTTGTCACATGTGCAGAGGATATCTTAGAAGCTTTGGGTTGGGAAAGAACTGAAGAACCCGTACAATTGCATCTTACAGAGATGAATGTTGACGAATTAAAAATTTATAAATCATTAGAAATTGAAGATAAAACTATTGATGCAATTACTAATGAAACAGGGTTAGATGTAGATAATTTACTTTCTCTCTTGACAATAATGGAGCTTAAAGGCATAATAAAATCAGTAGAAGGGGATAGATTTAAAAGAGTAATATAATTAAATAGGCTTAAAATAAATGGCAGAAACAAAAACAAAAGATAAAAAAGAGAAAAATTTAGTAATAGTTGAGTCTCCTGCGAAAACCAAAACAATTAGAAAAATCTTGGGAAATGATTACACAATAGAAGCAAGTTTCGGGCATATAAGAGATTTGCCAAATAAAGATTTGGGATTTGATGTCAATAACGATTTTAAGCCTACATTCGTTGTTATTCCGGAAAAGAAAAAAGTTGTAACGAAATTAAATTCTCTTGCCAAACAGTGTGACAAGGTTTACCTGGCTTCCGACCCTGACCGTGAAGGAGAGGCTATTGCCTGGCATGTGCGTCAGGTATTGAATGTCCCCGATGAAAAAGTTTTTCGAATAGAGTTTAATGAAATTACACCAAAGGCAGTAAAATATGCTGTTGAACATTCAAGACAAATAGATATGGACAGGGTTAAAGCTCAACAGACAAGACAGATTTTGGATAAACTTGTAGGGTATAAACTTTCTCCGGTACTCTGGAAAGAACTAGGGAATTACAGACTTTCTGCCGGGCGGGTTCAATCTGTTGCTCTGAGAATGATATGCGAAAGAGAAGATGAAATCGAAGCTTTTGTTCCGCAAGAATATTGGTCTATCCATACCATAATGAATAAAGGTGATGAAGGTGAATTTGAGGCTGAATTATCGAAAATAAAGGGCAAAAAAGCTGAAATAAAAAATGCACAAGAGGCACAGACAATTGTAAATTACCTAAAAGATTCATTGACAAAATTTGAGGTTTCAAATGTAACCCATAAAACGACAAAACGTAAACCAACGGCTCCTTTTATAACTTCAACACTTCAACGTGAGGCCAGCTCGAAACTGGGATTTGGGGTCCAAAAAACAATGCAAATTGCACAAAAGTTATACGAAGGTATCGAACTTGAAAACGGTGCTGTAGGTTTAATTACCTATATGAGAACTGATAGCGTCAGAATTTCTGATGATGCTCAAGCTATGGCGAAGGATTTTATCCTAAATAATTACGGAGAAGAATACTATCCCAAAATTCCAAATATTTATGTCAAAGGTAAGCAGAATGTCCAAGATGCACACGAGGCAATAAGACCAGCTTATCCCGAGAGAACTCCTGACAGCATAAAACAATACCTTTCAAATGAGCAATATCGATTGTACAAATTGATATGGAACAAATTTATGTCCTCTCAGATGGAAAGTGCTACTGTTGCGAATAAGGCAGTTGAAATAGCTTCAGGCGATTACACCTTGAGGGCATCTACAAGCAAAGTTACTTTTGATGGATTTTTGAAACTCTATAATGACACCCCGGATGAAGATGGGAAAGGTGAACAAGAAGTTGAAAAAATCCCGGACTTAAATAAGGAGGATAGTCTTACTTGCCGCAAGGTAGATTCTAAACAACACTTTACCCAACCTCCTCCACGATATTCTGAGGCTACATTGGTAAAAGCTCTGGAAGAATACGGTATAGGCAGACCTTCAACATATGCATCTATTATTACTAAAATTCAAACTCGTAAATATGTAGAAAAGAAAGAGAAGGCACTTTTTCCGACACTTTTGGGCAGAACCGTTTCAAAGCAATTATGTAAACAGTTTGCGGAGATTATGGATTATAAATTTACTGCCGGCATGGAAAGCAAATTAGATAAAATTGCAGATAAAAAAGCTGTTTGGACAAAGGTTTTGAAAGATTTTTATGATCCCTTCATTATAACAGTAGATAATGCAATGAAAGAGGGTAAAAAAGTACTTGTGGAAAGCGGGATAAATTGTCCGAATTGCGGCAAACCAATGGTTATGCGAACAAGCAAATTCGGCACTCAATTTTTGGGGTGTTCAGGGTACCCGGATTGCAAAACTATTATGTCCTTAGATGTTTTAAGTGACAGAGTTGCATCCGGGGAAACGGAAGAAGAACCAAAAGAACCGGAAGTTTGCAATGAAAAATGTGAAAAATGCGGAAGTTCTATGGTCTTTAAAACAGGCCCCTATGGCAAGTACATGGAATGTACCAACCAAGATTGTCAAAATCGTAAACCTTACAGAAAGTCAACCGGTGTAAAATGTCCAAAATGTGGGAATGGCGAAATTGTAGAAAGAAAATCTAAACGCGGGACTGTATTTTATGGGTGTAGCAGCTATCCGAGTTGTGATTTTGTTTTGTGGAATGAACCGACCGGGGAAGTTTGTCCGACTTGCGGTGCACTTTTAGTTAAAAAAGTCCTCAAAAATGGTGAACAAATTGTTTGTTCAAATAGAACATGTGACTATAAACAAAGAGAAATATCAACACAGGGAGATGAAAATGCGTAAGTTTGGACTTATCGGATACCCTTTGGGTCATTCTATATCGCCAATTATCCATCAAGCAGGATTTAAGAGTCTTGGAATAGATGCTCAATACGATATAATGGAAACTTCGCCTGAAAAACTCGTAGATAGACTCAAACAACTTAAACACGACGGATATGAAGGGTTTAATGTAACGATTCCGCTAAAACTTCCAATGTCACTTTTTGTTCATGAAGTAGACGCTTACGCCGATATAACCCGTGCTATAAATACCGTTGTTATAACTCCTGATAAAATGTTAAAGGGATATAACACTGATGTTATGGGATTTCTTAGAGCGATTCCTTGTGATATAAAATTAACCAACAAAAAAATAGGTATTCTTGGGACAGGAGGAGCGGCACATGCGGTAGTTGTGGGTCTTGCTCAAGCAAAAGTTTCTGAAATATCCCTGTTTACAAGAAATATTCCTAATTCTGTTGATATAGTGGGATACTTTAGAAGAAAATTCCCTAACATCATATTTAATATATATCAGATTGATCATATCCGTGATTTATCTGAATATGACATGATAGTCAACACGACACCTATCGGAATGCTTGGACATTCCGCAGATATGATGCCGTTAGAATTTAATACAATGGAAACAATTAACAAAAATTGTATAATTTACGATGTTATTTACAACCCTAAAAAAACACTTTTAATAAAATCTGCAGAAAAGCTGGGTCTAAAAACTATATGCGGACTTGACATGCTCATACATCAGGCAGTTTGCGCTCAGAAATTATGGCTCAACCGCACCCCGAATTTCGATAAAATGAAAATTTCAGCTTTGGAAAACCTTTGATTTGCCATATAAATACTTGTATATTTTCATTAGTTTATGTATAATTTTACCTATGGATAAGAATATCTACAATATTTTTAAATTATTTTTAAAGGTTGGAATGTTATTGCTGGGCGGGGGGTATGTAATATTACCTCTATTACAATCAGAACTTGTTGAAAAACGAGCTTGGATAGACGAAAATGAGTTGTATGATTTCTACGCCCTTAGTCAAAGCGTGCCTGGTATTATTGCAGCGAATGTATCTATTTTTACAGGATACAAATTAAGAAAAATTCCCGGCGCAATAAGCGCAATCGTTGGAATTACTCTACCCGCATTTGTGTCCATTGTAATACTTGCGCAAATTATGGGATATATAATTAAATTCAGATTTATAGAAAGCATGTTTTGGGGAATTGGAATTGGAGTACTAACATTAATATTCCTGGCCGTAAAAGAAATGTGGGCAAGAAGTGTTGTGAATAGACGAACAAGTGTCTTATTCTTTGCAGCCTTCATTTTGTCAGCATTTTTTAAAATTTCTCCGGCCATAATTATTATAATTTCAATAATTATAGGAATTCTTATGGCTCGATTTTTACCCGAAAAAAAGGAGGATAAAGTCGGGCAATGATATACTTACAGTTGATTTTCGAATTTTTAAAAATAGGTTTATTCTCTTTTGGCGGAGGATATGCAACGATTCCTTTTTTATATCACCTAACCATTACAAAAGATTGGTTTACATCGCAGCAATTGTCAGACATGGTTGCGTTGTCATCAATAACTCCCGGTCCGGTAGGGGTTAATGTTGCGACTTTTGCAGGTGTAAAGACTGCAGGAATTTTAGGTGCAATATTTTCTACGACTTCTGTTATTTTACCTTCTCTAGTCATTTGTATAATCCTATCAAAATTATTAGAAAAGTTTAGATATAACAGATATGTGCAATCAGTTATATCCGTTCTTAAGCCTGTTAGCTGCGGATTGTTGGCGGCTGTCGGAATTAGTCTGTTCATCGATAATCTGAATTTGTTGGGTTTAATTCTTTTTGGGGTGTTCATATTTTTAACCATAAAAGAAAAACGTGAGCCAATTTTTTATCTTGCGATCTCTGCTTTTGTAGGGATGGTTGCCGGGTTCTTCAACTTAATGGGATAGACTGTTTTTGTTATAATATTGCCACTTATAGGATTTTGCGATATATTTAATATATGATAAAGCAGTTACGGATAAAAAATTACATTCTCATTGACGATTTGACCTGTGATTTTGATGAAAAGTTAAATGTAATAACTGGAGAAACCGGCGCCGGCAAAAGTATTATCATAAATGCTATTGAACTTGCGTTCTCAACCCGTGTATCTCGTGAAGTTATAAAATCCGGTGAAGATAAGGCTTTCATAGAATTAACAATTGACAACAAAAAACATAATTTAAATGATTTCTTTGCTGAAAACGGTATTGATAGTTTTGACAATGAAATAATTTTATCAAAAGAAATAACTCAAAACGGTGCCCGAACTCGAATCAATGGAACAATGGTTAATGGCGAAGTGGTGAAATATCTAAAAAATATGTTTTTAGATATTCACTCTCAACACCAAACATATTCTTTTCTTCAGCCAAAATGCCATATAAATTTACTCGATGAATATGCCAAAAGTTTTTATGGCGAAAAACTAGATAAGTATAAATTAGAATATCAAGAATATACAAAGCTAAAAAATGATCTGGAAAATTTAAAGAACGCCGCCCAGATGACCGAATCACAAATTGAATTCTTAAAATTTCAGTTAAATGAGATTGATGATGCCCAGATTCTTTCAATCAATGAATATGAAGAATTAAGAAAAGAGTTGGAGATTCTTGAGAATGCAGAAAAATTGAAAGAATTAACCGGAACTTCATACTGGGCAATAAACGGTGACGATAATTCTATTCTTGATTCACTAAATGATATTAGAAGAAATATATCAAAAGCTGCCGAAACGGATGCTAACCTTACTGAAACCGAACAATCAATTAATGAAGCCGTGGATATTTTAATTACAGTTGGCGGGGTTTTGAGAGAATACAGCCAAAACCTTGATAATGATGAGGCAAGATTGAACGAAATCCAAGAACGCCTATATTTGTTAGACAAATTAAAACACAAATACGGCAATACCTTGGAAGCTGTTCTTGAAACAGGTGAAAATTTAAGACAAGAATTGGATGGTATTGAATTTTCTACACAAAATATTGAGAATCTGGAAACTGAAATTTCTTTAAAATATAATGAATTGGAAATTCTTGCTCAAGAAATAAGTGAAGCAAGAAAAAATTATGCAAAAGTTTTATCTGTTTTGACCGAAGAAAAAATGCAAAAATTAGAACTTCCAAAGGCTCGATTCCTTATTGATGTAAAACCAAAAGAACTCTCATCAGATGGTATTGATGATGTCGAATTTTTAATTTCAACAAATGTGTCAGAAGATTTGAAACCGCTTGCAAAAGTTGCCTCCGGTGGTGAAATTTCCCGCGTAATGCTTTCCCTAAAATCCGTATTCGCGCAAAGTGATGGGATTGATACAGTTATTTTTGATGAGATAGATACCGGAATCTCAGGCAAGGCCTCCCAAAGTGTTGCCGAGGAAATTTCCGAATTAGCAAATTCACATCAAATAATTCTTATTACTCACCAACCGATTATAGCATCAAAAGCAAATAAGCATTTTTATGTAAGAAAATCTCAAAATGATATAACAAAAGTGGAAGTATATACGCTTAACGAAAACGATAGGATTATGGCGCTTGCGGAACTTGCAGGTGGCGAAATCAATGATAAATCAATAGAATTTGCCAAGTCATTATTGTAATTTTTCTTATAAATAATATTGCGATAAGAAAACAGTTCTTAATCTTTCTTAATATACACTTGAAGTTTTATATACAATAGTATATACTAAGTATATACACTGGGTTTGTAAATATATATCAGTGTGAAATTTCGTGTTCTTAAGTTTATGTAGAAACGCCCGAAAATCTTGTGTTTTAAATGGGCGTAAAAAGAGGAGTTTGAGCTAATGAGAGAAAATTTACCCATCAAGATGAGAGAAACATCATCAAATCCGGCGAGGAATGAAGTAGTATCCGGTAGTGAGGATAGTGCATTGAGCAATTATCTTAGAGAGATTTCCAATTACCCTGTATTATCTCAAGATGAAGAATGTAATTTGGCAATGCTAGCACAAGGAGGTGATTCTGATGCAAAGATTAGACTTATTCAAAGTAACCTTAAGCTAGTATTTACAATTGCAAAAAAGGCGATACATATTTCCAAAATACCTTTTGTAGATTTGATACAGGAAGGCAATATTGGATTAATGATTGCTGCCGAGAAATACAATTACAAACTGGGATACAGATTTTCGACATATGCGGCTTGGTGGATAAAGCAATCTATGTTTAAAGCGATATCTGAGCAATCGCACTGTATGAAAATTCCTGTATATATTCAAGAAACATTGTCAAAATTTTCAAAAATAAAATCGGAAATAGAGAACGCAAATAACGGAAAAGCAGAGCTTGCTGATATAGCAAAGAGGATGAATATTTCCCAAGATAAATTAGGGACATTTTTATCAGCTTACGTAAAGACGGTTTCGATAGAAAACGGATTTGAAAATGAGGACGGAAAAGATATGAACGTTGCGGATATACTTGAAGATGAGAACGCTTCTGCAACGGCGAACACCGAGTTTGAAGAACTACAAAATGATATCGACATGGTAATTTCGACACTAAAAGAGAGGGAGCAAGAAGTTGTCAGGATGCGCTATGGAATTGGGAATACGACACGTCATACTTTAGAAGAAATTGGCAATATTTATGGTGTGACGAAAGAATGTATTCGACAGACAGAATTACGAGCATTAAAAAAGATGAGGGTTTCGAGTTTTGGTCAAGAGGTTCTTTCTTGCTACATAAATTAAGAGAGAAATTCTTGTATTAGGTAGAGATAGTAATTCCTTATATATTTCTTATACTATTAAAAAATCCCAAAAATGTTTTGGGATTTTTATTAATGTAATTTTATACAAACATAAGAAACATTTTAATTATTAAAGAGTTTCCCACTTTCTGCAACGACGGGGATAGCTCTAACAACGCAGAAGATTATAGCAATCCAGGCAGAAACAACCGCGATGAACCTTATAGGATCAGCGATTGAGGTTTCCAATCCTGGGATGTAGGCAACAATAATGAGAACGAAAGCCGCAACTTTTGCAACAGCATAACTTATTCTCATAAATTTAGATGCGCAGATAAATTTTCCCCAAGCTGTTGACTGCATTGATTTTTCGCCAAACGCAGTCATGCCCTTAGAAAGGGCAACACTTCTGATACTGTCGGTTGTAAACGCTCTTGATATACAAACAAGAGGGAAAAGAATATTTAGCCAACCCATAACCGCAAAAGCTATCCAATAAGAAGCCTCAACGATTCTGTCTCCCATAATATCAAGGACAGAGCCCCATTCAGAAGCTTGATTAAATTTTCTTGCAACGTAACCATCTACCCCATCCATTATGAATGCGATTATGGTAAGAATTACGGCCCAAATATAAGCGCAAGCACAATTCACAAATAACAAGGCTATTGCTGCAAAGGCCACAAAAATTCTTGTGATTGATACAATATTTGCTGCATTATCTTTTAATTTCATAAGTTACTCCCTTTTTTCCTATCGTTTTGTTCTTGAAAGTGCAAAGTTTATATCATCAAGATTTTTTGCCCTGTCACCTAACATAACTTTTTCCGCTTGTTCAAGAATAGATGTTACCATCAAGCCGTTATCACCGTCAGAACGGGCTTTTTTACCATTTTCACAACAAGATATAAAATGTTGGCATTCAAGTTTCAGAGGTTCAATTTCGAGGTAATCCAATTTGATATTTTGAGTTGCATCTTTTACAAAATTGTCAAAAATAACGAGTTTATTTTCAGGTAGTGTATCATCTAAAATCGCTGTGGCTTTAGTTCCTCTGACCAATAGTTGAACATGTTTTCTCGGTGTAATCCAACTATCAGAAATTTGTCCGATTATTCCGTCTTCAAATTCTATGGTTAGATGAGTTATATCCATAATATCATTTCTATCGGAAGAACAACCAACAGCAGAGATTACGCGTTTTGGAGATTTTCCGACGACATAACTCATCATGGAAACATCATGTGGTGCCAAATCCCACATTACACTTCTGTCGTTTTTGAAATAATTCACATTCAGTCTGTCACTTTGAGCATAAACAACATCGCCCAATTCGCCTTCTTCAATAAGCATTTTTAATCTGTTTACTGCAGGATGATACAAGAGCAGATGTCCCACCATCAAGACTAACCCTTTAGAATTTGCCAATTCCATAAGGTCTTTAGCTTCTTGTGCAACGGTTGAAATCGGTTTTTCAACATAAACGTTTTTTCCGGCTTCAAGCATTGCCTTTACTATTTTAAAATGAGTGTGACTTGGTGTTACAACCGCAACGGAAGTTATTTCCGGATTATTGATAATATCATTAAAATCTTTTGTTGTGTTTACATTTTCATATTGTTCACGGACTTTTTTGAGATTTTCTTCATCCATATCGCAAACTGTATCGAGAACGTTCAAATTATAAAAATTACGTACAATATTTCGACCCCAACAGCCTGCACCAATTACCGCTATTCTTTGTTTTGTCATAAAATTTAACCTTCTTTACTATATTCCTATACTTTTATGATACCTCTCCAAGCTGAATTTGCAAATTTTTAACGAAGATTTAACAAAAATTCAAATTATAAAACGATAATATATCCCCATTTTTGTGCTACAATGGACCCAAGGTATAAGATTAAAACGAGGATAAATATGGATAAAAGGTATTATTTAACGACGGCGATTGATTACGTAAACGGAGCTCCGCATATAGGACACGCATATGAAAAAATATTATCTGACGTTATAGTCAGACACTATAGACAAAGACTGGATGATGTATATTTTCTGACCGGTGTCGATGAACACGGAATAAAAATTCAAAAAACCGCCGCAGAAAAAGGAATGACACCGCAGCAGATGTGCGATGAGAATTCTTCAAAATTTAAACAAGCATGGAAAGCTCTTGATGTTGATTATGATCAATTTATAAGAACTACCGATAAATATCATACAGAAGTCGTTCAAAGAATATTTGATAAACTTCTTAAACAAGGCGACATATATAAAAATTCATACGAGGGCTTGTATTGTCCGGGTTGTGAAAGCTTTTTAAACCCAAAAGACTTGACAGAAGACGGTCTATGCCCGATACACCACAAAAAACCGGAACTTGTCAGTGAAGAAAATTATTTCTTTAAACTTTCAAAGTATAAAGATTCTCTGATAAAGTATATTAAAGAAAATCCGTCATTCATTGTTCCTCAGTTCAGAGCAAACGAAGTTCTGAATCAACTGGAAAACCTTGACGACTTTTCCGTTTCCCGTGCAAAAGAAAGCGTGGAGTGGGGGATACCTGTTCTTGGAGATGAGGATCAGGTTATATATGTATGGATTGATGCGCTTTCCAACTATATTACGGCACTTGGTTGGGATGTAGATAAATCAAGCGAAAAATTTGATAAATATTGGAGTGAAGTTCACCACGTTATCGGAAAAGATATCTTGAAATTCCACTGCATATACTGGGGTGCAATCTTGATGGCTTTGGGTTTACCTTTACCAAAACAACTTTTAGTCCACGGATTTATAAATATTAACCAGGAAAAAATGTCGAAAACCCTCGGTAATGTCATTGCACCTGTCGATATCTTAAATGCCTGGAACCTGGAAAAACCGGATGCTTTCAGATACTATATGGCATGCGCAGCATCCTCCGGCAAAGACGGAAACTATTCTGATGAGGACTTTAAAGAAAAGGTTAATGCTGATCTTGCAAACTCTACAGGTAACCTCTTAAACAGAACCCTTTCCATGTTGGTTAAGTACTTTAACGGCGAAATTAAATCAGAATTTGTTGTAAATTCAGACTTATACAAGACAGCTTTGGGTAAAGTCCAAATCGTTAAAAACCATTTTGATAATTATGAAATTTCAGAAGCCGGTGCAGAAATTATGGATTTGGTTAATATAACTAATAAATATGTCACTGATAATGCACCTTGGACACTTGCAAAAGAAGACAAAATGACAGAATGCGGACAAGTTCTCGTTACCGTTTTGAACGTTATGACAGTGGTTTGTTCACTTCTTTACCCGTTCTGTCCAAATATAGCTCTTGATATGGCATCACAGTTATCATTCGATTTAAATACAAAGTTAGACGACTTAAACTGTAACAATATAAAACCGGGTAAATTTATAGAAAAAGAATCAATACACCCTGTATTTTTACGATTGGATAGTGAACTTGCAGATAAGAAAAAATAAATAGTTTAAAAATTTACAATAAAAACATAAAGAAAAGCCGGGTTATCTAAACCCGGCTTTTGTGTGTCAATAATAATTACCTGTATTATCTTGTGAAATCACCATTTTCTTCATACATTCTTTTTGATGATGTTTTTTTAGTTTTGTTATTTTGCAGTTTCAATGATTCCAATTCATTATTTAATTTTTCAATTTTTTCTGCATTTTGTTTTTTCAAAGATGCATATTGTCTTATATTATAATCCTGGAAAATTTGTACTTTTCGGGCTTGTAATTCTGCAATTTGTCTTTTTGCCTTATCGTAGGCGCTCGCATTTTTTTCCTTTTTCTGGAAATTCTTTGACTCTTTTTTAAATCTGCTAATTACTTCTTCACATTGGTTTATCTCTTCGTCTATATTTGCAACCTTTCCTTTTTTCAATGCATTATTAATTAAGTCCTCTATACCAGCTTTTTGTTTTGTTAAACGTTCATGCTCGGATTTAAGTTCTTCTATTCTTAAATCTTTATTTAAAGTATTAATTTTATGGACAGCATCAGCATTTTTAGGGTCAGTGAACACTTCAATCAATTCTTTTTCTCTTGCATTGTGAGCAGCATCGTTATAGCGCTTCATAATTTCATCTGGTGTTTCTTTAACAACTTTTTCTACTGCACCTTCAGCAGTCTTTTCCGCAGTGCTTGTTCCTTTTGCAGCTTTGTTAACAGTATTTTCGGCATTTTTAACAACCTTTTCTACAGCGCCTTTAGCCTTGCCTCTTGTTAACAGGTAAGTTGCTATACCTGCGACGGCCAACCCTGCAGCGACCCACCACCCTGTGTGGCTTTTCTTTTTAGGCTGTTGTTCTTCTTCGATCCCTCTGAAAGCAGGGTTTTGAATTGGTTGAGAGTTACATCTTGCAACGGGGTAATTGTAAGACATAGCATTAAATGATACTGGTTGAATAGACATGATAAATCTTCCTTTCTTTACCTTTTACCTTAATTAAATTTTTACCACTTTCTTACCTATATGAAAACACGCT
>CADBQW010000055.1 GCA_902796925.1 uncultured bacterium | reverse complement strand
AGATTTTTCTCCTAAACCATTTTCAGGTGAAGATTTTTTGGATTTTAAATTCATATCGGCTTTTTCATTATTACCCAATAATCCTTTGAATACCCAAACTTTAACACCAATTTTTCCCATTATGGTATCTGCTTCGGCAAAACCGTAATCAACATCTGCTCTTAGTGTTTGAAGAGGAATACGACCTTCTTTTGCCCATTCACTTCTTGCAATTTCAGCACCGCCTAAACGACCTGAAACCATAACTTTAATACCTTCAACACCTGAAGCTCTCATTGTACGTTGCATTGCTTGCTTCATTGCTCTTCTGAATGCAATACGTTTTTCTAATTGAAGGGCTATTGCTTCAGAAACTAATTGAGCATCCGCATCAATTCTTGCAACTTCGACAACATCGATTGTTACGGTCTTGTTGATCATCTTTGCAACTTGAACCCTAAGTTCATCAATACCTTGACCGCCACGACCAACAACAATACCGGGCTTCGCTGTTACCAAAGTAATATTTACATTCATCGGAGTTCTGGCTATTAAAATTCTTGAAATGCCAGCTGCATATAATTTTTTCTTTAGAAATTTTCTAATCTCTGCATCTTCTTTAAGAAGTACAGGATATTCTTTCTTTTTGCCAAACCATGTACTACGCCAAGGTTGAATAATACCTACTCTGTAGCCGGTTGGATGTGTTTTTTGTCCCAACTTTATAGTCTCCTATTTTAATTACTTGCCAATTTTACTGTTAAATGAGCAGTTCTTTTTACTCTTGAGTACATACGACCTTGCGCTCTAGCTTTAGCTCTTTTATAAGTTACACTTTCATCAGCGTAAATTTCTGACACCTTCATCGGTAGCAGGGCAGAACCATATTTTTCAGCCGCATTAGCCATTGCATCTTTAATATTTTTTTCAACGACTCTTGCTGCAAAATATGGCATAAAATGCAACATTTCTACTGCTTCCTGTGCATTCTTACCTCTAACGAGATTAATTACACGACGCAATTTGCGAGCTGTCATTTTTATATCTGTTTGTTTAGCCTTACTTTCTTGCATGGTTTTATTTCCTTTTTGCTGTTTTGTCTTGTCCTGCGTGACCACGGAACATTCTGGTTGGTGCAAATTCACCCAGTTTATGGCCTACCATTTCTTCTGTAATGTACACAGGAACATGTGTTTTACCGTTGTGAACACCTATGGTATGTCCCAACATATCGGGACTAATTTCAGATGCTCTCGACCATGTTTTTATCATCTTCTTATCGCCTGCTGCATTCATCTTTTCGATTTTTTTAGCCAGCGATTCTTGTATATATGCACCTTTTTTTGTTGAACGAGCCATTCACTTCTCCTTTTTCTCTAGCATCTAAATTTCTTTAGATATTGCTCTTTGTTAATTATCTTTTTCTGCCTCTAACAATTAATTTTGAAGAAGCTTTCTTCGGATTTCTTGTCTTCATACCAAGTGCCGGTTTACCCCAAGGAGTCTTAGGATGTCCGCCGGGACCTGTTTTACCTTCACCACCACCGTGAGGGTGATCGCAGGGGTTCATTGTAACACCGCGAACTGTCGGTCTGATACCCATATAACGTTTTCTGCCGGCTTTACCGATTGAGAGGTTTTTAAATTCTGCATTACCTAAAGTACCGATTGTTGCCATGCATTCTTTTCTTACCATTCTCATTTCAGAAGAAGGAAGTTTGATTGTTACATAGTTGCCTTCTTTAGCCATAACCTGAGCAGCATTACCCGCCGATCTGACCATTACACCGCCGCGTCCGGGGGTAAGTTCAATATTATGAACAATAGTACCCAAAGGAATCAATTCCAACGGAAGTGCATTACCTGTCTGAACCGGTGCTTCGGGACCGCTGACGATTACGTCGCCTACGTTCAAGCCTTCGGGAGTCAAGATATATCTTTTTTCACCGTCAGCATAGTATACCAAAGAAATTCTTACGTTTCTGTTCGGGTCGTATTCAATAGTTTTAACCGCTGCGGGAACACCGAATTTTTCACGTTTAAAATCAATTACACGGTAAGTTCTTTTTACACCGCCGCCTTTGTGACGACATGTAATTCTACCCGTGTTGTTTCTGCCCGCAGTCTTTTTCAAGGACTTAAGAAGTGATTTTTCGGGAGTTGTACAAGTAACTTCCTGATAATCACTTTTTGTCATTCCCCTTTGTCCGGGAGATGTCGGGTTTATTTTTCTGATTGCCATTTTGTTTTCTCCTTTTTTGGCTTTGTTTTACTTTCAAGGACATGTGCCTGACGCCCTGTCATTTGGTTGAAGGAATTACCCCTCACCCGAAACACTAAATTCACTTACGCTTATTAAGTGTTTCTACCCTCTCCCCGAAGGGGCGAGGGTAAAATTTACGCACCGATAAGTTCTTCAATCGGATCGCCTTCGATTGTAACGATTGCTTTCTTTGAAGAATCGGTTCTTCCAAATTTATATCCCATTCTTTTTTCGTGAGAAGGCATATAAACCGTTCTTACTTTTTTAACTTTTCTACCGGGAAAAGCTAATTCAACAGCTTGAGCAATTTCAATTTTTGTTGCATCTTTTACAACTTCAAAAGTGTATTGACCCAAAGATGTTGCACCGACAGATTTTTCGGTGATGATAGGTTTTTTAATTACGTCGTATAATTTTTCCGTATTAGTTCTTGCTTTACTCATTATTGCAGCCTTTCTGTTATATCATTTACAGCAGATTCTGTAATAACAACAAAATCAGCTTCAAGTAAGTCTTTTACATTGAGGTTTGAAGGTAAAATAACTTTTACGCTCGGAATATTTCTTGCCGACAATTCCAAATTTTTGTTTTCGTCAGCTTTGAAATCCGCAACGATTAAAGTTTTACCCGAAACATTCAAAGATTTTAATGCACTAACCATCAATTTTGTTTTAGGTTCGGTAATTGTTGAAAAATCTTTAACAACAACCATTTGTTCGTTTCTTGCGGACAAAGCTGATTTAAGTGCTAATTGTCTTGCTTTTTGAGGCATATTAAACGCATAGCTTCTCGGTTTCGGCCCAAAGATTACGCCGCCGCCCGCAAACAAAGGTGAACGCAAAGAACCTGCTCTTGCTCTACCCGTACCTTTTTGTTTCCAAGGTTTTTTACCGCCTCCGGAAACTTCCGCTCTTGTTTTAGCACAAGCAGAACCTTGACGGGCGTTGTTTAATTGTCTTCTCAATGCTAAATGCATTACGTGAATATTGGGTTCAACACCGAAAACATTTTCGTTTAAAGTGATTTCACCTAACTTTTCGCCTTTTGTATTTAAAATTTCTTTTGACATTTTTAATTTCCTTTACTTTTTCTCTTTTCGTTTAAGACCGCTTACCGCTTGCTTTCGCTTTATTTGGCAAGACCGGCCGGTTTTAACTTTTCCTTGTTTTTGAGTGAGCCCCTCACCCGAAATTCTAAATTCACTTACGTTCATTAAGAATTTCTTCCCTCTCCCCAAAGGGGCGAGGGTACTAAGATTAATTCCATTTAGTTCTTGTCGGAACGATTGTTACCAATCTGCCTTCACAACCCGGTACAGAACCTTTAATCAATACCAAGCCGTTTGCAGAGTCAACTTTCACTAATTTTAATTTAGTAATAGTAACTCTTTCGTTACCCATGTTACCTGCCATTCTTTTACCTTTGATAACACGAGAGGGAGTAGTACCTGCACCGATAGAACCCGGTTCTCTGTGGTTTTTGGAACCGTGACCCATAGGTCCTCTTGAGAAGTTCCATCTTTTAACTGTACCTTGGAAACCTTTACCTATTGATTTTCCTGTTACGTCAACTTTTTCAACGTTATCAAGTACTGACAATTCAATGACATCGCCGACTTTATAGTCTTGCGGATTGTCAATTCTGAATTCTTGAAGGTGTCTGAAATTTTCAAGACTGTTTTTCTTGAAGTGTCCGATTTCAGCTTTTGTTAAATGTTTTTCTTTAGCCGCAATCGTACCTACCTGAATAGCGTTATAACCGTCGGTTTCAACAGTTTTAACCTGAGTTACCACGGTTTTGTCGACCTTAATAACGGTTACGGGAATAGCCAAACCTTGTTCATCAAAGATTTGAGTCATTCCTAATTTCTTTCCTATTACACCAAGTGTCATATTTTTACCTTTCCTGCTCACCATAGGACACAAATAATCGTCCTTTGGTTTGCATTTACTCTTGCGAGCGCTACATCACTTTACCTTTTTGAGGATTTTTACCCTGCCTGCCTGACAGTTGTAGATCACATTACATGCATAATGCTTATTTAATTTTCAAACTTTATCTTAAAAGGGTTGCCTCTAAGATATATTACAGTTTAACTTCGATATCTACACCTGCGGGAAGATCCAATCTGCCCAACTCTTCAACAGTTTGTTGAGTCGGTTCGTATATATCAATAATACGTTTGTGAGTTCTCATTTCAAAATGTTCACGAGATTTTTTATCAACGTGGGGTGAACGCAAAACGCAATATATACGTCTTTTTGTAGGTAAAGGAATAGGGCCTGCTACTTTTGCATCAGTTCTTTTCGCTGTTTCTACGATTTTGTCGGAAGATACGTCAATAAGTTTGTGATCGTATGCTTTCAAACAAACGCGAATTCTTTGTCTTTGTGTAGTTGCCATTGTGCAATTCCTTTTCTTGTTTGTATATACCATGCCCGGAACGCTATTTATACAAATATTTCGGTAATTTCGGATAAATGTGTAAATACATTATTCCAAGCATATCAATGTTATGACAAACAAAATTCACTGTCAACATGGGGAATGAAAAATTGTTGAGAATTATTAAGTAATATTTTATTAAGAAAGTGTTACATAGTGATAAAAGTAAGATAGGTAAGGTAAGTTTGGTAAGTTGGGTAAGTACTTTAAGGTGTGCCAAATACCGATACGTACTTACCCACTTACCTGACTTATCTTACTTATCCAACTTCTAAAAAACTCCCTTAAAGGGAGTTTTACACATTCAATTCTTTAACCAATTCTTTAAAAACTTCGTCACCTTCGACATTTTTAT
This sequence comes from uncultured bacterium, assembly GCA_902796925.1. Classification (GTDB taxonomy): domain Bacteria; phylum Cyanobacteriota; class Vampirovibrionia; order Gastranaerophilales; family Gastranaerophilaceae; genus RUG14219. The sequence goes on along the minus strand of CADBQW010000055.1, from coordinate 1,311 downwards.
CTAAAAACCTGTCAAATTTATTTATCAAATCATCAATATAGTCAACATAATGCGTTGCACCGCCTTCCCTAAATTGATATTTTGTAGCAAATGCGTCACCATGCAACTGCATTAACGATTGTTTCATAGTATCCATATCAATTTCCACACCGTATTGCTTACCGTTTTTCATAACAATATCAATACTTTTCTTATCTTTAGTAAACCACGTATCTTCGGGCATAAATTTAGCATGTATCGTTTTGGATTTAATCGGCGAGTTTTTCGGATAAATATAGGTTATCTTTTTATATCCGTCCTTCAAATCTTTGACACTGATTTTATATCCCTGTTTCCGCAATGTATCAAATTCTTTTTCTATATCGTTTCTTATATAACCGATACCATGACCGATACTACGGTCATGTTCAAGTTTCCTTACAACTTTTGCGGGATAAGGCTTTGCGTCCCAATTCAATTCTTCATACAAATTCTGTTTATTCTGATGGTGAATTGCACCTAATTCACTGTTTTCAGCCCAGTTTAATTTATCCACATAATCAATTTGTTCAATAGCTGATTTATTATAAGGATTAACTTTTATATCGGCATCAAGCGTACTTGCAAATTTTTCAAGTTCGACCTTTTCAAAATGATTATCATTTGCCAATGTTTCTAAAGATTTTTCTTTACCTCCAAACACTTTTTGTACTGTTTTTCCAAGATAGCCTTTATGACCGATTATGCCCAACGCAACAACACCTGCCAAAGCAGCGGCACCAATCATATATTTTGCTGCATTACTTTTTTCTTCATCTGCATAATATTTTTGCCCGTTAAACACAGGCTCTGATTGTTTTTTTAATTGAGGTAAAGTTCCTACACCGTTAAAAGATATTTTTTCTACTGACATTTTTTACCTTTCATATTTTCGTCATTCTGAGGGCGAAGCCCGAAGAATCTCAAAACTTATGAGATCTTTCGCTTCGCTCAAGATGACTGCTACTACCTGCTTTTATTAAAACAAAAAGTTAAAAATTATTGCTACGGGCGCAAAAATGCTATGCTATGCTATGCTATGAGGCATTATAGCAGGGTTTCAGCCTTTGTAAAATTTTGTTAAGAGAGTGTTACATTTGTTCCTTCCCCCATGGGGGAAGGTTAGAATGGGGGCTTTTGTATTATAATTTATGTATGGATAAAAAATATATATTAGCAAGAGAATTAAGAAAAAATATGACACCACAAGAAAGAAAATTGTGGAATAAAATTCGTAACAAACAATTTTATAACTTAAGTTTTCGCAGGCAATATCCTATCGGAGAATATATT
>CADBQW010000054.1 GCA_902796925.1 uncultured bacterium | reverse complement strand
CGGCGATATCAAAGGTAACATCATAGCTCGCTGGGGCGGTACATGCGGAAGATGGGATATCGGATAATAAAAGTGAATAAGTGAATAGGGTAATAAGGCAATAAGTGAATTAAATTCGCTAACGCTCATAAATAAATATAATAATTACTTCTGGTAGACAAAAGATATATTAATATTATTTAAAACTCACTTATTCCCCTATTCACTTCAAACTTGTAGATTGGGTGAAACCCAACAACAAACTTAAAAGGAACTAAGATGAGTATAAATTTAAGAAATTTTGAAATCGGCGGTAATAAATTAACCATCTTTGCAGGGCCTTGTGCGGTTGAGAGCTTGGATATTATGAGAGAGACTGCTGAAGGATTAAAGAAGGTTTGTGAAAAACTTGATATTAATTACGTTTTCAAATGTTCTTATGATAAAGCCAATCGTTCTTCAATAAATTCTTATCGTGGTTTAGGAATGGAAAAAGGGCTGGAATATCTTGCAGCAATTAAGAAAGAATTTGATGTTCCTATTGTGACTGATATTCATACACCTGATCAGGCACCTGTTGCAGCGGAAGTTGCTGATATTTTGCAAATCCCTGCTTTTTTATGCAGACAAACTGATTTGCTTGTTGCTGCGGCTAAAACGGGTAAGATTGTAAATATTAAAAAAGGTCAGTTTCTTGCACCTGAACAAATGAAAAGCTTAGTCAAAAAGGTTGAAGATAGCGGAAATACTCAAATTATGCTGACCGATAGAGGTGTTACATTTGGGTATAACAACCTTGTTTCAGATTTTCGTGCAATTCCTATAATGAAAGAATTTGGGTATCCTGTTGTATTTGATGCTACTCATAGTGTACAAATGCCGGGGTCAAACGGGGATTCAACCGGAGGTGACAGAAGATTTGTTCCTGTTTTAGCAAAATGTGCTATGGCAGCAGGAGCAGATGTTTTATTTTTTGAAGTTCATCCAAATCCTGATAAAGCACTTTGCGACGGACCTAATATGTTATTCTTAAAAGATGCGGAAAAAGTGTTCTCTAAATGCAAAGAGATTTTTGAAATCGTACGATAATTCGGGTGTAATATTTAATGTCGTATTAGTAAATCGGATGTATTTGCTAAACCCTCTCATATTGGGGAGGGTAGAAATTCGCTTTGAAGGCTTTGCATGAAAAGCAGAATTTCGAGTGGGGTTCAATTTTTGTATTAATTTTTTTGTCAGGTTGAACCTGACCTATATAACTAACTATTTACTTTAAGACAAATCATAGATTTTTATAGTAGGGTACGGTGTACCGTACCAAAACACAAACACATAAACAAGGTGCGAAACATCGCACCCTACTCTGCTTTATTCATAATTTTATATAAATCCCCTATATTCTTATTATGTATTTTCCTTTTCAGAAATTGCCTTTTTATTTACAAATCTTGACAGCATGTCCTGCGTACAGTACAATATAATTATGCAAACTTATGAAATTGAATATCTAATACTTCCAAATGGGAAAGCTCCAATTACAGAATGGTTAAATTCTCTCGACGGAAGTTTTAGAAAACGCATAAACCAAAGAATATTACGCATAGAAGAAGGCAACTTTGGCGACCATAAAAAGTTATCGGAAGGTATTTCGGAATTGCGTTTTGACTTTGGGAAAGGCTACAGAATTTATTACACAGAAATCAATGGAGTTGTTGTATTGCTAATTAACGGCGGTGATAAATCCGACCAATCAAATGATATTGTGCGTGCTCAAAAACTTCTTGATGAATGGAGGTTATCACAATGAAAAATACAGGAAAATTCGACGAATATATTTTAAATGATTTAAAAACCGATGACGATATAAAAGAATGGATAAATATCGGTTTTGAAGAATTTTTGCAAGATAACGATTTAAACGCTTTTGTAAAAGCACTAGAATATGCCGTTCGTGCAAAAGATTCAATACTTGGAATGTCAAAAAAGACAGGTATATCAAGAAGCAATCTTTATGCAATTTTTAACGGAGAACAACAACCGCAATTATCAACTGCGTTAAAAATAATAAAAGAACTCGGCTATACACTTAAAGTTGCATAAATCTTTTATGTGCAAAAATTTAAACCTTATTATTTCTTTTCTTTTTGCTGTTAAGTTTATCATTTCCTTGTTTCATTTGTATAGCAAGAAATATTTGTTCGCCCAATATCTTTGCACCTTTTGTAGTATTTGGGTATAATTCAGGGTTATTTTCAATTCTTTTATCTTTTTTCTTTTTTAATATTTTTTCCTGTTCACCTCTTGTTACAGTCAAGAAT
>CADBQW010000053.1 GCA_902796925.1 uncultured bacterium | reverse complement strand
ACTATACCTTTTGAAATAGATATTATTGACTTGAAATCTGTTTCTGAAGAATTCAAGAATATTATAAAGGATAAATTAATCAAACTTTAATAAAAAAAGGGGGAACAAATGTTCCCCGTTGGAATTAAGAATAGCTGGAAGTATGAAAAAGATTTAATTATATTAAACGAAAATATGGTTTCTTTTTCAATTAGTCACAAGGACAGTTATCTTGGACAATTAGGTTATATTTTATAATTTCATAAACTTAAAGACGGTTTTTAACCGCCTTTCAAGTTTAAATCTTATTAAAACATTTTTAATTCCCTGACAATGGGATAGGGGCATGTCCGGCATTTTGAATATCAGATTTCGGGTTTAAATCGGGCCTCTGACTTGGTGCAGGAGGTTTTGGAGCTTTTGACACCGAAGATGGGGTATTGTTTTGTTTAACGAAATTACTAACGGCCTCCATAGGTTCAACATCGTTTGTATTTTGATTAACAGAACTGTCGTCAGTAGTTATATCTGTATCTTCTATAACTATAGGTTTATCTGAAGAATTACTTTTATCTTCCAAAAGGATTTCCGGATAATCAAAATCAACATTGCCGGCTTTTTTTGTTGCAACAGCCATAATATCATGCCATATTAGAGCCGGAACGGTACCCCCTTGAATATTTTTCATTTGTTTATTGTCATCACGGCCAACCCAAACCCCTGTAGCAACAGTTGGGGTATAGCCAATAAAGCTTGCATCTTTATAATCGTCAGTGGTACCTGTTTTTCCTGCTGCAGGTTTTCCAATACTTGCAGCACGGCCTGTTCCGCTTGACACAACCGTTTTCAACATTGCAGTCATCTCTGCCGCAGTATTAACACTAAGCTGATGAGAAACTTTAACTTTTGGTGCCTGATATACAACTTTTCCTCTGGAAGTTTCAATCCTCTCTATTGCGTATGGCTGAACAACGTAACCTCCATTTGCAAATGCACCATAAGCACGAGTTATTTCAAAAAGTTTAACGCCATTAGAACCCAGAGCGATAGTCGCATCATCCTCTAAAGGAGTTGTGATTCCTAATAATCGTGTCATTTGTTGAACCGAACGGACTCCAACTTCTTGTATTAGTCTTGCTGCACAAACATTTGAAGATATCATTAATGCTTTATAAATTGGAATCATACCCAAATATTTTGAGCTGTAATTTTTAGGGGACCAAGAACCTATCGTTACCGGTCTATCTTCTATCAAATCATTAGGTCGAATACCTTTTTCCAGGGCTGCAGCATAGACAAAAGGTTTAAATGCTGAACCCGGAGGTCTTACGGCTTGGGTTACACGATCATATTGTGTTTCAACGTAGTTTTTCCCTCCGGCATAAACCAATATTTTACCGTCAACCGGACTGAAGGAAAATACGGCGGCTTGATCTTCTTTTGAATTAAGTCCGTAGCTTTTCATTCTGTTTAAAATAGCTTCATTTGCAGCAATTTGAGCATCATAATCTAATGTTGTAATAACTTTGTATCCGCCTTGTGAAATTTCGGTTTCATCGTAACCTAGTTTATCAAGTTCTTTCAACACATAATCACAAAAATACGGAGCCTTATTAGTCGTATAAAATTGAGGCACTTCAGCTAACTTTATAGGTTCTTTTTTAGCCTTTTCCATCTCATCTTTTGTGATATATCGCATTTTATACATTCTGTTTAAAACTTGGTTTCGTCTCTTTTCTGCCAAATCTTTATTATTAAACGGTGAATACACGCTTGGAGCTTGAGGCAAACCGGCAATCAAAGCCATTTCCGCCAAAGTACAATCTTTTAGTTTTTTATCAAAATATGTTTCTGAAGCACCCTCAACGCCGTAGGCACCTGACCCAAGATAAACGTTATTCAAATACATTTCGAGAATTTTATCTTTTGAGATAGTTTTTTCAATTCTTGCAGAAATGAATAGTTCTTTAATTTTTCTTGCAAAAGTTTTTTCATTTGAAAGAAATAAAAGTCTGGCAAGCTGTTGAGTAATAGTACTTGCACCTTGAACGACATGTCCTGCTATAACGTTTTGAACCGTTGAACGAATTAAACCTGTAAGATCATAACCGTGATGAGTATAAAAATTCTTATCTTCTGTTGCAATAAGTGCCTTTTTCATCAAATCCGGAACTTCGTCAAAATCAACTTTTTGATAGGTATAAGCCGTAAAAGTTTTTATTATACTTGTTTCATCGTTTGCATAAAATTTTGTAACAATATTTGGTTTAAATGTACCTAAATTTTCAATTGGCGGTAGAGAGGCAAGATATAGCTGCAGCGCTACAATTCCAGCAAAAGCACAAGCCCCGCATACAATTAAAAATCTATATATTGTTTGTAATATGCCACCCTCATCTTTTTTTGTTTGAGATCTGTGATATCCGGCATAATCTTTGGGTGATATTCTGTTATAGTTTTCAGACATAATAAAGTTCTTCCTCTTTTATCTTTATATATTTTAGTATAAAATGTACTTGTTGGCAAATATTTTAAAGGGAATTTCAATTTTGCATCATTTTATTGATATATTAAACGTTATAAAAAACGAGATTCTGTCGTACTTTGTCGCAGAAAAACTAACCTATGAAATTAAAGGTAAATGTAAAAAGTGCGGAAAATGTTGTAACTATATGTACAGTTATGACACATATACAGAAAAAGAATTCAAGATAATGCAGTTTTTGTTTCCTAAATACAAAAGGTTTTACATTAAAGGTAAAGATGAAGAAGGAAATTTGATATTTGCATGCAAATTGGTCACCAAAGACGGGTTGTGTTCTGATTATAAACATCGTCTGAGAATGTGTAAAAAGTACCCTTTGAAACGAATTTCATACCCAGGTAAACTCCACGAAGATTGTGGATATGAAGTACAAATTAAAAAATTTGAAGATTATTTAAAATAAAATAATTTAATTCTTATTTTTGTCAGATATTATATTAATGATTTGTGTTTCAATACTAGAAGGACTTGTGCAATTGTCAATAAATTTGAAAGATAAATTTATATCATCAATAACAATCGGTTCCAATTTTCTATTCTCACCAAACGTAGGATACAATAAAACAACATCCGTACAACATAACTTTTTAGAATATGTTACACATTGGTGAATATCTGAATGGGTTATGTCATCATAGGATTTAACGTTTTTATATTTTACATCAATAACTTTAATAAGCTTTCCTTTTTTATCAAAAATTTTTAAATCCGGACAAATTCCAAAAACACCGCTTTT
>CADBQW010000052.1 GCA_902796925.1 uncultured bacterium | reverse complement strand
GTTCAAAATTTTGAGGATTTGAGCCGCTTTCTATGCTAAATTCTTTAACATTACAGTGGCAAATCTCGTAGAATTCTTTGGCTTTTTGGTTGTGTACATTGCCATGGTAATCTATTTCTTTTAGAGGAAAATTTGTGGCAGAGATATTGTTTTGAACATCTCGTTTGTAGTTTTTAAGTCTTTCTTTCATGAGTTCATCGAGTAATATTCGACGGTACTCGTTAATTTTTGAAATTGGGATAAAAGGTAAATCGCTTAAAATTTCAATTTTGCCCGTATAAAAATCAGTTTCTCCCGTTTTTTTGAGTTGATTTTTGAAATTTTCAATCATCTTTGGGGGATTTTGTGGTGATTTATTTTCTAATAATTTGATTTTTGATTCATTTTTATCTTCATCGATTGCCAAAAGTACATCCTTTGAAAATTTGAAGTCAACCTTAATCTTTCGCTTGAATTTTGCTGATTTTATTTTGTCGTCAAATTCTCTGTCGTAATTTCGGTAAATTATGTCTCCAATTTTGATGTCAATAACTTTTGAAGGATATATTTGATTCTTATCAACTCTGTTAACAAGGAATCCTGCTAATTCGCCGTTTTTGAAGTAGCAGAGTCCATCTTGGTTACGAATTTTTTCTTCTGTATCAATTTCAATAAAGTTTTTACCTGCAAATTTAACCTTTCCGAGCTTTTCGCCCTTAAATTTTGGGGTTTCAAAATTGTAGCAGACTTTTCTTTTTTCTAAAAAATAATCCGTATATTCGCGATTAAATGTTTTATTAATGTCCGGTATAAAATCAGTAAAAATTTTACCTGAAGATGCTTTTTGAGAATATTTGTCAAGCTCTTTTCGATAAGAAAATACTACATTTTTAACGTAATTCTTATCCTTTAACCTGCCTTCAATTTTAAAAGATTTAACACCGGCATCAACCAATCTTTGAATATGTTTTGAACAGTTAAAATCTTTTAGGCTTAAAAGGTGCTTGCTTTTTGCCAAAATTTTACCTTGCTCATTTACGAGAGTATATTTTTTTCTACACGGTTGAGCGCATTGCCCTCTGTTTGCAGAACGCCCGCCAATCGAATGGCTCAAATAACATTGACCGCTATAACAAACACAGAGTGCTCCGTGAATAAAAGTTTCTATTTCACAAGAGGTATTTTTGCAGATAGTTTCAATTTGAGGAATTGAGAGTTCCCTTGCTAATATTACTCTGGAAACTCCAAGTCTGTCAAAAAATTGAATTTTTTCTAACGTTCTATTGTTACATTGAGTGCTTGCATGAAGTGCAATAGGTGGTAATTTCCCCTCAAGTGCCAATTTGAAAATTCCCATATCTTGAACTATAATTGCATCTACCCCTATATTGTATAGCTTTTCTATTAATTTTTGAGCTTCAACAAGTTCTTCGTCTGTCAATATTGTGTTAATTGTGACATGAACCCTTACGTAAAATTTGTGAGCATAATTAACAATTTCTTTTATATCTTCAATAGAATTTCCGGCAGCCTGCCTTGCACCAAAAAGATTTGCACCAATGTATAATGCATCACAACCGGCATTTATGGCTGCGAAGGCTGTTTCTTTATCTTTGGCCGGAGCTAAAAGTTCTGTTTTCATAAATTAGATATTCATTACCCTCAAAATTTCATCCAGATTTGTAGAAGTTTTTACTACATCGGTACTTGCAAATTTTATAGCATTATCCGGATCTTTTAAACCATTTCCGGTCAAAATACATACAACTTTTGAACCCGGTTTTATTTTGTCTTTAAATTTGATTAAACCGGCGACGGAAGCGTTGCTTGCAGGTTCGGCAAGTATTCCTTCAAGCGATGCCGTCATTTTGTAGGCATTAACTATTTCATCATCGGTTACAAAATTTATTATCCCGTTACTTTCATCGCGAGCCTCAACAGCTTCTGTCCAACTTGCCGGATTACCTATTCTGATTGCGGTTGCAAGTGTTTCAGGTTTCATTATTCTTTCGCCTTTTACAATAGCCGCGGCACCTTCAGCTTCAAATCCCATCATTTTGGGAAGATTTTTGATTTTTCCTGCGTTATAAAATTCTTTGTAACCCTTCCAATATGCGCGAATGTTCCCTGCGTTGCCAACCGGGATAAAATGATAATCAGGGGCTTGTCCGAGGGCATTACAAATTTCAAACGCACCCGTTTTTTGTCCTTCTATCCTGTATGGGTTAACTGAATTCACAAGGGTTATGCCATATTTTTCAGATATTTTTCTAACAGCATCAAGAGCCTGATCAAAATTGCCCTGAATTGCTATAATTTTAGCACCGTACATCATAGCTTGTGAGAGTTTTCCGAGAGCTACGTAGCCATCAGGAATTAATACAAAAGTTTTCAAACCTGCTTTAGCGCCATAGGCTGCCGCAGAAGCTGAAGTATTACCGGTTGATGCACAAATGATTGCAACGGAGACTTCTTCTTTGGCTTTTGATACAGCCATTGTCATCCCGCGATCTTTGAAACTTCCTGTCGGGTTTGAACCCTCAAATTTTAAATATATTTCTGCCTCCAGCCCTATTTTTTTAGCTAAGTTATCAGCCTTTATGAGTGGGGTATTGCCTTCATTCAATGTTACTACCGGAGTTTTTTCACTTACCGGTAAATATTCTCTGAATGTGTTAATTAACCCTTGATAATACATAACTTCCTCTTTCCTTTTCCTTAATTCTACTATAAAATCTTGAATAATACACAATTATTTATATATATTAACAAGTGTATAAGCATTAAAATCCAAAGAACCGAAAATAATTTCAATACGATTTTCATCAAACTCACGGCACTCAGCAAAATTAACGTTTTCCTGATCGTAATCATCGCTTGTAGTGATTGCAGGGGTTTTTGCAATTAACTCTCCTGCTTGATAAAATTTCAAATACACTTTATTATTTTCTTTTTCGCCCTCAACTTGATAATGTCCTACGGGTAAAATAGTTTTTTCGTCAATAATTAAGTCAAGAGGTATCGTTATGACCGGATAATCTTTATAGGTTTCCGTTATGTACGTTGTTTCGTCACTTTGGCGAAATTCTTCTCCTTTGGGAATATTTTTATTTGTTTTTGGCTTTATTGTAAAACCAAAAAAGTTTTTTTTCTGTTTTTTAGATTCTAATGCTTTTTCAAAATCTTCATCAGATACAGCCTGAGTTTTTCCGTAGAAGTTTGTATCCTGATAACTGTCCCAAATATCATCCGCAAAAGTAGGGGCAGAAAAAAACAATGTAGTAATAACAAATATAATTATCTTTTTCATAATCTTATATTAATGTTTTTTTCTTACAAGTAAACCCTTTATTTGTAGGATAGAAATTTATTTATCTTTACAAAACATAGTAAAAATGCTACTCTATAATCAAATAAGGAGAAAGAAATGAATTACGAACTTAATTTATCCATGGAAGAATTGGAAAAAAGAACAGATAAAGAATATTTGGCAACAAAAAAACTTCTTACTCCCGAATCTAAAGAATATTTAGATCTACAAGAGGGAGATAAGAAAGCTTTGAAATATCTCGTTAAAGCCGGAGATATTCTTGAAAAAATAAATATGCAACTAGACAATAAAGAAAATTTAGGATTTAAAGCATTTTTAGAAGAAGAAATTACAAAAGGGAACAGACAAGCTGAATTAACAAAAATATTGTTCGATGCCCAAAAAGGTTTGTGCTCACTCGATAGGGAATCAAATAAAATAGAACTCGCAAAAGGGATAAAAGAGCTTCCGGGCAAAGGTTTATATCCTGAAAATCTTACAAAGGAGGAGTTTCATTCTATTTTAATAAATATGTTGAATGAAGGAAAAGTTGAAGAAGTCAGAAAAATTTTAAATCAGCGTTCCGTAATTATACGAGACGGAGAGTATTTAAAAGCTATTGATTACATTGATTGTTTTAAACAAGATTTTTCGAAAATGGCTGATTGGCTCGAAAAAGCAGGGAAAGTATCGACCAATGCAGACTTTAATGAATATATGAAACTTCAAGCAGAAGCCTTACGTAAGGTCGATCCTATGCTTGATGCATATGCCGATAAAAAATGGGCAACCTTGGAAGATACCCCTTTAGAATTTACAATAACTCGCGAAAATTATTCTGATGAAATGACAGAAACGGTTTATGAAAATGAAAAATTAAAACAACTTTTAATTGAAAATAATATAGAACCTGTTTCAAAAGACTTTCTGGGTGCAAGAATAGGAATCGTTAATAAAGAAGGTACAGAATATTTATTTAAAATAAAAAAATATTTACCGTTATTGGCATATAATATGCCTTTTAAAGATGAATATGAACAAAATATAAAACCTCAAAATACAGTTTTAGCAAAAGTAAAGGATGAAAATTCATCACAAACGATGGTTGATGTGGATTTAGTTCAGGTAAACGGTGATGTTGGGGCTTATCGTGCGGGTATAACTTTGGCTGAAAATCTCCCTAATGATGATAAAATGTCATTGAAAATAGGTGGTGGCAGACGAAATGTATATCACAGGCAAATAAGATTCATCTCTGATTATACCAAACTTCAAAAAAGATTGGATACCCTTTTAGACAAAGAGCAACATAAGTTCTATTTAAATGAGGCTGATCACTGGTTCACAATAGGACATGAAAATGCTCATTCTTTAGGACCCAATAAGGGTACTGAAGCTCTGGGTAAATATAAAAGCATAATTGAAGAAAATAAAGCTGATATGGCATCTTTGGCAATGATTGATATTCTTCGTGATAATGGGATGTATACAGAAGAACAGTACAATCAAATTTGTGTAACTTTCGTTGCCGACAATTTCTTAAAATCCAAACCAACTTTATCACAGGCCCATAGAGTACGTTCGGTTATGCAGAATAAATATTTGTTCGACCATGGTGCTATAGAATTAAATGACGAAGGCAAAATTCATGTTAATATAGAAAAAGTTGTTCCTGCAGCGAAAGCTATGTTAGCTGAAATTGTGAGGATTCAGATTGATAGAGATTTTGCCAAAGGCGAGAAATATGTTCTTGATAACTTTGTATGGACAGAAGAAATGGAACAAATAGCAGCCAAAATGCGTGAGATTGATAAGAATCTAAACGGCAGAGTTGAGGCAAAATTGGCAGAGAAACTACTTTCGGAATAATTTTTATGAAAATAGAAGAATTCAAGGTAGAAACCTGGATAAACAAGTATGAAAATTCCTGTACATTTGATTTTACCAATACATGTGTTGGGGTTTTAAGTGTTGCTGAATTAGCAAAACTTTCCGAAAATCCTGGCAAAGTTGTTGAGGATATATTGGATTTAAAACTCGGATATGGCAGGGTTCCCGGTACTGAGAGGCTTAGGCGTAATATCGCGGGGTTGTATAATAATGCAATGGATTTCAATATAGTTGTAACCCACGGTGCAATAGGTGCAAATTCACTAGCAATGATCTCTTTACTTGAAAAAGATGATGAAGTTATAACATTTTTGCCAATATACCAACAGCACTATTCTATCCCTGAGTCGGTTGGGGCAAAGGTAAAAAAAATATATTTAAGGGAAGAAAATAATTGGCAGATTGATTTTGATGAATTGAAATCAGTTATTTCCAATAAAACAAAGATGATTTTTCTAAACAACCCCAATAATCCGACAGGCAAACTTTTTGATGAAAAGACTCTGGAAGCTCTTTCTCAAATTGCCCGTAAATATGGAACTTACATTCTTTGCGACGAAGTATACAGGGGCTTGAATCACATCGGAAAACCGTTTACTAAATCCATATTTGATATATATGAAAGAGGAATTTCAACGGGCAGTATGTCAAAGACGTTTTCTCTGCCGGGTTTGAGATTGGGATGGATTGTTGCTCCGGCTGATATTGTAGAAAAAATTAATATTCAAAGGAATTATCACGTAATTTGTATAGGAAGAATCAATGACTACTTAGCATCTATAGCTTTGGAAAATAAAGATAAAATTGTATCACGAAATAACCGGATATGCAGAGAAAACATAGAAATGTTTGATTCATGGTTGAGCGCAGAGCCACATCTGTCTTACATTAAACCTCATGCGGGAACGACTGTATTTGTTAAATATGATATGAAAATTCCTTCAGAAATATTGTGTCAAAAACTTCAACAAGATACGGGTATTATGATATTACCGGGTTCAACGATGGAATATGAGAATTTTCTACGCATTGGTTATACCAATGAAAAAGAATCTGTCAAACCTGCATTAACAGAATTTTCACAATGGTTAAGTACAAATTTTTATTAATTTAATATTTTATCCAGTCCATAGATGAAGTCGTTTTTTTCTACAACATGTCTTATTGCCATAAGAACTCCCGGCATATAACATTTTCTGTCCGTTGAATCATGTCTTATACTTAATATTTGCCCGGAGGAACCAAATAAAACTTCTTGGGATGCCATATACCCCGGCATTCTTACGGAATGGATTTGGATATCGGAATATGAGGTTCCGCCGCGTGAACCTTGAATTGTTTCTTTTTCAGGGCAGTTATTCAATTTGAAATTATTTTTTGCTTCCCCCATCATTAAAGCTGTTTTTATTGCTGTACCTGAGGGTGCATCTTTTTTTTGATTATGATGAAGCTCTATTATTTCTGCGTTATCAAAATATTTTGCCGCTTCTGCTGCGAATCTCATCATCAATAGTGCCCCCGTTGAAAAATTCGGAGCAATTAAACATCCTGTATCATTATCTGTTGAAAGACTTTTGAGTTCTTCAATCTGTTCGTCTGACAACCCCGTTGTTCCGACAACTATTTTTATTCCGTTAGAAAGACAGTATTTTGCGTTTTCGAAAATAGATTTAGGCTGCGTAAAATCAACAACGATATCAAATTTTACAGATTCATATGCATCTTCAATAGATTTATAACAATCACCTATGATATCTATTTTGGCGGCAAGTTCCATGTCGTTCGAATTATTTACTGCTTCAACAACTTCTTTTCCCATTTTTCCAAGTGCACCGCATACCGCAACTTTTATCATAATGTTTTCTCCTTTTCTTTAATAAAATTCTACCAAAAACATAAATTTATGCTATCATTTAAATGTCAGTATAAATAAGGAGTAGAAATTATGGCAGATGCTAAAATTCTTGCAACGATTGAGAGGAGTGCTACAGAACAGTTACAAATATCTGTAAGTGAATATAAAGGAAATAGTTATCTAAACATGCGTATATATTATACAACTGATGAAGGTGAAACTTGGCTTCCGACCAAGAAGGGGGTTACCTTCACGCCTGAGCAATTGGATATTTTGACAGAAGCTATTGAAGATGCCAGAAAAGAATTCATGGCTGAATAATCTATATGACTGAAAATCACAAATATGCATTGTGCCTTGTTAATATAAAGGCTTTGGGTGTAAAAACATTTAGCTACATAATTCCTGATGAAATGAAGGATTCGATCCGAATTGGTCAGGCACTTTTAGTACCTTTTGGCAGGCAAGGATTAGTGAATGCATTTTGTGTAGGGTTTTCCGATTATTTGCCCGAGGAGATTAAGGCTAAAAAGATTAGCAGGATTATTGAAGAAACCCCTCTTTTTACTGTTGATTATTTAAAGATGTTGGAATGGGTTGCAAACTATTACTGTTGCGATTTAATTACGGTTTTGAACGCTGCAATACCTATGAAGCTTATAGAAAAAAACGCCAAAACCGAGCAATGGGTTGAATTCATAACTTTTGATAATGCTACAAAAAGGCAAATTGAAATTTTACAACAACTAAAAAAAACAGGAAAATGTCCAACTACAATTTTTGAAAAACTCGCAAAAACCACAAGGCCGACCTTAAAAAAACTGGAATCAATCGGTTGTTTAAGAATTACTTATGAACAGTTATACAGAAACCCTCTTGATATATTAAATATTGATAAAACTGAGCCGCTTTTTGAACTATCGACGGAACAGGAAAAAGTTTATCAAAGAATAAAAGAAAAGTTCAATAGTAACGAAACCGTTTTACTTCACGGAGTTACTGCATCAGGAAAAACGGAAGTTTATTTTAAACTTATCAAAGATACCCTTGATACTGGTAAAACGGTACTTTTTCTTGCTCCGGAAATCGCTCTTGCCTCACAGTTAACCAAACGCCTTGCCAAAAAATTCGGAACACAAGATGTTGCAATATGGCATAGTTCAATTTCTGACGGTGAACGTTACGATGTATGGCAAAGACTTTATAAAAATGAAATAAAAATCTTGGCAGGTGCACGCTCAGCCGTGTTTGCTCCATTAAGAAATATTGGGCTTATTATTATTGATGAAGAACATGAAGGTGCATACAAACAAACTTCCCCAGCACCCAGATATGATGCCAAAGTGGTTGCTCAAAAACTTTCACAATTTCATAATTGCCCTTTAGTATTAGGATCGGCGACTCCGGATATTTCGGTATATTATAAAGCCCTCAATTCGGGTAACCTTTTTACTATGAAAAACAGGTTCAATAATACAAAAGTTGCACCGGTCACCGTAATTAATATGCAAGAACATGGTCGTGCCGCATACAAGAATATAATATCAAAACCTCTGCAGACTGCTATATCAGGAACTCTGGATAAAGGACAACAAGTAATACTTTTAATCAATCGCAGAGGATTTTCAACCTTCAGTCAATGTCAGGCATGCGGTCATGTTATTGAGTGTCCTAATTGCGCTATCCCTATGATATGGCATGCTAAGGACAACATGCTAAAATGTCATTACTGTAATCATACGCAGCATTTTCCAAAAATTTGCCCTGAGTGTGGATCCAATGCAATTAAAACTTCCGGTACCGGAACCCAAAAAATTGAACAATACGTGAAGGAAATTTTCCCAGATAAGGTAGTTGAGCGTATAGATAGCGATATTTTAGTTAGGAAAGGTGAACACATAAGACTTTTAGAAAAGTTCCAACGTAAGGAAATTGACATATTGGTAGGAACCCAAATGATAGCAAAAGGCCTCGATAATCCAAACGTAACACTTGTTGGAGTTATTTCTGCGGATGCAAGCTTTAATCTTCCTGATTATCGGGCCTCTGAAAGAGGATTTCAACTTTTAACCCAAGTTGCAGGTCGAGCAGGCAGAGGGGAATTTGAAGGTCAAGTTTTTTTTCAAACTTATAATCCTGAGTATTACGCATTGGAAAGTGCAAAGGCTCAGAATTATGAGAGTTTTTATAGAACGGAAATAATCGCGCGAGAGGAATTTGATTATCCTCCTTTTAGTCAAATCGTAAGATTGATTATAAGTTCACAGAATAATTTTCGTGCAGAAAAGTCGGCTCAAGAAATTGCAATGAGAATGAATTTGATGGTTGATAAGTTTGGAATATCAGAGCGACTGGAGGTTTTGGGACCAACCCCATGTGTAATTGAAAGAATCAATGGATTTTTTAGATTCCAAATTATAATAAAAAATAAACTCGAAGATAGAGGACATCAGTTCATCTCAAATTTTCTCGGCAAAATAAAACTTCCGAATGATATAAGGATTGCCATCGACGTAGATCCGCTTGATATTCTTTAATACTCACTAAATAAAAATCTTTTTTGTGATATAAATTGTTTTATAAACAGATATGATAAATAAAAATTTTGCAATAGTATTTAACGAAAATATTGAAGGTTCACAAAAGGTTAAAGATGAGCTTTCTTCTCTCTTGATAAAAAGAGGAGTTTCTTTTAAGGCCTTTTCTATTGATAATTTAAAATTAGGATATGATTTTGTATTTGTAATAGGTGGTGATGGTACAATTCTCAAGACTGCGAGATTTTATTCAAAATCCGATACTGTGGTTTTTGGTATAAATTTGGGTCATCTTGGATTTTTATCACAATCTTGCAGAGAGAATATAAATGATTCTGTAAATAAGATTTTCAAAGGTGAATTTGAAGTACAAAATCGTATAATGCTTTCAAGCGGAGATTACCTTGCCTTAAATGATATTGTCATAAAAGGTACAATGACAGGTAGAACTTCAAAATTCGCCCTACAAATCAATGATAAATTTCTATGTGATTATTTGGCAGATGGAATAATAATATCAACTCCGACGGGTTCTACGGCATATGGTTTGTCCGCGGGAGGTCCCATAGTTTATCCTGCACTTAATTCGTTCGTTATAACTCCAATATGCCCGCATACATTGACAGCGCGTTCACTGGTTGTGCCTGACAGTGAAGTGATAAAAATTTTTGCTGGCTCTGCACATTCCAAATATGTTGCATCATGTGACGGACAGTCATTTTACGAATTTGATAGAGAAATAGAAATTAAAAAATCCGACTTTTGCGCAAAACTTGCGGTATTAAAAGGATCGAACTTTTATGAAATTTTAAAAAATAAACTGCACTGGAGTATGACTCCCGACTATAGAGAGCAATCTATTTAAGATTAAGAATATTATGTAAACGAGCTATGCTAATTCTTGGTATAATATTATAAAGATGAGTTTCTTCAGAATGGAAGTGTCTTGATAGGTATCCCGACTTTGGTTTTATGATGTTCATAATTTTATCTTTTAATGTAGGGGTTTCCGGTTTAATTTTAATTTTCATTCTATATATTCTACTATTGGGCATATGTTTTTTTGACTTTTCAGAGGCGAATCTTCTGAATGTTCTGATTGTGACATTGTAACCTTCATCTGCGAGTTTTTGTATTGCATGATTATAAAATAGCTCTTTTTGCATTTCGCGAGTTGTATTTCCAACTATATTTATTTCCCCGCCAAATGCCGGTTGTGTTTTACATTTAAAAACGTTATAACTATTTATAGCTTGGATCATTTTTACTCCTTACATTTTTTTAGTAACAATGTCAAAATCGTGTTAAAAACATATTTCTTTTGTTCAATTAACTCTATATTTTTTTGCTTAAATTCATTTACCAAATCATATTCTACCATAAATTCTTCTTTTGATTTTAGTAAATATCTGTATGGATAAATATCCTGAAAAAATATTTTTGCTACAATGTTAACAATTATATTAAATATTGTAACAGTATATTTACTTTTGCCAAAGTCAAGATAAAGAATTTTACCTTCGGGTTTGAGAATACGGTAGATTTCGCTTATTGCCTTTTCATAATCTTCAATGTTTCTTAGTCCAAAAAATATTGTAACCAGATCAAAAGAGTTGTCCTCAAAAGGTAAATCCGTGCAAGAGCCCTCAATAAATTTGACGTTTTTAACTTTTTGTTTTGCAAGTTCCAACATCTTGGGTGAAACATCTATACCTGTAATTTTGGAATCCGGAAATTTTGTTTTTAAAATAAGAGCAATGTCTCCTGTACCGGTACAACAATCAAGGATATTGTTAACATTGCGATCTTTTAACAAATCGTTTACGGCACATTTTTTTATTATTTTATGCAATCCCAGTGATATAAAATTGTTCATCAAATCATACTTTGAAGAAATCCTGTTAAACATTTCTTTTATTTTTTGAGGAGATTTGTCAATCATATTTAACATTTGCCTTAATTTAATAATAACATATAATAAATATTATGAAAATAGGATTAATACCGATTGACAATCGCCCTGTGTGCTATACTTTACCAAAGTTAATTGCCGGAATTAACTCTGATATTGAACTTGTAATGCCGCCAAGGGAATTACTGGGGGACCTTACAAAACCTGCCAGAAAAGAAATTTTATTTGAGATATTAAATAGTTGGAAGGGGTTTGATTCTATAATTATCTCATTAGATACCCTAGTTTGGGGAGGATTAATCCCATCCAGAAGAAGCAGCACTCCGTTAGCGGAAATCCTGGCGTTACTTGAGAATTTAAAAGTGATACTGAAAGAAAAAGATTGTCCGATATACGCATTTTCAAGTATAATGCGAATTTCTAACAATAATATAAATGAAGAAGAAAAAGAATATTGGAATATGTGGGGTAAAAAGATTTTTGAATATTCATATATTGCGGACAAAACAGGATTTCCGCCCAAAACCGATATTCCCAAAGAAATTTTAAAAGATTATTTAAATACCAGAAAAAGAAATTTTGAAATAAATAAAATCTACCTTGAATGGCAAAAAGAGGGAATTTTCGATACTTTAGTTTTTTCAAAAGATGATTGTGCCCAATTTGGATTGAATGTTCAAGAAGCGCGAAAATTAAAGGCTGAAGGAGGATTCGTCAAAACGGGTGCAGATGAAATTCCTTTAAGTTTGTTGTCTCGTGCAATTACAAAAAATCTGACCTCAGTATATTCCGGAATACCCAATAGACCTGAAAATTATAACCCTGATGGTATAAGAATTTTTCCTATATTTACTGAGCCCGAATATAAACACTTGATATCAAATTATGAGGATATATCAATAGAAGAATCGGTGAGAAGTCAGATAGAACTTGCAGGATGTAAAGTTTCTAATAATTACTCAGACTCGGATATTGTTTTAATTGTTAATAATTTTAAAAATAATCAAGGTGAGATTGTAATGAAAATTCCGACGGAACCGTTTAAGGGGGAAATAAACCTTCCGGATAAACCGTTTATGATTGCTGATGTAAGGTTCGCAAACGGAGCAGATAATAGTTTTGTAGAAAAACTTTTAGAAAATTTAAATTTTAATTCAGATAATTTTCTTGGATATTCGGGTTGGAATACATCGGCAAATTCTTTAGGGAGCTTAATTGCCGGAGGTCTTGTAAAATTTACAGATAATGATTATAATAAGACAGAGTTTTTAAAATTACAATTAACAAGACTACTTGATGATTGGGGTTATCAGGCGAATGTTCGACAGAAGTTAGATATCCCTGATGAGAGTTTGCTTGTTGAAAAAATGAAAAAATATGAAAGTATTCTGGGTTGTGTAAATTCCGTTAGATACAGTTTTCCATGGCACAGGTTGTTTGAGGTAGAAATTGAGTTTATTTGAAATTTTAATGTTGAGTATAGCACTTGGTATTGATTGTCTTGTGGTATCATTTTCACAAGGGTTGATTCTCACCCAAAACAGAAAAAAGTATTCGTTAATTTTGGCTCTGTCTATGGGGTTAGGACAGGGCTTGTTCCCATGTGTCGGATATTTAGGCGCAAATTCTATTAAGACATATCTGATACCTTTCGCAAAACTTATAGTTTTTGCTGTATTTTTTACTCTGGGCATGAAATTTATATTTGAAGCCTTTGCAAACCGCTGCAAAAATGAAATTTGTTGTCTTGATATGAAATGTATAATGGCAATGGCCATTGCAACGAGCATTGATGCTCTTGTTGCAGGAGGAACTTTAAGTATATTAGATACTGAACTGTTTATTCCCGCATTTATGATAGGTCTTGTATCTTTTGGAATGTCTTTAACCGGATTTTGGTCCGGAAACATGTTCAAAAAGTTTCCGCCAAGATACCTTGAAATTGTTGGAGGGTTTATTTTGATAACGCTCGCTTTTAAAAATATATTTTAAGCATAGTTTAGTGCAAGGTTAACATATTATCTAGATTAGATACAAACTTTTCGAAATTTCCCATACCGTTAATAAACATAACACCATTTTTTTGGATATTTATTTCTATTTTGTTTTTGTAATTGTTTAATATAGATTCGTTATATCTGTTAGTTAAAAAATGGTATCTTTGGTTCCAGGAACCAACCCAGGGCCTGGAATAATCCTTTTGAGAATCAACAAATTCACCGTCTATTAATATGTCTATATTTGTCAATATTTCAGGGTATAATTCTTTTAAATCTTCCAATCTGTTACCGGTGAAACACAAAATTGAAAGACCCTTTGATTTAATTTTTTCAGTCAAATATTTAAGTGCTTCCGGCTGTTCAAAGGGTTCACCGCCCAGGAAAGTAACACCTTCGATGTTTTTTTGTAATGAAATATCGTTTAAAATATCATCCATATCTAATTCTATACCTTCGGTGTGAGACCAGGTAGCTTTGGCAAAACATCCTTTACAGTGCCTTGAGCAGCCTTGAAACCATATACAATAACGGATTCCCGGTCCTTCTACCTTCGATGACTTTAATATCTTATAAACTCTAACCCTACCCATTTTAGAAATCTACAACCCTATCTTCTCCATCATCTTTATTTCTGTATTCACTTGTTTTTTGAGTAGTATTTTCAATAACATCAATTTGTATATCATTAGGTGTATGAGTTTTTGCTGATATTTTTTTAGGAGGGTTGGCGCATATTAACTTGCTTAAATTCAGTTGAAAATGTTGTTTAATTTTCATTTCCTTAAACATTTCTTCGTTTGATATAAAGAAATTTTTGGCCCTTCGCTTTATAATTTTTTTTGCTATAACAAGACTTATTCCGGGGAGTTTGGCAAGTTCATCTTCGGTAGCTTCGTTAATATTCAGACGATTTGCCCGTTTAGGAATTTCTATATTTGATTTGTGCGTTATAACATTATGGGGAATATCTGTTGCCGGAGAGGTTTCTGCCACTTCATTAAACTCATGTTTTAACACCTTTAAAATGCCCTCATAAGTTGAAAAATTGTCAAATGAGAGACAAATATTATCGAAAGTTTGCTCAAAAGTATTATCATTGGAAAATTCGATAGCGTATTTATACTGAATTTTCCAATCTACACTTGATGCAATTTTCATATTATTAGCATTTATGCAAACAAAAGTTTTCTTTTTTGAATCATAGATGAATATAACGTTAGAATTTTTTAATGTGAAAGTATTCTTTTTTTTAGTGATAAAACTTTTGGCTTTTTTTAAAGCACGGCGTCTTCTGAAAAAAGCTCTTAGGTTTTCAGCAAAGTCGTTATTTTCATCTTGATAATTATAGGCATAACGATTACCATATAATCTTCGGCGCCATCTTCGTCTGCTGCGGGAGCCAAAAGCATCCAAAATTCCCACGAATACATATATTATGATATATAGTATTAATCTAAACCACATATTTTTCCAACCTAACTATATCTTATCATAAAGCTTGTGTCGTTCAAGCATTACCATTAAAACGGATATATCGGCCGGTTTGACCCCGCCGATACGCGAAGCTTGAGCGAGTGTTTTAGGGCGAATTTTATTCAATTTATCTTTTGATTCCGATGAAATATGTTCAATTTTTGAGTAATCTAAATCTTCAGGAATTTTGAATTTATCAAGTTTTGAAGCCTGTTCGATTTGGTATTCTTGGCGTTTTAAATAGCCGTCATATTTTGTTAAAATCTCCACTTGTTCTGAAACATCGCGAGGGACATTTCTGCTGTCAGAATCTAATTCTTGAATAACTTTGTAGTTTATATTTGGCCGTTTTATCAGCTCTGAAATTCTCATGCCTCTATCAATATGCTCACCATACTTAGCCAGTATATCATTTACATCTTCTGTAGCATGAATTGTAACCTTTTGAATTCTTTCAAGTTCTTGTTTAATATGTTCTTGTTTTTGCTTGAATATATCGTATTGTTTGTTGTCAATTAATCCGATTTTGTGGCCAATTTCACTGAGTCTTTCGTCTGCATTATCCTGCCTCAAAAGTAGCCTGTATTCGGAACGGGAGGTAAGCATTCTATACGGATCTTGAATATCTTTTGTAACCAAATCGTCAATGAGGGTTCCGATATAGGAAGAACTTCTTGAAAGTTCTAACATTTCACATCCTGAAATATAATTAAAAGCATTTATGCCTGCAACAAGACCTTGTGCTGCGGCTTCTTCGTAGCCGCTTGTACCGTTAATTTGACCGCCCAGAAATAATCCCTGCACCACTTTT
Source organism: uncultured bacterium (assembly GCA_902796925.1). Taxonomy (GTDB): domain Bacteria; phylum Cyanobacteriota; class Vampirovibrionia; order Gastranaerophilales; family Gastranaerophilaceae; genus RUG14219. The sequence continues at coordinate 45,151 of CADBQW010000052.1, read as the reverse complement.
GACATTAAAGAATGTGTAGTTTGTACTGCAGGAACGTAGTCGTATTCAACGGCATACGCAGGCTTTATAACGTGCGCTTTTTCCAATCCCGGTAAGGTTCGAAGCATTTTTACCTGAACATCTGCAGGCAAGCTGCTTGAGAATCCTTGAATGTACATTTCGTAAGTCCCTAATCCTTCAGGTTCGACAAATATATGGTGCGAAGAATTTTGGGCGAAACGAACAACTTTATCTTCAATTGAAGGACAATAGCGCGGGCCAACACCTTGAATTAACCCGCTATACATTGGGGATTTGTCAAGGTTTGCCCTGATAATATTGTGGGTTTCTTCATTTGTTCCTGTAAGGTAGCAAGGGTATTGAGGCCGGATTGGCCGGTTGGGCTTAAAGGAATAGAAATTTAATTCCTCATCACCCGTTTCAACTTGTAATTTTGAATAATCTATTGTTCTTTTATCAACACGAGGGGGAGTTCCGGTTTTGAGTTTTTTTAGTGTAATACCGTTTTTAATAAGTGAATCGGAAAGACCGATTGCCGCCTGTTCGCCAAGTCTACCGGCGCTATATGAATTAAGCCCCACAAATATTCGACCCATTAAAGATGTTCCGGTTGTGAGAATTACTGCTCTTGCGCTATATTCAATCCCAAATTCATCAACAACACCAACTACTCTCCCATTTTCAACCTTTAATTCAACAATGCAAGCCTGTCTCAGATAGATGTTATCTGTACTTTCTATAATATTCCTCATATAGTGCATATATTCGCGTTTATCGGATTGAGCTCGGAGCGCTCTGACCGCGGGACCTTTCGATGAGTTGAGAGTTTTCATTTGAATATATGTCGCATCTGCAACTTCTCCCATAATTCCGCCCAAAGCATCAATTTCTCTTACAAGCGTAGATTTTGCAGGACCTCCAATAGCGGGGTTGCATGGCATAAGCGCAATATTCTCAACATTTAGGGTCGATAAAAGAACTTTTGCACCTAATCTTGCACAAGCAATAGCTGCTTCACAGCCGGCATGTCCGGCTCCCACTACAACTATATCAAACTTGTTATTAACGTAGCTCATAACAACAATTATATTACAAAGAATATTTCTACTCCATCTGTACGATTTTTTATTAAGTTTGTAAAGATTATAATAAATGTGCCGTTTAAAAAATCAGCAGATTATTTTGGAGCTCAATATGTCAGAACAGGTGGTTATACAAAATACACAAACCGAAAATATAAACTGTGCCAAAGTGGCATTAGAAAAAGCCAGAGAAGCGCATGAACGCTATCTTGTATGTAAAAACAATAATGATATGCAAGAAGCAATAACCAACTATATTGATGCGGTTAAAATGGACCCGACTTTGCCGGAAGCATATTATAGGTTGGCATCATTGATGTGGGAACAAGGCCAAATTAGTGTTGAAACTGCTATTGAACAGTGTAAAACTGCCGTATCACTTTGTCCTTCTAATAGTAACGCACATCTTTACACCGGATATTTTATGCGCGCGGCACAAGATTATGCTTCTGCAGAAAAAGAATTCAAAGTTGCTATCCAAAAACAAGGTTTCAAATCTGCAAGACCGAGACTAATCCTATCTGAATCGATATTGCAGAAGATGAATTCAGGTGATGCCAAATTAAAAGATTATCTCAACTTTGTATATTATTTTCTCTCAGGCAGTGTAATGTTGGCCTGGGATAAGCCGTCTTTAAAAATGTTTTATGAAAATCTTTCTGACGACATTTGTGTTTTTTCATACAATACTGCAGGTAAATTTTGCGAAAGATTTAAACTGTATCCCAATGCTGAAAAGATTTATCAATCGGCAATAAAGAATACTCCTCACGGGGAAATTTTCTATGACAAAATGGGTGATATTCAGCTAAGAAATAATGAAGTTGATCTCGCTCTTGATTGTTACAGAAAAGTTATAGAAATTAATCCTTTAAATCGCGAAGTTTTAATAAAATTAGTAAAAGTACTCCAGGCAAATTATCCTGATAATATTGATGAAGTGGTCGATTACTACGAAAGGCTTTTAGAGTTCGATATTGATACAGCGGCAATATATTATGAATTGGGACACTTATATTTAAGGAAAAATGATAAGTTGAATTCCATAAGTGCATTCAAACTTGCACTCGAAATTGAGCCGGAAAATGCATTCTATAACAATTCATTAGGTTACGCATATACCAAAGCTGAATTATATGATGATGCTATAGAATGCTACCAAAAAGCAATTTCAATAAATCCTGATAACGAATGGACATCGATTGTTTGTCAAGCGCTGGGTGCAATCTATGCTGAAATAAAAGGAAACGTCGAAGCGGCAGTATCAACATATCAAGCAGGAATTATACTTGACCCAAAAAATTATGATTTATATCTTTCACTTGGTGATACTCATATGGCAGAATACAATCTTGACAAGGCTATACGCACATATTGCGATGCAATAACCTTAAACCCGGATGATTATCGTGGATACACAAAAGCGGGGGTTGCCCTATGGGAAAAAGACTATTTGGAAGAAGCCCTCGTTGCATATCATAAGGCAGTTGAACTTAAACCGGATAATGAATTTGCTCAAAATAATCTTGGGATTTTGTATCTCGATGGAATTGGAGATGCTGAAACAGCATTAGAATTTTTTGAAGAAGCAATTTCACTAAATGCAAATTATACTCTTGCTTATTTTAACGCGGCGCGCGCTTCTGAAGCCCTGGGTTTTATTAACGATGCGGCAAATTACTATCAAATGGCAATGGATTTAAATAAATTAACCGACGAATTAGACGATGATGATATAAAAGGAAGATTATTTAACCTTTTTAATACTGATAATTAATTTTGTAATAAAACCTGCATGATACATCTGTTTTAAAAATAAGTTCGGTGCGAATTATAATTTCGAAAAATTACGGAATGTAACATTTTAAGTAGTTTTGCAAAAGTCAAGTATCTTTTTTATTTTATTATAAATTGTTTATCTTCAAAACTTAAACGTTTAGAATTTGAAGAAAAATTTGGATCATTGTCTTTTGTTGTCTTTTCTATATCTTGATTTTGGCTATCTGCAGCAGCTAAACGCTCACGTTCACGACGCGCTGCAGCCTTATTTGTCATATAGATATTTAACTTAGGGATTCCAACACCCAGAACAACTCCAGAATACAAGTACCCGATAAATTGCGACCAATTTAGCGCCCCTAACTGTTTCTTTAATATTTTTTGTTCCTGTTCCGGAAGTTCTTTTACAAGTTTTAACATTTCATTGAATTTTAAAGGACTACCATCTGCTTTAAGTAAAGATTTTCCATACTTTTTCATCGCCGGCATTAAAACTTCTGCCCTTGTTTTCAATGACGATGACAAGAAGTTTTTGCCCTTATTTATCAATGTTTTGTCAAACGCCCTTGCAACACCTTTTGTTACAAGACTGCCAAGTATAAGAAGGTTCAAGAAGCCTAAAGTATCCTTTACAAGAGACTCTCTGAGCTCATCCTTATCCCTTGCTACAAATAACCTTGAAGTAATCGTTAAACCATAGACAAGTTTCAACTGGTCAATAGTCGGCAACCAGCCCTGAAATTGTATTTTACTTAAAAATTTGGATGGCTTTGTCGTTATTGTAGCCAATGCACCTGTCGCAAATGCAAGACCGGTCAGTGTCTTTAATATTTTGAATCCGACACTTCTATCTTTCTTTCTGTCAGGATCTGCAGGAAATCCATCTTGTCCGGTCTTTTTCTTCGTTAAATACATATTTACAGGCTGAGTTGACATACCTATGGTTGTCGCTATTGCCAATCCTCCGATAGTACGCCGTAAATTCAAGTGTTTTAGACTTTTTACAACTTCATTCTTGCCAAATTCCGCAGTATTCATAAACGCTTCTTTAACTTTTTCTGATTGACAAGCTTCCGTTATTTTACTGAAGTTTGATATCATATTCTTTAAGTTATCTACAGCATTTACGCGTTCACCTACTGCTTTCGCATCTAATATAGCTTCTTTCTCTCCTCCTGTTGCGGCTGTTATCATTGCAAATAGAGCTTCACACTCTTTTTTACCCAAAGCTTTTCCATTTGCAGATTTGAGCTTTCTATATAAAAAGTCTTTTATCTCCAGTTTATCAGCCTCTTTGATAGATGCATATCCATCTTGCGCCCATTCTGCTGACGGATTAAATGTCTTTATGTTATCAACAAATGTATCAACATGTTTTTTCAACGGATCTTCTGCACCACTGTCATGAAGTGCGTTATGCCAACTTTTAGTTACAAAACTTATTGTCGCATCATCAGCAAAAATTTTGTGTGCTTTTATCCCATATTTACTATTTAGTCCTAACGCAAGAGCACTGCCCACAAGTAATCCATCTACACCTACGGTAGCATGATTTGTTGTCCCCATAGCCTCACGTCTTGCTGTTTCTGCCCCTGCCGAAGGCCCTCTATTTATAAAATCAACTGTAGATCTCGGTATAACCATAGATCCTAAGTCAACAACACATGCCCCCACTGCCTGCTGGGTATCTAAGAAGTTTAAAAATAAATCTACACCATTACCAAATGACGGTGTTTGATTTTTATTTAAACTTACACCTTGGGGTTGTTCTTTTGAATTGTATGGCTGTACACTAATTTTGTTAATTTGCATATGTTACTTTATCCTTTGAGAGCTGAAAAATGATTTAAATGGGGTACTCATATCCGCATCCATAATATCATAAACATATTTGTCTGACATTACTTTAGTGGATGTGTTATTGCTTTTGTTACTCTTGTTATCAACTTGTGCTTGTTTTTCAAGTTCCTGCTGACGTTTCCTATTCGTCTGAGCCTTGTATAGTTCCGGAATAAATATCCCAAGCGCAAGAAGTGAGAATGCTAAATTCCCTAACTGACATACCGTTCTTAATCGTCTTTCTTTTGCAGACCTTAGTTCATCTGATGACTTCAAACTTGTATTCTTTACCCAGTGCCAGAATTTCGAAAGTGTACCGGCATCAGGTTTTACAGGTTTTAATTTATTTACCAGATGAATATCTTTATTAAATTTTTCAATGCCGGTTGCTATAGCCTTTGCAGCGTAATCACCCAAGAAATATAATCCGGAGAATGTTGCAATGTCCCTAATAGTTGATTCTCTCAGTTCGTTTCTATCTTCTGATGTTGCCATCCTGCTTGCAAATGTAGCAGTCGAAATTATCCTAGCTTGATCCATGGATGGGAACAAACCTTTGAATTCCAATACCTTCATTGACGGTAATTTCATCATCGAAAGAATCGCCACACCAATCATTGAACCAATTGATACAAACTTCTGTTTTAAAAGTTTTGATTTTTCATCAGATGTTAATTCTTTATGTTCTGATTCAATGTAATCTTTGTATATCGGAGCACCCTTCTTTCCTGAATGTTTTGACGTTATCCATCTGTTCAAAGGTTGCATTGATATGGCCAAAGGTATAACTATTCCAAGTCCGGCTAAACTCTTTACTTTTACCAGTTTCTTTGCTCTTGATATGTATTTCGCTACATCAGGTATTGTTGTCAAACCTTCCTTGCGAATGCCGTTTGTCATTTTTACTGCACTTTTGTATAAAGAGTCAAAGGAAGTTGTGAAAAATTCCTTGTCCCCTTTGAATCTGATATTTTCTGATATATGGGTTGTATTAATTATGTCTGCAATAGCTTTTTTTACAACTTTGTTATTCGGCTTGTCTTTCATTATCTCATCAACAAGCGTATTTAAATGTTTGTCAAAATCTTCACTATGTTTACTGTAAAGTTTTGAGAAATCCTTTAGTCCATCTTTTGATACGTCACCATCAACCCCTTCAAGATCATTAAACATGTTGGTGAACATATTTTTTACTTTATCTCTGCCTTCCCCTTTGGCTTCCGTATAATATTTTTGAATTTTGTCTAAGCTATCAGAATTTGCCCAAGAACCATAGATGCCCTTAGAATTCTTGAAATCACCCATTATCGTGCCTTGCAAAATTCTGGATAAGCCCAAAACTATAAAACCGGGAAGTAAACAGTTTACAATTAATCCGGAACTCTCCCGACGAAATGCTTCAAAACCGGCATATGCATTTGCCTCTTTTGTTTCCACAGCCGTTCTTGGAATTATTGCTGTAGATAAATCCAGTACACTTACATTTAGCATAGGATATTTTTCACACCATTGTATAGCCTGAATAAAGCCATCACCTAAACCGCTAAATGATGTTTGTTTATCAGTCGATGTGGATGGGGTATTTTGTCTTTTGTTTAAATTTACTACGCTTACTTTTTCTATCATTTATTTTCGTCTGGTATCTAACACAACTACAATTATAACAGCACTACGTTCATATTAAAAGCCGTCAATTTTTAAAATTGCCTAATTTACACTTTTTGTAAAGGTTTTATTAAGAACAAATTTTGATTTATTTTCTAAGCTAAGAATTTTTAAAAATTATTTTAAAATTCCAAGTATAATGTGCGTTTTTATGTAACTTATCATTTAGAAAAATAGGATTTTTTAGAGAATAAATTTATGTAAATTTTTGTAAATTTTTTGCCAAAACGGCAATTTTTTTAATAAATTTTCTTAAATTTTAAAATTTTTGACAAAAATTATGGCCTCTTTTTTGGTTGATATTTGTCCATTTAGTTGTTGGTCATGAAGTGCCTCCAGAATTTTTCCAAGTTTTGGAGACGGATTTATACTCAATATATCCATAATTTCATTCCCATTTAACAAAATCGGCAACGGCTTTAGGGTATCTCTTACAGACATATAAAATTGCAGCAGTTTTTCTAATGAGCTAAGATTATGTTTTACTATTTCTTCTGTTATATCAACCCCTCTTGCGGACAACCTGTCTGCCATTGCTAACATAATCGCATCTATTGAATTATCTTCCATTTTTCTGACATAACGCATCATAATTTTATCATTAATCTCCGGTGATTGCATTACCGCTGAAGGGTAGATGTGGTTCTTTATAAGGGTTGAAATATAATCTGTCTGTTTTTTAGAAAACTTTAAACTCTTTAAAATTGGAATTGACATCTTTGCTCCAACATCATCGTGTTTTATGAATCTGTGTCTGCCGGTATCATTTTCTATTGTCCAAGTCGAAAACTTCCCTATGTCATGCATGAATCCCGCAAGTTTTAAATGTGCAAGTCTGGAAAAACCACCAAAATCAACTGTATTCAAGTGTTTTTTTACTTCAAAATCGGATTGTTCATAGATCAGTTGAAGTTGTCGAACTACTTCAAGGGAATGGTTGAATAAATCTAGGTGATGATGTGTATTTGGCGGAACCTTTTTTAGTTCTTTTACAAACGGAAACAAATACTCCAACAATCCAGAATCATCGGATGATTTTAAGGCTTCGTAACTGAATTTTCCTGAAAAAAGTTTCATTAATTCGTAATTAACTCGCTCTTTTGAAGGTTGTGTAATAAGTTTTGAATATTTTTTAACCGATTCTATTGTGTCTTTTGATATTGAAAATCCTGTCATTGCTTGAAAACGAAACACCCGCAAAAGTCTCAATGGATCATCAATAAAATTTTCTTCGCATATCTGTCTGATAATGCCTTTGTGTAAATCCTCTAAGCCTCCCGCTAAATCAACTATATCAAAGGTTTTTAGATTTACCGCAATAGCATTTATTGTCAAATCCCTCCTCTTTATATCATCGTTTATCGAACCACCTATAGGTTCAACAATATCTATAAAGTTTTCTTTATCCTTTAATACTATTCTATAAATTTTGTTCTCTTCATCAAGCGGAATTACCGTTCCTCCTAGGGATTCTTTTATTTTGTTTACGAAATCCTTTGAGGAACCATTTTCTATAACAATATCTCTATCAAAAACATCATTGCCCTGAGCGTAATCTCTTACGGCGCCACCGATTAAATATATGTTAGTGTCTGCAAGTTTTATAATTTCATTTAAGATTTTATCTGATTTAATTTTTGATAGTATTTGTGAATTCATAAATTAAGTTTCCGAGAGCAACAACAACAGCAGTATCTGCTTTTAATATCATATCTCCAAGTGTTAACATTTTGACCTTTGGATTTTTACTAAATATTTCAAATTCTCTTTTTGAAAAACCACCTTCCGGACCTATTATTACAAGAATATTTTCTCCGGTTTTTATCGGTAAGGTATCTTTAATTGTCTTATCCGCTATTCTTTCGCAAAAAGCAATTATTTTATCGAAGTTTCCCATATTCAGAAGATTTTCAATTGTTGTAAGATCTAAACAGCGAGGAATCGTAGCACGCTCACATTGTTTTGAAGCTTCGCACATAATACGTTGCCATTTATCTATTTTTTTTTCTATAGTATCTTTTTTAACAGTACAATTATCGGTTAAAATAGGATAAACTCCTTTTACCCCAAGTTCTGTAGATTTTTCAATTATGTAGTTTTGTGCATTTGAATGTAATGGACTTTGCGCCAGATAAATATTGAAGGGCAAGATCCTTTTAGATTCATAACGCTTTTTTATTTCTGTTATCACTTCAGTTTTCGAAATTTCTACCACCACTGCTTCATATTGGATTTTATTTTCGTCAATAAGAAGTAATGGTTCTCCAATACGTGTACGCAACGATTTTGCAATATGAACATAATTGTCCTTATCTTTTATTATCACTTTATCATTTATAATATCAGATGTATTTATAAAAAAATGAGGCATTATAACTCCTTGAGTTATATTTTACTACAAATAAATTTTATATAAGAATATCCATGAAAATGCTTACACAATTTAAGGTATTCTTTTTTGGGGACTTGTGAAGATTAAAAAACAAGTTATACTAAAAATGTAGTTAAGGTTCAAGCCCGGGTGTGAAAAACACCTAAAGTTAAAACAACTTTTGATGGCAAATTCCGTTTGCTACCCGAGAAGGTATCAGTGCCGAGTAATCGGCGGGAGTAGATCTAAAATGGGTTTTATACACTGTTGTGGTGCCTTGAGGAGAACCAGGACTTATTGTCTGATTCCTCAAGCACAGTTCGTCGTCTGCGAAATTGATTATTTGAGTAAATGTCCGGTATGCGGCAATCTATGTGTTCAACTGACCAGAATTGATAATAATGATAATTTAAGCGTTATTAAAAAATTCAATTCAAAAGGAAAAAAATTTTTTAATAAACTTAAAAAATTTATCTTATATGAAGAAAAGCCCAAGGATTATTCCAAGGTACCAGTTGGAAGGTTCTACCTAAATTACAACGAATTTGGAGTTAAAAAACGTTGTTACTCCAATTTAAAAACTTTAAAAATCGGGAAATGTTAATCTTTCTTTTTTAATTTATCCCCCATATTATCATTACTAATCCTATTTTCCTATAGGGGAATTTTATTCCCCTTTTTTCTTGAACGCAGGAAACATTATGAACTTTGTAAATTTCATTTCCTGTATTGTAGAAAATATAGGAAAAATTTTGGAATACGAAAAGGATTAAATTATGAAACTATCAGTCAGAGAACATGCTGTCTGGAATTTAGTGGTACTAGGCTATTCAGATAAAGAAATAGGTATTAAATTAAATATCGCATATGGTACCGTAAGAACTTATATAGATAGAGGCATCTTAAAATTAAATGCACGTAATCGCGTAAATGCAGCAGTAATTTTTTACGTTTTATCAGGCATGAATTTAAATCAATAATTGAAAGGTTTCTTATGAAAAAAATAATACTACACTGGAGTGCAGGAGGTTATTATCCCTGCGCACATGATAGATTGTGTTATCACTTTATGATTGATAAAAATGGTAAAGTGTATAATGGAATTTTCGCCCCTGAGAATAATGAAGTCTGCATTAAGGGTAAATATGCCGCCCACACCGGTGGCGGAAATACCGGTGCAATAGGGGTCGCTCTTTGCGCTATGAGTGGGTTTCAAAGCAGATTTAATGTAGGTCATTATCCTATTTGTAAAATTCAGTTTGAAGCGGCTATGGATTTTTGTGCAAAACTTTCGAAAAAATATAATATCCCAATTACTCCTGATTCAGTTTTAACTCATTATGAATTCGGACTAAAACATCCCCAATCAACTAGTGCCGGGAAAATAGATATTATTTATCTCCCTCCTTACCCCTTCGTTAAGGAAAATGAGATTGGAAATTTTATTAGATCAAAAATTCAATGGTACAGAAATAAAATTTAAAAGGAGGATTTATGGAAACAGCTTATTACGATTTATCCGGAGGGATAAATCAAGCACTTACAAGAACCGAACTCGGAAGCTATACAAAAAAACTCTATTGGACAGATTCCGAAAATATCGAAATCTATAAAAATAGAGGTATTATAAAGCAACGTGGAAATATCGTTTTCTTATCTATACCGGATGATGAAAAAATTACGTGTATTTCTGAAATTTCTAAAATGGAAAGTAAAAAACTTTTTATTTCAACTTATTCCGGTAAACTATATATACACGATTCTATAACTCAAAATCTGACTCTACTTTCTAAACGTATTACCGGAGTTCATTTAAGAACGGTTGGTTTCCTTGACGGACTGCTCGTTATGTCGGAAAGTGACGGTTTATTTTATATTAAAAATAATCAAAATTACGATATTGTAGACTGTAATTTAAAAGATGAAAATAACAATACAATTACAAACGGTATAATTACTGTTTTTGGCGGCAGAGTTTGGGTTGCAAAAGATTCTACTATATACTATTCTGCACTGGGAACTTATGATGACTTTACTCAAGCAAATGATGCCGGGTATATAAGAGATTTCTATACCAAAACTGACTATATCACTGCACTCAAACCTTATAGGGATTACCTTGCAATATATAAAAAGAGTTCCGTTTACCTGTTGTCAGGTACCAGTCATGAAGATTTTAAAATTCAGCAACTTGCTGATTCGGGAACTTTTGCTAACGATGCAATTGTTAATGTCCAAAATAAACAGTACTTTCTTGGGCACGGAATCTTTCCGTTGGAGGAAATCGGAGAACTTAATCAAATTCGCCTTGGAAGTAATATTGCTGAAAATATAAAGCTGGAATTTGACAAATTTAATCATTCACAGATACAATATTCAATTTGCTTACACTATGCAAAAAGAAATCAAATTTGGTATTTCATTCCATATACTGCTAACGATTACCTGAATAAAGTTTTAATTTTTGATTATGTTAATAATGCTTGGTATAAAAGAATTATCCCGCAAAACATTGTGTCAGCCTGCATATATGATGATTCAATACTAACTTGCGATGATGAGGGTAATATTTTTCAAGAAGATACGGGGAATACGTTTAATGGACAACCTATACAATTTATGTGGAAATCTCCATTTTTATCATTTATTAATCCTCACAAGAGAAAATTAATTGATGAATTTTATTTCTTAATTGATGATGAAAATGATAATAAATTCAAGATGTATCTATACAAGGATTACGATGGGCAACTTTATGAAGACTCGGAAGAAATATATTCAATCCAAAAAGATCAACTATATTTTGCCTCAGATGATGATACTTTTGATAATTTGCCATGTTTTTGGGGTTCTGAAAATGACGGAACTCCTTTATGGGCAGTAAATAAAGAAGTTCTGGAAAAAGCAGAAATTTCAGGTTCAAACTACTCTGTTTTGATTTGTATTGAAGGACGTGATTTAAATTCATCTTGCTCTATTATTGGGTTGCAATTTAGAGAAATTTATCTTGATGAATAATTCGACATTATGTCGATTAGTGACAGTATAAGTAAAAGAAAGGAAAAATTATGTCAGAAGAAACAACAAACTCTTATTCAGCTTTCATCCCGGAAGTATGGAGTAACAAATTAAATGCCATGCTTGAAAAAGGATGTGTTATGCTCCAATGTGTTAACAGGAATTGGGAAGGTGAAATAGCAAATCAAGGTGACAAAGTTAAAATTATTACACCCGCTGCAGTTTCAGTTTCAACTTTAGGTTCATCAGCTATTACATATTCTGAACTTGAACCAACTTCTATGGAACTTGTAATTGATCAAAAGAAATTTTTCGCCTTCAAAATTAATGATGTTGCCAAAGTTCAAGCTAACACCGATATTATGGAAGCTCACCTTGCAAATGCAAAAAAAGCAATCGAAGAAGTTCAAGATTCATACTTGTTATCACAACACACGAATGTAGTTAGTGCAAATACTGTTGGAACAGAGGCATCTCCTATTACATTAAGCAAAACCACTATTTATGAAAAATTCGTGCAACTGGCTCTTGCTCTAAAAAATTCTAATGCGGTATCTTCAACAAGTCACCCTTGGGTTGTTATAAATCCTACCGTAGAATCTTACTTGTTGCAAAGCCCAGAATTTATTGGTGCTCACAATGTTGCAGATGAAACATTAAGAAACGGTGCCATCGGAAGAATTGCAGGAATGGATGTTTTAGTAAGCACAAACTTAACTGCAACCAACAACAAGTATTACGTACTCGCGGGTACTAATGATGCAATTACTTTTGCCTCTCAATTGGCTAAAATTGAAACATTAAGAGATAAAGATAGCTTCTCAGATTTGGTCAGAGGTTTATATTTATACGGTGCAAAAACTGTTCAACCAAACGCTCTTGCAAAAATGATTGTATCTGCTGCATAGATTTTAGAGGTGAAATTATGCTCTATATAAAAGCTCAGATTAAAAATCTTGCAAAAATCGCAGTAGAAAAAATGGAAGAAGAAATGAAATCACAATCCGGAAAGGCCAAGAAAACTGCCGCAATTAATTTTATTATATCAAATTTACCAGTAGCAGCTTGGTTTAAACCAATTATTGAATTGTTTCTCTCTCATTTTATTGATGATGCTGTAGAATTTGCAGTTGCATATATGAAAACCAAACAGAAATATAAACAGGAAGGCTAAATATGAACACAGAAAAACAAAACCAATTACAATCAGATTTGCCGTCTTTCACAAATCAAGGTCCACAAGATATTTCAATACCAACCGGCAATGAAATAATAAATGATGGAAACGGTACTATATCAAGATCCCTTGTTCAAAGAATTCTTGCTCAAGAATTCGCGAATATTGAAAACTTACTACGCCAAGGGAAAATTAATGAAAATCAAGTCGCGGAACTTACTAACAATGCGATTGAAAAAACTAGAAAACTATTGCAGGATTTCTCGGTTGGAACTGCCCTTGATAATACCGATTTCTTTAATAAAAATGGGCGTCAGGAGGTCTTGGAATATCTTAAAGGACTGGATACCGATTTTGATGACGACGAAATTTTACAGATAACAAAATTAATTGAATCTTTAGAAAAGAATGCAGTTAAAAATTATCTGGATGAACTTAAACTTGGGGAGAACCTTGAAAAAGAAAATTCTCAAGCAAAAATGAAATTGAATACCAATGCCCAAAACTCATCTTCATCAACTCCTTATCAAAAGCTCTTTACCCGCGCTGACATTGGCAAAATGTCAACTGACGAATTCCTAAAAAATGAAAAGCTCATAATGGATCAATTGCGAAAAGGGCAAATCAAGTAATTCCAGATAAACTCACGTTTACCGGCAAATCCGTTACGTCGGATTTGCCGGTTTTTTATAAGAAAGGAAATTTTATGAACTACTTAAATATTATTAACAAATGTCTTACTGAATTAAACTATAAGTCCGTTAACTCTTTTTCTGAACTTGTTAAGAATGAACATATAAAAATTAAAAATATAATAAACGTTATTAATTCTGAAATATGTTCTTCTTTTAAATGGAATTTTCTCTTAAGAACAAAAACTGTTTCTCTGCCGGCAAATACCGGAGATATTGAAAACCCCATTTTTGGAAAAATTTTATACCTGACTATTGATAATCAAAAATATCTATACGATGATAATTTTGAAAAATTTTTCACAAATGAACAGAAACCTCTCACTTATACAATTTTTAACGATAAAATTCTTTTACCTCAATTTAGGGAAGATAAACTAATTGAAATCGTATACTACACATTGAATTCAACTAAAAATAATAACGGTATTGAAAAATCTTCACTGGAATTCTTTGACGATGAAACTCTCATTCCAGATCCTTTTGCTGAGCCAATACTTGTATATGGAACATGTATGCGCCTAAAGGGTAACCCTCAACATATACGATTCAACTACTGGCTATCCATGTATAAAACCGCTTTAGCAAATCTGGTTGCAGACTCATCTCCTTCTGCAAATGATACCCCTCATGTAAAGCTCTCGCGTAATTAACATTCAATTTAAGGCAAAAAAAACAGGAAGTTTTCATCTCCCCCTGTTTAGATTTACACTAGCCGAAATATAAATAGCATGTTCATTATACATGCAAATTCAATAATGTACAACTTTTAACAAAGCTTAATAAATAATTATTTACAAATAAGAACAATGAAAAATATTACCCCTCAACAAAAAATTTTTATACAAGAATATGTAAAAACACTTGACGGTTCGTTGTCTGTTGAAAAAGCCGGTTACAAAATAAAGGATAAAGCCGGCTTTGCACGCAGACTTCTTGCTAATCCAAAAATTATCAAGGAAATAAAAAATGAAATGGATTTTCAGATTAAATCTTTGAGAATTCAGAAAGGTTACGTAGTTAAAAAACTCTTACAGATTGCGGAATTTTCGCTTGAAGTCGAAGATATTCTTGATAAAGACGGTAACTATACCGGAAAAAAGAAACTTCGTGATACATCAGCAGGATTGAAAGCCCTTGAAAGTCTTGCAAAATATTTGGACATTTCGTCTAAACAGGATTTAGAAAGTAACTTGCCGCGTATAATCACTATCGAAAACCTTGATGAAGATAAAATATAAGTTTATTTGGATAAGCATAAACGTTGACTGAATAATATTTACTTAAATTCAGCTTAGCAATACTTTAATTATAAGAAAGGAAAAATTATGAAAAACACAGAAAACAACATTGAAGAAGTTCTTCTTTCAGGAAAATCTCTTGACGAACTTATTAAAATGAAAATGCAAAAGGAGTTGGAAGAAGAAATTAAAAATTCACAAAAGAAGCCGGAATTTTTTGAAGAACGAAACATTAGCAATGTTCCCGCAGAAAAGATATTTTCAAAAGATTCCATATTTAAAATTTTTAATCGAAAAACTAAAGTTGAATCATTTATTACGGGGATTCAAGCCGACGGATTTTTAGGTTTGCGTGACGATTTGAGAGAACAAATACTAAAAGGTGAACTTTCTGTATTTGAATCAGACGGAAACTTTATTTCATTTGAAAAGATCGTGTTAGAACGATGATGAGCCCAAAATTTTTATCAATAACAAGACAAAATATACATTTATATTTCCCCAAAATATTATTATTATACATTCGCTACAGAAAGTTTTTGGGGGATGACTTTTCAAAAAATCAATTTGGAATAAATTATATTTATACATTTATCTTGGAAAGATCCCCTCTATTTTGGGTTATACTTGCCGACGAAAGCTATGCAGGCTTCATTTATCTTGATGAACTTATAGGTTCCAAAGATTACATACACTGCGCAGAGTTAACAGTATGCTTGGATAAAAAATTTTGGGGGCAGTTTACCAGAAAAGTTGCTGACGAATTTATTTCTCTATGCTTTGAAAACCTTAATTTGCACAAACTAAAAGCCTGTATTTACCCTGAAAATAACAGAGTCAGGAGTATTTTGAATTATTGCGGTTTTGAAAAAGAAGGGTTTTTTAAATCAGAAACCATAAAAAACGCAATTCCTCAAGATGTTGAGATTTACGGACTATTAAACAAAAATATTAACTGCAAATAAATATTCCTATTCGCATCACCCATTCATAATATTTAATAATAAAAAGAAAGGAAAAATTTTATGAAACAAAAAAATTATGAACGTGAAAATGAAATGCAAATTATGTCAAGAAACATTTATCATATGGTGTAATTTATGTACATTCCTACACGCGATCAGATGGGACTGAAGTCAAAGGTTATTACAGAAGTAAATAAAATATTTATAAACTAAGAAAGGAGCTTTATTATGTAATTGAAAATTTTTTATTTACAGGTAAAATGAGTCTATGAATAAAATTTTTATTTATACTATCTTTATATTTCTATGTTTTCTATTATCTTTAAATACAATTAATTTAATTAAATGCAAACATCAAATTAAACAATTAGAAAATATTATAACAGAATTAAATAATAAGACAAAAGATACTAATAGCGTTTCAGAAATAGATCTTATTGAAGTCAAAGTTAAAAAATGCATTGAAAAAGATTATTCCACAACTGCTATGAGCAAATGTGTTCAAAATTCTTACAATGATTGGAACCTTAAGATTGAACAGTATATTTTATATTTAAAAAATATATTAGATTATGACCAATATCTACTGTTAAATCAAAGCCAAAAAAAATGGTTGGAGTATAAGAATGTTCAGTGGATATTACTTGACAAAACCCTGGGAAAAAAAGAAGGCACAATACACAGAAATATTACAGATGCATCTAAAGCTAATATACTGAAAATACGCTCTCAAGAATTAGAAGCTTTGTATTTTTTCTTATCAAAAAATTAAGTTTTACCTGTAATAATTATTAGTTTTGTAGTAGTTATATAGGAGTAAACACATGAAATTTGATGAAAAATTTGAAACTGTAATAAATTATATTTTTAATTCAGAAGGTGGTTATAGTAATAATAAATATGATAAAGGTGGCAGCACTAATTATGGTGTTACACAATCAACATATAATTCCTGGAGGAAAAAGAATGGGTTAAGTGAAAATGATGTTAAAAACTTAACAAAAGATGAAGCAAAAAAATTGTACTACGAAGAATTTTGGAAACCTTCCGGAGCCTCCAACAAGGAAGATTTACGTGAAGGATACATTTTATTTGACACCGCAGTTAATAGCGGTCCAAGTACTGCAAAAAAGTTGTTTGAACAATCTGGCGGAAATATTTATGATTTTTTAGAGAATAGAAGGCTATATTATAGTGATATAATTAAAAAAGATCCTTCACAGAAGGTATTTCAAGATGGATGGATAAATCGATTAAATGATGTAGAGTCTAATATGAATGAAATAGTAAATCAAAGAATCTATATACCGCCCTATAGCAATAATATTACCCCTTTCGATAAAGATTATAAAGGAGTATTAAAAAAAATTGACAATACTAATAGCACTGATATGAAAAATAAAAAAAACAAATATCAATATCTGTTAAACAAATCCAACATTACAACAGGAGAAGCTTCTTCTGTAGAAAATACAAATTTTCCCTTCACCGTTGATGAAATTGGGAATATGACAACAGAGGAATTTTTATTAAATGAAGATGAAATATTCAAACAGTTAAAAGAAGGTCAAATTGTTCCAAAGGAGCAAGAATCAAAAAATTTTGGCAATTATACAAATCCGATTTCCGGTGATAATAAAATTTTTACCCGTGAAGAAATAGGTTCAATGAAACCTGATGAATATAATTCTAAAGAAAAAGAGATTTTTGCTCAGATGAATTCTTCTATAGGAATTCCAAGAGAACGCGAGCTTAAACATGCTGCGACAACTGGTGATGGTGTAATTTATGTACATTCCTACACGCGATCAGAGGGGACTGAAGTCAAAGGTTATTACAGAAGTAAATAAGAAAATAGTAAATTAAAGGTTAACATAAATTCTTAAAAAATAAACAGGATGGCCGGTGAATTAAATGCCAATTCATCAGCCTCATTTTCATGTGGCAAATTACAGTTTACAAATAAAGAAAGGAAAAACTATGAAAATTGAAATCACAAATTCAACAACAAAATTGAACACCCTGGAGGAAACAACTCTTGTTTCCCAACTTACCAAAATGTTCGACAAATTTAATGATGATAGGGTATCACAGTTAAACGATATCAAAATTATCCAAGATGCAATTTATAATACCAATCTGCCAGGCCGTGACGGTTGGAAAAGCGGTATTGAACTTCCTGAAATTTATGAGCTTTCCCAAACATTAAAGTCGCATTTGTCAGAAAATTTATATTCGAACCCTGAGGCAATGTTTGATGTCTCAGGTGCAACGAAGGAATCCCAAGAATATGCAAACAGGCAAAAAGCTATGCTGGTTGATCTTTTTGAGAAAATGGATCTTGAAAGTGAGCTTGATAAAGTTTTAACAGGTGTTGTAGAGACCGGCGAAGCTACACTTTTTGTAGGTTGGGAAACAAAAGTTAAGCAGAAACGTCGAGCAAAAACAACTCGTGAACAAATTCTTTATCCAGACACAAACTTTGTTATTGAAGAAAAGGTTGTTTATGACAACCCTAAAGTCAGATTCATTTCTCCAGAGAATTTTGTTTTTGACAAAGATAATTTCGATTCTTGGGACAGCTGTAAAAAATTTTACAGAACCTACTTAACAATAGATGATATTATATCTGACAAAGCTAATAATATGCTTACACAAGAAAAATTGGAAACCTTGAAAGGAGTGGTGGCTAATAACAAATTAAAAGACAACAACGGAAAAATTGAAGTAATTGAATTTTGGGGAGATATTGAACTTTCAGACGGAACCTTATTGAAAAACCGTCTTGTCGTATTTGCGGGAAGAAAAGAAATCATTCGTTTAGAAGAAAACCCTTATGTAATAAACCCTTTTATCCACGCAAACATAATTGAAAATCCGTCAACAAAACGCGGAATTTCACCTTTGAGAGTTGCACTTATATTAAACAATCTTTCATCAACTATTTTGAATAAGCAAATAGATGCACTTGCGTTGATGATGAACCCGCCATATCTCGCGCCAAAAGGATGTTTTAAAGGTGAACAACTTGTAAAACCCGGAAAAATTATAGAATACGATTCTGCTCTTATGCCTCAGGCTCCAACTCCTTTGAATTTTGATAAAGCAATGGTAGGTTGGGATTTCTTAAACTATTTCAAATCGACTATCGAAAGTGCAACCGGTATTTTCAAAAATATGGCCGGGAACATTCAATCTTATGAGCGTACCGCAACCGAATTAAACTATTCAGCAAGCGGTCAAGAAGCAAGATTAAATATGCTGCTTGATAATATCAGTAAGAAAATAATTATACCTATTGTAGAAAAAACTGCAGAAATAATTTCTGACTTCAAGATAGGATCAGAATTCATTATGGCATATGAAAATGGCACACCTGTTTATGTTGAAATAACAGACGTAATAAGAAATTCTGACTACATATACAGGTACGGAGACAGAAAAGCCAGTATTTCAAGAAAAGCAATAATGAAAGAACTTTTTGACATTATTCGTTCATTTGTCGAACTCCCTTCTGTTGCGGAAAATATTGACTGGATGGAATGTTTTAAATACGCACTTGAACAATACGGGATAGAAAACGTAAATAATTTTATTGTTCAAAAGGAGAATGTAGAAGATCCAAAAGTAACAAATGAAAATACACAAAGTTAAAGTTCAATTAGTACAAAATATCTTATTCATCAGTCATTTTGGCCCGTCAATGACGGGCCAAAACTCGACAAATCAGAAACTGAATTAATTATGAAATATAAATTACTTAAATCACAAAAAGAATTTTTAGAAATTCCTCACAATTATTCACTGGATGTAGCCGTGTATCAAGGCGGTTATGGTAGCGGAAAGACATTTTCAGGCTCTTTGTTGGGAATATTACTGGCACTGAAATTCCCAAAAATTCGCGGACTTGTAGGCGCACAAACCTACACCCTAGTTAGAGATACAACCCTACAAACTTATTTTGAACATTTTGATAATATGGGGTTTGTGGCCGATGAAGATTACGAGTGGTCGTCAACTCTGCAAAAAATTACGTTTAAAAACGGATCTGAGATTCTTTTTCGTCATTTTGATGAACCTAACAAATTGAAATCACTAAATCTTGGGTTTGTAGAAATTGAGGAGATGTCCGAAGTTCCATATGAAACTTTCAAAATGCTTTTGAGCCGTATGCGGCAGAGAATAAGAAAAGAGTGGAAAAATTTTACATATAGAATTTTTGCACATACCAACCCGGAATTTAATAGGGGATGGATTTATGAGACTTTTGTTAATAATCCGCCACCCAATTACCGGCTAATTTCCGCTCCAACGACCCAAAACATTTACTTACCAAAAGATTATTGTGATGAATTGAAAAAATTATATGACGAAGAATACTATCGTGTTTATGTTTTAGCTCAAAATGGGACTTACGATAAAGGGCTTGTTATAAAGGATTTTTCAGACAAAAATATTCTGGACATAAAATACAATCCTCTATTTGATTTGCATATAACCTGCGATTTTAACGTTGATCCTATGTGCTGGATTTTTGCGCATAAAAGCGAAGATAAAGTATTTTACTTTGACGAAATTGCCATGGAAAATACGACGACATCACGAGCTTGTGAAGAATTTCTCCGGCGATACCCGGCCCACAAAGGTAAAATTATCATAAACGGTGATGCCTCAGGAGACAATCGTTCTTGCATGAGTGAGTACACAAATTATGTTATTATAAAGAAAAAATTGCTCGAATATGGTTATGATGCGGAAATCCAAATAAAACCTTTTAACCCGCCTATAAAAAACCGAATAGCAGCCTTTAATGCGAAAATTAAAAATGCCGATGGTGAATCTAATATTTTTATTGACAAAAAATGTGAAAAACTTTTATATAATATTTACAATTTGTGTTATATAGAAGGCACCTCGAAGATTGATTTACCGAGCTATCAGCAAATCAAACAAAATAAGGAAAAGAAATTTTTGATGCACCCGCTTGATGCAGCATCGTACCTGGTTGATTTTTACTGGCCGATAAAATTGTGATTGTGTTTTGGCGAAATTTTGCTTAATTTATTTGCATAGAATGACACACCGTGGCAAGGATAAGGGACATTCCCCTCTTATTGCCCTAATGCCTTATGGCCTTTTATCAACTTATTTCAATCAATTATCCCGTCATTTTAACCTCATTTTTCAACTATTTGAAATCCTCGAATTCCCCGCCCTGCGTGGCGGACCTACCTCTATTATACGTCACCACCCCCCCCCCCCCGCGGGTCAACCCTTTATTAAGAAATTGTTACATTTCGCAATGGATATTCCTCTAAAATCACTCTATATCAACTTATTCTGCAATTTTATAATTTTAATCACCAAAAGGAGAAAAAATGGAACACTTTTTAGACTATTCACCTATTTTAATTGTTGTTATGATATTTTTTATTCAACAAAGAGTATTTGTTACCCCCGAACAGCTTGAGAAAAAACATCGTGAAATATTAAACGACATTCAAAATCGCTTTGTAACACTAAACAGTTTCAAGGATTTAAAAGAACAATTTTCAGATATGCAAGATAAAATAGATAAAATTTACGACGCTATAGTGTTCAAATAATTAAGGAACGGGGTCGTACCCACCGGGATTTCCCGGGTGGCACCGAAAAATTCTCTTTATTCCGAGCCAACCGCCTTTTATTACCCCGTATTTTTCTATTGCCTGAATCATATATTCGGAGCACGTTGGGGTGAACCTGCAAACCGGAGGAGTTAATTTTGAAAATTGCTGATATAATTTAATAGGTAAAATAATAAGGGTTTTAATAAAATTATTCAGCATAGGCTTCACCAACAGTATCAACGGCCTCAACTTTTATATCCGTGATAAGTTCCGAATAAGAAATTACAACAATAGTTGGAATATGGCGTTCAAGAAGTTGGAAAAGCGGTAGTCTTATCCTTGGAGAACATAAAACAACCGGTTGTTCACCACAAGCCTGATGTGCTCGCATTAGTGTTGTGGCTGTTGATTCTATAAGTTCTTGAACTTGCATAGGATTAAGCAAAAACATCGTACCAAGTTCCGTTCTTTGACAACTGTCGTCAAGCGTTTTTTCCCACTCTGGTGACAGTGTCAGCGCATACAAAACATTGTCATCTTTAACGTTTGCAAGGCATATTTGCCGGCCCAAAGCAGCGCGAAGTCTTTCTGATAAAATATCCGGTTCTTTTGAAAATCTTGCATAATCACACAGTCTTTCAAATATGAATATAATATCCTTTATAGAAACTTTTTCTCTTATAAGGTTAACAAAAATTTTTCTCAAATCACTTGTTGAAATAATCGTAGGTACAAGGTCGTTGACAAGAGTCGGATCTTGAGAACGAACAAGTTCCATCAATTTTAGAACATCTGTTTTTGTCATAACCTCATCAACATGCTTCCTCACACACTCTTGCAGATGGGTAACGATAACATCTGTAGGATCAACCGCCGTAACTGTTCTTGAGGCACGTGCATCTTCCGGACCTATCCAATAAGCTTGAGTTTGATAAGTTGGATCTATACCGATTATCGCATCTTGAGGGACCTCTTTGCCTGTTGCATCCCATTGGTCAGCAATGACCATAAATTTTCCCGGATAAACATATCCGGTAGCAACAGTATTACCACGAATTGATATCATATATTCATTCGCATCTAACGCGGATGAATCCATAATTCTTATATTTGGAATAATATAACCGAGTTCGTCTGTTATCCTCTGACGTAAAGCCGCAATTTTAGCAAGTAATTGACCTTCCTGATCCGGATCCGCAATAACAAGCAAATTTGACCCGACTTGCAAGCTCAAAACATCGACACCCAGTCGCTCATACATTCTGTTCGGGTTAACAAGATCTTGCATGTTCTGACGTACCCCTTCCAATTGGCTCAATTGAGATTGGACATCGGCATTAATCAATTGAGAGAACCCTGCAACTCCAAGAACTATCGCGAAAATTAAGAAAGGAAAGAATGGTAATCCGGTAATTGGTGCTGTAAACGAAAGGAACAATAGAAAACCTGCAGCTAAAAACAGCGCATTAGGTTTGCCTGTTACCTGTGAAATTACATCAATACCAAGAGAATCCGCAGCTGAAGAACGAGTCATAAATATACCTGCGGCAATTGACATCAGTAACGAAGGAACTTGGGAAGCAAGACCATCACCTATCGTCAGGACCGTGTATTTTGATACCGCGTCAGCAACCGGCATCTGGTTCATAAGGCATCCAATACATAACCCGCCAATAATATTAATCAAAACAATAATTATACCTGCTATGGTATCTCCCTTTACGAACTTCATCGCACCATCCATACTACCAAAAAGATTTGATTCCCTTTGCAGATCTTCACGCTTTTTAGTAGCTTCTTCAGGAGAAATTAAACCTGCATTAAAATCGGCATCAATTGTCATTTGTTTTCCCGGCATAGCATCTAAAGCAAAACGAGCAGATACTTCAGCTATACGTTCTGCGCCTTTTGTAATAACCATAAACTGTACGACCGTAATAATTAAGAAAATTACGCCGCCGACAATCATATTTCCACCGGTTACGAAAGTTCCGAATGCATGAATAACCTCTCCGGCTTCCCCTTTAGACAAAATTAACCTCGTTGAAGCAATTGACAATACAAGCCTAAACATTGTACCAATAAGAAGAATTGATGGAAAAGAGGCAAGTTCCAAGGTCTTTTTTACATACAAAGATATCATAAGCAATATAACACCGAGTGTAATATTAAAACATATGCTTACGTTTATAACCCAATTTGGAAGTTCACATAATAAAAGGACAATTAGAGTTAAGACAAATAGCGCGGTTGCTATTTCACTTAAATTAACTCCTCCTCCTCCGCCTTCAGCTCCTTGTGCCATTATACCTCTTTCAAAGCTTCACTAATTATGGATAATTGCGTTTCTATTGTTGCATCAATAACTCCGTTTTCTGTTGTTACAATACATCCGCCTTCCATAATAGTTTCGTCAGCTACCACCTTCACCGAAGAATCTGATCCTATTGTGTTCAAAACATTCGGTATCTCTTGCTTCAAAAGGTCGACCTGAGCAGGATTTACTTTTATTACAACTCTGCTTTCATCTTTTGAATAATTTTTTAGAATATCCGCTATATTTGTGATGATAACTTCCGGATTTTCTGTTATTTCATCTTTAATTATTTTTTTTGCAATATCAACACTTATTTCAAGAACATTGGGGATAATTTTATCAAAAACTTTTTGTTTTGCATTCATAAATTCAATTATAGATATTTTAAGATCCTCAATATCAGCTTTTGCCATTTCGAGCCCCTGTTGATAACCTTCTTTTGCAGCAGATTCACGAATAGCAAGCGCTTCTTCTCTTGCTCGTGAAATTAAACCTCTATCATCCAGACGTCTAAAACCTCGCCTTCTGTCGCCGGTACGTCTTTCTTCTCGCTGTTTAAAATCAATATTATCAAGGTTGAATAAGTCTATAGAATCCACTTGTGAAACTGATGCTTCGCCTTTTTTTTGAGAAACATCTTCTTCCTTTTGGGATTGTTTTTGTTGTACTTCCTTTGAGACTTCTTTTTTATTAATATTCTTTTTAATAATCATGATTAATTATATTATACACTAAGTTCCACATGATGGGCAATAATGTTTGCAATTTTTGGTGAAATCGGATAGAAATCACCTTCTATAGCGTTAAAAATAAACCTTTTAACCTTAGGGCGTTCATTTTCAAGAATTTCTTCCAAGTGCAAACGAGTTGTCCTATTCGCAATTCCTTGAATTCGATTTATAAGTTTTGCAGGAGTTGTATCAGTATTTTGCTTTGGCAGATTTGTTTTTATCTCTTGAAGGCACCTTAGTGTAACGTTTGTATCAACTTTGTTTTCCAAATCCGGCATTTTCATAAATTTTATTACAGAATTAGCATCGTCAGGATTGAATTTATCCAGTATTGATTGTACCTTATCTTGTTTCATCCTTTTAAACAAAAGTGCAAGAGTTGCCAACTTAAATACTTTACCATCAGATCCCAAGGGTTGGGATTGCGGTATTGACGGATTTATATTAGGTTTAGCCGGGATTTCACTTTGTGAAAAATCATCTTGAGAAGCGTTCTCTTTAGGTTCTTCCTCGGCTGCGGCTTCCATCATCTGATCAATATTAGATTGATGTTCAGCAACATCTGCAAGTTCACTTGTAATAAGATTTTTTTGTTTTAATTCTTCAATACATTCTTTATAAGTTTTATCAACGTGGTGCTGAATAATATCAAGAATCTGGTCCTGGGGAAGATTTTGCGAAAAGGTTTGTTTGGCCATCTCAAAAATAACATAGGCAATCTTTTGCATAACCGGATCCCAATACTGTTGAGGAATTCCTGAACGAATAAGATCTACGGACTTGTGGAATGACCATTCCGCAATAATTTGAGTAATCATCTGTGCCTGTTCGGCTGAAAAATTAAGAGATGGGTCCTCCGCAAGAGCTTGGCCGGCAACAGTCGAAAAGTTAAACAGTGTATTCACAACATATTGTTTTTGGTTGTTATCAAAATCGTTAGGTACAATTTCTTGCGCCTGCTGAGTAAGATTTTGAACAAATGCTTGATAATCAAATCCTGGTGCCGTCATTTTTCTTTATTTCCCTCTTATACTTCTTCAATCCAACTTTTTATTTTATCAGAATTGTCTTCGTCGTTATTAGAAAGTTCGTTTGAAAGATTATTAAGAGCGTTTACGAGTATTTCCGGGTTTTGTTGCTGCGGAATAGCTACAGTTCTATTTTGCTGATCAATCAAACCTTGTGCCAATTCTGATTGTCGGTTAGCAAGTTCAGCGGTTTGCTGATGAATACTATCCAATTGCATATTTTGTTCTTCATTTTGCTGTCTGATTAACTCAATTTCTTGCCTATTGATTGCAGTTGAACGACGAACCTTGTCAGATACAATTTTTAATAACAGAAGGATACCAACGCCCGAAAGTGCAATCGTTAACCACCAAGGATTTCCGGTTTCATCAGGTTTTGGTAAGTTAGACGGTTTATCATCCATAAGGTTTGGTTCAGTTGTATCTTTGAATGCAATTGATACGCTGTCTGCAGAAACTTTTGGATTTGCAGCTTTTGCGATTAATTCTTTCAATTCAGTTAAAGTAACGTTTGTCGGTAGGGCGTTTCTATCCAATGTTACTGCAATAGAAATATCTTCTACGACACCTGCAGATATATATTCATTAGTTTGAGTTTTAGATACGCCATATTGTATTTCACTTGCGGTTCTTGAGTAGTTTCTGTTTTGATTTGAGGATGAATTAGAATTCGCAGCATTCAATCCGTTAGGAAGGTAAACACTCACTGCCCCGCTACCTCTGCTTGAATCTGATGTTTGATCGCCCAAACCTTCTCTAAAGGATTGTTCACTAACTTCAGCTTTTTTATCAGGATTATACTCTATTGTATATCTTTCAACAGGTGCCTGTCTTACAAACGTACTTACAGTTGCAACGTAATTTCCCTTTCCTACAAGGCTGTCTAATTGCATTGCAACTTTTTTTTGCATATATCTATCATTTTCTTCTAATCGAGCTATCATCTCATCACTTGCGTTCATTATACTGTGATAGACATTTCCGTTAGTATCTGTAATGGAAATGTTCTCTGCAGAAAGCCCGCTAACACTGCCTAAAAGAAGATTTGTGATCGCCTTAACCTTGTTTTGATCAAGTCTTTCTCCGTCTTTAGTTGCAATCTGAACTGTTGCAGTGACAGCTTTTTGCATTGAAGAAAACATTGATTGTTCAGGAATTGATATAAATACCGATGCAGTATCGACATTACTTATTTTTCTGATAAGTCTTGAAAGCTCCCCATTCACAGCACGGGTAAGACGAATTTTTTTATCTTCTTTTGTAGAAGTAAAATCTCCCTTGTCGAAAACTTCCAACCCTACATTTTCATCAAAAAGTCCGCTTTCAACAATGGCAATGACCGCCAAGTCACGTTGTTCAGTAGTGCATTTTTTCAGGCCTGTTGTACAATCACCCTTCTTTAGATAAAGAACTGATTTTGTACCGTCTACTTTACGGCTTACGGCAATACCTTTTTTTGCCAAAAGAGCTTGTATTTCGAGAGCTTTTCCTAAGTTATCAGTAGTTAACAAATCTATATCAAGTTGAATAGGTTGTTCACTGACATTTTTCATACCATCCGAGGATTTACCCTTACTTAATGTTGCTCCAAGTATTGTCATTAACAATACGAGACCTATTGCACCACCTATGATGGCATATAGTAAAGGTTTATTCTCCAGTAGTTTTTGAAAATCCATGTCTTTTTTCCTCAAGTCTTATTAGTTTTTTAGAAAGGTTTATTATACGTTTATTTGCATAATTCTGTCGTACGCTTGAATAACTTTTCCTGTTACCTGCGTTGCAACATTAATGCTGATTTCGGATTTTGCCATAGCAGTTGCAATATCGTGTATATCAACATTTTTGTTTCCTGACATCAAGTCTTTTAGTAAATTATCCGGCTCGTTCAATTGGGTATTTAAATTGTCAACAAGTCCCGACATAACTTCCGAAAAACTTACATTTGAACCTTCATTAATTGCACCAAGTCTCATTTGAGACAGGGAACCGATTCCCGTATCAAGCCTGGTTTTTTGTATGCTTCCGGCTAAATCATAGTGCGGATACATATTCGTCTTGAATGACATCTTCCTGAAGCCTACCTTTCTTAATTCTGATTCTACCTCATTTTGAACATTTAGTATATATTGTTAAGTTCAAAATCATACAGATAAATGAGTGAAATTTAAAATTTCAATCCTTTTATCTATATGATTTTTAATGATTATTTCAAAAAAGTCATTGTTTTGTTACATTTACTATTGGAAAATACCCTTAATTAGTTATTGGTATTTCATTTTAACAATCAGCACATCCGCCTGGGTGTTTGAAAGAACTCGTTTTGATGTTGAACCTAAAATAAATTTTTGAACCTTGGTCAAATTTCTATTTGTCATACAAACAAGGTCAATTTTATTTTTTGCAATATAATCGATGATTTTTTGTGATACATTACCTTTCAAAACGGTACTTTCTCCCAAGTTTAAACCATACTTTTCGAGCAAAGAGGCAAACCGATTTAAGACACTTGCGGCATAAACTTGTTGATTACGCTCAATTTCTTCTTGCCAATTTTTATCCATATTACCTTGAAATAGTAAAATATCAGGGGGTTCATTTACTATACAAGCAGATATTTCTTTATCCGAAAGGTTGCAATATTTCATGATAAGTTCTGCCCCATCAAAAGCCTGTTGAGATCCGTCAAGAGGAAAAAGAACCCGCTTACCCTTATTTTTATATTTTGAAATATATGTGCTTCGGTTACTTTCTGAAATAACATCCTGAGATACCGAACCGAGCCATTTCTGAATACCTTTTCTTCCGTGAGACCCCATAAGTATAACGTCATAATGATTTTTATCAATTTGCTCCAATATAGAATCTACGGCAGAGCCGCAAATTTTTATTTTGTCACCACAAATCATGCCTAAATTTTGGATATCTTCCGCGGCATTATTCAAGATTCCCGATGCCGCATTTGCACAAGATTCCATAAAATTCTCCTCCTCAACATTGAATTCTCCCGGGAGTATGCTCAAATCAATTGCACTAATAACATCAACAATCACTTCTCTTGAAGAAACCCATAGTGCAAAATTTTCTAACGCATTATAACTTATTGACGAACCATCTGTACAAAATAGTATTCTCATTTCACTCTCCTTAAAAATATCTTCTAAAAGGATAAATTATGTTAAGCAAAATTACATTATCTGGTCATCTGTTCATTTTTCTGATACTATGAAAGTGTAAGATTTTACATGTGATTAGGAAATGTTATAGTAATGACACAAAGTCAAAAGATTAATCTTAGAGAATACAAAAATTTAATCGAAACGATTGCCAAAGTTGAATACCAAAAATTTTCGACATCACATCTGATTGAATTGCCGGAGTTGATTAATATAGGTAATCATGCACTTTATATATTATTTAAAAATAATTCTCCGGATAAATTTAACAGCACATACTTGTCAACAGCTATAAAATGGGCAATAAGAAACGAAGTTCGCCGTCGCTATAAGTGGTATACACTTAAACAGAGACGTCAGGCTGAATCATTTCAAAATGAAACAGATCTGAGATGTGAGGTATACAAAACAATTCTTTCTATAGAAGATATGCAGGAAGCAGAAGTTCCAACTCAAATAAAATCTGAGGACAAAACTCCGGAGGAAAATATAGAGTTTTCCGAACTTAAAAGTGAAATTTTACAATCAATAAAAAAACTGCCGCAGAGAGAACGTGAATTAATTGAAGAAAAGTTTTTTAAAGATAAAAAGTTGAGAGAACTTGCAGAAGAATGCAATATTTCTCAATCCAGAATTTCCAGGATAATTCAGGCAGGTCTGGACAAAGTTAAAAAAGATCTTAGAAGACAGGGGATTATTTAACTTTATGAAAAATATATTTGAAAAAAGTCAAGACATAGAAGGGATAACTTTTACCGATGAAGAAATCAACCTTGATTTTATTGATAAAAGGTTTTTGCGTAAAGATCCTGTAGGTTTACCTGAGATCTCAGAAGTGGAACTTTTGAGGCATTATAAAGAGTTGTCAGATAAAAATTTTTGTATTGAGAAGGGATTTTACCCGCTAGGTTCATGCACAATGAAATACAACCCAAAGGTTAATGAACTTTTGGCCGGCCTTGACGGTTTTAATCTTCACCCGTCAACAGCAGATGAAGATGCACAAGGGTGTTTGGAGTTGATGTTTAAACTCCAAGAGGCTTTAAAGAAAATAACGGGTATGCAATCAGTATCTTTACAGCCGGCCGCCGGAGCTCACGGTGAATTAACCGGAATGATGGTTATAAAAAAATATTTTGAAGTAAAAGGTGATAACAGAAAAAAAGTAATAATTCCTGACTCTGCACATGGAACCAATCCGGCAAGTGCAAATATGTGCGGTTTTGAGGTCGTTTCCGTTAAATCAAATGATAAGGGTCAGGTTGATATTGATTCTTTAAAAGAGGTGTTGACACCTGATGTTGCTGCAATTATGATGACAAATCCTAATACATTAGGACTTTTTGAAGAAAATGTACTTGAAATCTCGAAATTGATGCATGAAAACGGTTCATTATTATATTATGACGGTGCTAATTTAAACGCGATTATGGGTTGGACAAATCCTTATTTGATGGGATTTGATGTCGTGCATGTAAATCTTCACAAAACATTTTCAACTCCTCATGCAGGTGGAGGCCCTGGGGCCGGTCCTGTTTGTGTGAGAGAGGAATTATTTGAATATTTACCGGTACCTATTATTGATTTTGACGGTGAAAAATATTACAGAAATTATAATCTTAAACATACAATTGGTAAAGTCAGAGCATATGCAGGAAGTTTTGGAATTTTTGTCAGGGCATATGCGTATATTTTGATGATGGGTAGAGATTTAAAACGTGTCAGTGCTGACGCAGTTTTAAATGCAAATTATATGAAAGAGAAATTAAGAGATTATTACGAACTGCCTTACGACGAACAATGTATGCATGAATTTGTTTTATCCGGCGAAAGACACCACAAAGAATATGGGGTTTCCACGTTGAATATAGCTAAAAGGTTGATGGATTTTAAATATCATCCGCCAACAGTTTATTTTCCATTAATTGTTCACGAGGCAATGATGATTGAACCTACGGAAACGGAATCGAGAGAAAGATTAGATGATTTTATAAATGTGATGATTAAAATATCGGAAGAATCAAAAAATAATTCTGAAATAGTTAAGAGTGCCCCGCACTCTACCCCGGTGAAAAAGGTTGATGAAGTCAAAGCCGCACGTTATCCGGATTTAAATTTTAAGGAATAAAGAATGTCAAACAAAGAAAATAAAAAGAATATCAAAGTAGCGTTTCCACATATGGGGACAATATCTTATGCGTGGGCATATGCGCTTAGAAAATGCAATATAGAACCGTATGTTCCTCCATACACCAGTAAAAAAACTTTGTCCTTGGGAACAAAGCATTCTCCGGAGGCAATCTGCCTGCCATATAAATTGATACTTGGAAACTTTATAGAGGCAATTGAAGGAGGCGCCGATTTTGTAGGAATGATTTCTTCTCCTGGTATTTGCAGACTAGGTGAATATGGTAAATGCATAAAAAACGCCCTGACCGATTTAGGTTATGAAGCAAATTATATTGAATTACAGTTGTATGACGGAATAAAAGGTCTTTTTCGTTTTTTAAAAGAATTAACCGGCGGCAACCATCCTATAATGTTCGCAAGAGCAATTATCGGGATGATTAAGATGATATTTTTACTTGATGATTTGGAAAAACTCCTTTTCTATTACCAAGCTCGTGAAATAAATCCGGGTGAATCCGAAAAACATTATAAAAAAGCCCTTAAATACATAAAAGATGTCAGGAGTCAAAAAGATTTAAAAAAAGCCAGAAAAATGGCATTCCAAGAGATGAAAGCAATTCCTATAGATGAAAACAGGGAAATCTTATACGTAGATATAACAGGGGAAATTTATATTGTATGTGATGAATTTTCAAACCAAAGTATAACAAAAGAGCTTGGCAAAATGGGGGTCCAAGTGAGAAAAACGCTTACAGTAAGCAGCTTTTTGAAAGATGCAATAATTCCTAAAATTTTCAGAAAAGGAGAGACACATCTTCAAAGGGCAAACAGACTTGCAAAACCATTTTTGATGAGAGATATAGGCGGTGATGCTCTGGAATGTGTCTCTGACGTGGCTTATGCACAAGAACGGGGAATCGACGGGATTATACATATAAGTCCATTTACTTGCATGCCGGAAATTATGTCACAGAATATTTTCCCTAACATGAGAGAAAATCTTAGTATTCCGATTTTGCCTCTAATTATGGATGAGCAAACAGGTAAAGCCGGTTATATAACTAGGTTAGAAGCATTTGTTGATTTGATGAGGCGAAGAAAAAGAAAATTGCTTTCTAAACAAAATTCAAATGAAATAGATAGTGAAAAAGTTTAATGAAAAATAAAAAAATGAGGTTTAGAATAAAATTATGTTAGAACTAATAAAGAATGCATTTAGAATTTCAAATGACAATATAATCCTGGGAATTCCTTTGATTTTTTTTATGTGGGTAACCGTTGTATATATTTCATATGCGCAGTACGCTGCAACATCATTTCCCGGCAGATTGTTGGCAATAATAACGGTTCTGTTGATGTTGGGGGCCTTTATGGCAGGATGGTTTTATATGGTAAAAAAAGCCATAAAACTTTCTAAAAAAGAATTTGTTATGGATAATGACAGAGCAAAGGCTGTATTCAATTTATTTAAGCAAATTCCTACAGGGATAGGTAAATATTTTTTATCCTTTGTAGGGTTCTCTTTTTTGATATTATTCGTATTTTTTATATTAGCAAATATATTGTATATTATAGGTATTAACACTATAGGTTATCTGGACATTGACCCTAATCAGTTAAAAACCATTGGTAATTCTGCAATTAGCGTAGGGGCTTTCATTGAAACGTTATCGGAAAGTCAGGTTGTAAGATTATTTTTATGGGAGGTTTTATTCTTGATTGGGTATGCCATAGTCATGTTTTTGACATCGATGTGGGTTCCCGAGATAATATATCAGACAAAGAATCCTTTAATTGCATTGTTTAAATCAATAAAAAAAGTCTTTAAGAAACCTTTAGAAGTTATGTGTTTATTTTTCTTTCTTGGCTTGACAAATATGCTAATAGCATTTTTAGCCTCTTTTGCAATGTACAATCCAATTACATACATAATAATTATGATGGTACAATTTTATTTCTTTATATATGCTATAACACTGGTATTCACATTCTATGAAAAAATGTACGTTGAAGAAAACTAAAGTTATAGCAATAGTTGGCGCCACTGCGAGCGGTAAAACATCTTATGCAATTGATTTAGCCAAAAAATTAGATGGAGAAGTTATTTCTGCCGATTCCAGGTATGTTTATCGTGAATTAAATATTGGAACCTCAAAACCAACATCAACAGATATGGATGGAATTCCTCACCATATGATAGATATAGTTAATCCTGATTTTGAGTACTCGGTAGGACTATATGTAAAAGAGGCAAAAAAATGTATCACAGATATTGTTTCTCGGGGCAAGGTTCCCATTATTGCCGGAGGTACAGGGTTGTATTTTACTGTTCTTTTTGATAATTACAAACTTCCTGAGGTTGAGCCGGATTGGGAACTCAGAAATAAACTAAATATTTTGGATAATTCTACATTATACAATATGCTTTTAGATTTAGATTCCAGTGCGCCGGAATATAATATTTTACAAGAAGATAAAAAACGCGTGATAAGAACTATTGAAATTCTAAAAACCACCGGCAAAAAGCTTTCTGAAGTAAGATTAAAAGGTGAAGAAGAATATGATGTTGAATGGATTGGCTTGAACTATGACCGTCAAACCCTTTATGACAGGATAAATCATCGGGTTGATATTATGATGGAACAGGGGCTTGTCGATGAAACAAAAGATCTTATAAAAAAGTGGGGTAGAATTCATAATATAGTTGATACAATTGGTTATCGTGAAATAATTGGTTATCTGGATAACCAAATGTCGCTAAATGAAGCTGTTGAAAA
The DNA here is from genome assembly GCA_902796925.1 of uncultured bacterium. Lineage (GTDB taxonomy): Bacteria > Cyanobacteriota > Vampirovibrionia > Gastranaerophilales > Gastranaerophilaceae > RUG14219. Next base: position 11,554 of record CADBQW010000052.1, on the reverse strand, counting down.
ATTAAAACAAAATTCTCGCAGATACGCAAAAAGACAAATGACCTGGTTTAGACGTAACGACAAAATTAAATGGAATATCTTTCCGGAAAAAATGCAATAAAAATTTAGTCATCTAGCCAATAGTATAAAGTTTTTTAAATATTATAATAAAAAAATGAAGTATTTTTTCTGGATATTCATAATTTTGTTTTCGCAAAATATCTGTTTTGCAAAGCATTTAAATCCGGAAAAGTATTATCAGCAAAAGTGGTGTGAAGCTTGTAACGGGATTTTGGAATACAGATTAACAGACGGGGCACGGGTTGATTGCTTGACTAAAGATTATGCAATAGAATTTGATTTCGCAAACAAATGGGCGGAAAGCATTGGACAATCATTATATTATGCACTAAAAACCGGTCGAAAGCCGGGTATTGTGCTAATTATTTCCAATGAAAAAGACTGCGAAAAATATCTTAAAAGGCTCTATACAGTTGCAAATCTTCACGGTATAAGGGTTTGGACAATGAATGAATAGTTTATTTAAATCTTCGCATCATGGATAAAGCCTTATTCATAGCGTGTTTACCCATTTTGCCGGAGAGTTTTCCCATCATACCTTTCATATCATTCATTCCCCTCATCATCATGCGCATTTGCTCAAATTGTTTGACATATGTGTTAATTTCTGTCAAATCCATTCCGCAACCTTTTGCTATACGTTTTTTTCGACTGGTGTTCATAAGTTCAGGATTATCTCTCTCATCAGGGGTCATACTTTGGATGAAAACCTCAATTCTTTTGAATTGTTTTTCACCTTCGTGAGAAATTTTTTCTCTATCGCTTTGGGAAATATTAACCCCAGGTAACATTCCAAGAATCTGGTCCATTGATCCAAACATTTTCATCTGTTTTTGCATTTTTAAAAAATCATTGAAAGAAAATTCCGCCTTTTTCATTTTTTCTTGAAATTCAAGGGCCTGTTTCTCATCAAAAACTTCCTGAGCACGTTCAACGAGAGAAACGATATCGCCCATTCCGAGAATTCGGGTTGCTATTCTATCAGGATGAAAATCTTCTAATGCGTTCAATTTTTCACCGGTACCGGTTAATTTGATTGGTTTTCCGGTACAGTGAACAACGCTTAATGCGGCACCTCCACGACTGTCACCATCGAGTTTTGTCAAGATTAATCCTGTTAAGTTTAGTTGTGCATCAAAATTTTCTGCGACATGAACAGCTTCTTGTCCTGTCATCGAATCTATGACAAGCAATTTTTCCTGAGGGTTAAAAATTCTGTCAATGAGCAAAAGTTCTGCCATCATATCAACGTCTATCTGAAGCCTACCTGCCGTATCAAGAATTATCGTATTAAACCCGTTTTCTTTTGAATATTCTATCGCTTTAGATACGATATTTTGAACATTTTTTTCTTCATTTATAGTAAAAACTTCAACGTCAATTTCTTTACCCAATGTTTGGAGTTGACTAATTGCGGCGGGTCTATATATGTCACAGGCAACAAGTAAAGGGCGACGACCTTCTTTTTTTAATTTTACGGCAAGTTTTGCTGAGGATGTAGTTTTTCCTGACCCCTGCAATCCTAACATCATAATTATGTTTGGATGTCCGCTAAGATCTAGCGGTTGTAGCTCCTTACCCAATAATTTCACAAGTTCATCATGGACAATCTTAATTAACTGCTGAGAGGCATCTACCCCTTGCACAATTGATTCACCCTCAGCTTTTTCTCTAATAGATGCAACGAAACTTTTTACTACTCTCAAATTTACATCTGCATCCAAAAGTGCACGCCTAATTTCTCTCAAAACATCTTGCATGTTTTCTTGAGTAAGTTCTTTTTCTCTAACTATATTTCTTAATTTTTCACTTAAATTGTCAAACATTATTATCCCTTTTTATTAGATTATATCAAAGAAAAATTTTTATATTAATCTTCCCTGTTCAATATTGAAAATTATAACGCTATCAAGAAATTCTTGATCAAAAAGCAGCGTATCTACAGAGGTTATTATAGTTTGAATTTCCGGTTTTATGGATTTTAACAGATAATTCTGCCTGATATCATCAAGTTCAGCTAAAACATCATCAAGTAAAAGTATCGGTTCATCGCCTGTCTTGTCTGTAATTATATCCAACTCAGAAAGTTTCAAAGCCAGAACTATTGTTCTTTGCTGCCCTTGAGAGGCAAATTTTGAGGCATCGTTACCGTTAATATAAAAAACAATGTCATCCCTGTGAGGACCAACGCATGCCTGTCCCCTACGTTGTTCCTCAACCTTTCGTTCATAGAGTGAATTTTTGAAGGCAGATGCAATTTCATCAATTTCATTTTCACCATTCAAAAATGAACAATTATATTCAAGTTGCAATTCCTCGTTTTCACTAATATTTGCATGTTTTTTTCTTGCAATATTTTCTATTTCCTTGAGAAATTTCTTTCTAAGGTATATAATGTTACTTCCGGTGATAACCAGTTGTTCGTTAAAAACCTCTAACAAATCATCGTTATAAATTCCTGTCTTAAGGCAGTTTTTGAGAAAATTGTTCTTTTGAATTCTAATTTTTTCATACTTGGAAAGCCTCTCATCATATGCAGGGTAGATCTGAGTAATAGCCCTATCTAACCAATCTCTCCGATTTTCCGGCGATCCTCTTAGCAAGAGTAAGTCTGCAGCGGAAAAAAGAACCGTCTTTAAAACTGTTTTAAATTCTTTAGGACTTGTTTTGACTTTGTTAACTTTTAGTTCGCGAACTTTATCTTTTGTATATGAAAAATCCAAATTAATAGAGGTTTCTGCTTTTATAATCTCCGCCTCTATTTCGCATTTATCTTGGTTGAATTCTATTAATTCAATGTTGTTTGAAGTCCTTGGACTTTTGAGAGCAGAAAGAAAGTAAATACTTTCCAGAATATTAGTTTTACCTTGGGCATTCTTGCCAATAATTAATATCTTCGAACTAGCGGTCTCAATTGACAAATCCGCACAATTTCTATAATTTGTGAGTCTAAGATTGAGTAACTTCATTACTTGATTGTATCACTAAAATTATTTTTTACCTTTTCGCCTATAAAAATCTTCTATAAATCCGGTATTAAAGTTGCCTGAAATAAACACTTCATCCTCTATAATTGACTGATGGAAAGGAAGTGTTGTTTCGATACCTGTTATAACATATTCTTTAAGAGCACGGTACATTCTTCTTCTAGCTTCATTTCTTGTTCTGCCCCAACAAATAAGCTTACCTATCATAGAATCGTAATATGGGGGTATTGAATAGTCTTGATATACGTGAGAATCAACTCTTACACCAAAACCACCCGGTGTAACATACCCTGTTATTTTGCCCGGATTCGGCATAAAATCTTTATCGGGATTTTCTGCATTGATACGGCACTCTATGGCATGCCCTCTAAGCATTATGTCATCTTGCGTAAAATCAAGCTTGTTACCTGCCGCAACCATAATTTGTTCGCGAACCAAATCTACATTTGAAATCATTTCGGTTACACAATGTTCGACCTGTATCCTTGTATTCATTTCCATGAAATACCATTTTCCGTCGTGATCAAGCAAGAATTCGCAAGTGCCTGCACCCTCATAATTTATAGCTTTAGCAGCACGAACTGCAGCAGCGCCCATTTCGTTTCTTGTTTTTTCATCTATGGCAGGAGATGGAGCCTCTTCCAAAAGTTTTTGATGGCGTCTTTGGATAGAACAATCTCTTTCTCCCAAATGTACAACATTACCAAAAGAATCGGCAAGTATTTGAACTTCTATATGTCTTGGATTAACGAGAAATTTTTCGGCATAAACATCAGGATTACCAAAGAAATTTTGAGCTTCCTGCTGACAAAGAGGCATATTTGAATCAACTTCCTCATCGTTGTTACAAATTCTCATCCCTTTGCCGCCGCCGCCAGCAGTGGCCTTTAATATGATAGGATAACCGACTTTTTTAGCAAATTCTTTTACTTCTTTTTCTGTTTTCATTATTCCGGTACCCGGTGTAACCGGGACATCATTTTCTATCATAGTTTGACGTGCTGTAGCTTTGTCACCCATTTTACGCATCGCATTTGCTGAAGGGCCAATAAATTTAATACCGTGTTTTTCGCAGATTTCAGCAAAATCGGCACGTTCAGACATAAAGCCATATCCCGGATGTATTGCATCTGCACCGGAAACTACCGCAGCCGACATTATTGCCGGTATATTTAAGTAGCTTTCAGAACTTTTGGCAGGTCCTATACAATAAGCCTCCGTTGCAAGCCTTACATGAAGTGAGTTACTGTCAGCTTGTGAGTATATTGCAACGGTAGGAATTCCGATTTCTCTACAAGCTCTTATTATTCTTACCGCGATTTCACCGCGATTTGCTATTAATACTTTCTTAAACATATTTATCCCTTGAAAACTCGAAGGTTTGTAATTTATGGTAATTTATCTTATACCATTACCTTCTAATCTTCCTGTCATCTACTCCACATACATTAAAACTTGTCCATATTCAACGGGTTGCCCGTCAGATACGCATATTTCTGTAATTTTGCCACTGAAATCCGATTCTATTTCATTCATCAATTTCATAGCTTCAATAATACAAACTTTTGTACCCTTTTGAATCTCATCACCAACTTTCACAAACGGATCGTCATTTGGTGACGGAGCACAGTAAAAAGTCCCAACAATAGGTGAGGTAATAGGGTTACCTCTATGAGATTCAGACTTTACCTCAGACTCAACAGTTGTTGCAACTGAAGGTGTACCTCCTACAACTGATGCAGTAACCGGTACCGGCGGAATCGCAACGGGAGAATCCTTCCGTATTGTCACGGCAGTATCACCGTCTTCCAGTGAGATTTCAGTCAAAGAGGAGTCTGTTAATACTTTAGCCAATTTTTCTATGTATTCTATATCAAATTTCATTTAATGCCTTTCATTACTAAATTGTTGTACGAAAGAAATAGGAATATACTTATTTTGAAACAATAACGGAGCTGTAGGCGAGTATTTATAACAAAATCAATATATTAATATTTCTAAAATTGTTATGCACGATCAAGATATTCGTTACTTCTTGTATCTACACGAATTTTATCGCCGTTAGAAATAAAGAATGGAACATTTACAACCGCACCTGTCTCAAGAGTTGCAGGCTTTGTACCACCTTGAGCAGTATTGCCCTTTTCAGAAGGAGGGGTATCTACAACTTCCAACACAACGTGTGCCGGAATGTCAACCCCAATAATTCTCCCTTCATGCATCATAACTTGAACAACCATATTTTCTTTCAAGTATTTAACACCATCACCAATGGCCTCTTTTGATACTTGAATTTGTTCATAGTTTTCATTATCCATAAGAACGTATTCATTACCTTCTTGGTATAAATATTGCATCTCACGCCTATCCAGCATTGCTTTAGCAACTTTTTCACCGGCACGGAAAGTTTTTTCAACAACTTGACCGGTTACAACATTTTTTAACTTTGATCTGACAAAAGCTGCACCTTTGCCGGGTTTTACATGTAAAAATTCCACAACCGACCACAAACCGTTATCCAATTCTAAAGTTAAACCTGTTTTCAAATCGTTTACTGAGATCATATTATTTCCCCTTTTCAAATTATATTTTTACTTATGTATCCTACATTATCATAAATGATACAAATTTTCAAATTTTTTGTAAAGTTGCTTGAAGATATTTGACGAAATTGGTGTTTTTGAATTATTATGAATAGGTTATTTTTGTAAAAGGGGAATATATGTCAAATTTTAGTTACAAAAGATTAGATAATAGAGAATTTACAAAGGAAGATATTAAAAAGATAATAGAAGAAAAATCCATCGCGTTTATAAATCTTCAATTTGTTGACATAAACGGTTTGGTAAAAAATTTAACGATACCATCAGAACATATAGACAAGATATTAAACAACGAAATCATGCTTGATGGTTCGTCTATTAAGGGTTTTAGGAGTATAGAAACTTCTGACATGTTCTTTTTCCCGGATATAAATACTTTTGAAGTGTTGCCATGGGGGGAATGTTACGGAGTGAATACCGCGCGTTTGATATGCGATATTTATAACTCAGACGGAACACCGTTTGAAGGGTGTCCTAGATGTAATTTAAAAAGGATTATGAAGGAGGCAGAAAAACTTGGTTTCACAATGAATATGGGGCCTGAGGCTGAATTTTTCTTATTTGCAAAAGATTCTGAAGGAAAAGTTACAACTACAACTCAAGACAAGGCCGGTTACTACGATGTCGGACCTAAAGATCTTGGGGAAGACGTTCGTGCAGATATTGTTTTGACTTTGAAACAAATGGGCTTCGATATTGAGGCTTCACATCATGAGGTTGCTGACGGTCAACACGAAATTGACTTTAAATATGCTGACCTGCTTACTACGGCGGATAATGTTGCAACCTTCAGAATTGCAGTTAAGGCAATCGCCGCAAAGCACAATTTGCATGCTACATTCATGCCAAAACCAATATTTGGAATAAACGGCTCCGGAATGCATTGTAATATTTCTATATTTAAGGATGGAAAAAATGCATTTTACGATGAAAAATCCGAGTATCAGCTATCAGATGTTGCAAAATATTCAATAGGCGGACTATTAAAACACATAAAGAGTATAACCGCAGTCTTAAACCCTACAGTTAATAGTTTTAAGCGGCTTGTTCCGGGATATGAAGCCCCGGTTTATCTGGCATGGTCACTAGCAAACAGAAGTGCCCTTTTAAGGGTTCCGGCAAAACGGGGCAGTTCGACTCGTGTTGAATTGAGGTCTCCGGATCCTGCATGCAATCCGTACATTGCATTTGCAGCAATACTGGAGGCATGCCTTGATGGTGTCCGCAATAAGATTGATCCGCCGGCTCCGGTTGAGAGTAACATTTACAAATTAACATCTCGCGAACGAAAAAAACAGCGAATTGAAGCCTTACCGGGTGACCTGTCAGAAGCGCTCGAAGCATTCGATAAATCGTTGGTTGCTCGTGCGGCTTTGGGAGAACACATGTTCAGCGAATTTATGTCTGCAAAACGAAAAGAGTGGGATTCGTTTAGAACATATGTATCAAAATGGGAATTAGATAAATACTTAGAGCGTTACTAATAAATTCGTAATGTAAAAATTTTTTAAATTTTAATTTAAATTGTTGAAATCAATAGTTAATTGAGTTATTTTATTTTTACCATGCCTAAATGGGAGAATTTATGAGTAATATTCAAGAGCAGTTGAAGTCTGTTCTGACAGATTTAAAATATAACTATAATATAATAGGTGTAAAAGCCGAATTTGAAGATGAAGGTGCGACTGAGGATGAGGTAATTGCGCTTAAGAATCTGTCAAGCGAATGCGGATTAAATTTTACCTTAAAAGTTGGTGGTTGTGCGGCAATTAAAGATATGAACGATGCAAAAAGATTCGGAATAAAGCGAATTGTCGCACCGATGATTGAAACGCCGTATTCTCTTTACAAGTTTGTAGAGTCTTTCAACAGAGTATTCGATTCTTCCGACAGGGCAGATATGGGGTTCTATATCAATATTGAAACCATAACCGGGTATAACAATTTTGAAGATATAATTAATTCTGAATATTTCGATCAAATTGAAGGTGTAATTGTTGGTCGCTCTGATATGACAAAATCATTGGGACTAACAAAGGATTTTGTCAATTCCGGTGCCCTAATGAACATTGCATACAATATTTCGAACAAGATTAAATCAAAAGGTAAAAAATTTGTAATCGGTGGTAATGTATCATCGAAATCTTTGGATTTTTTTAAAAATTTACCTTATATAACCGGATTTGAAACACGAAAAATAATTTTCGATTCATCTTTAATTAATTCAAATAAATGTGAAGAAGGAATTTTAAAGGCGCTTAAATTTGAAATATTGTGGCTGCAGAGCAAACGTGAGCAGTATGACATTATGAGCAAAGATGATCTTGTAAGAATCAACCATCTGGAGGAGACTTATCGTGATATTCTTAGCGCATTAGCCAACAATGAACGCTAAATGAAAATTATATTTAATGCAAAAATTTTAAAAAATATTTAAAAATATTTCGAAAAAGTACTTGCTTTTTTTACATAAATATATTAAGGTAATATTACAAATGTTCAAAAAATTTAAAATTTTGAAATGTTTTGTAATATTTCTATATTGATAAATATAAGAAATTAGTGTTAGTTATTATATAAGGAACTAAAAGAATGACTGAAAATGTAGATGTGGCTAATGAACAACAGGAAGATCGTCCTAGAATTTTGTTAGCGGATGATGAGGCAAGTATCAGAAGGATTCTGGAAACTCGTTTAAAAATGGCAGGATACGACGTATATACAGCCGAAGACGGGGAAGATGCGGTAAATGCATTCAACAAACACAATCCTGATTTGGTGGTACTTGACGTAATGATGCCAAAAATGGATGGTTATGGTGTAACAAGAGAAATCAGAAGGACATCTGATGTTCCGATAATTATCTTGACGGCACTTGGTGATGTTTCTGAAAGAATCACGGGTTTGGAATTGGGCGCTGATGACTATGTAATCAAGCCATTTAGCCCGAAAGAGCTTGAGGCACGTGTAAAAGCAGTGTTAAGACGTACAAGTAACAGAGAAATATCTGTTCCAACCGGTGGCAAAGTTGCTAAAAACGTTATAACGACAGGTAATATAAAAATTGATACAGCAAGACGACAAGTATTTAGAAAAAATGAAAGAATTCGTTTAACCGGTATGGAATTCAGTTTGTTAGAATTATTGGTTAATAATTCAGGTCAAGCTTTTTCGAGAAACGAAATATTACAACATGTATGGGCTTATCCGCCTGATCATAGAATTGACACAAGAGTTGTTGACGTACATATTTCAAGGTTACGTTCAAAACTCGAAGCGGATCCTGCAAATCCGGAGCTAATCTTAACAGCTCGTGGAATTGGCTATATGTTTCAAAGAATAAACTAGTAAAAATTTTAAGACAAATAAAAGCCTTGGTTCAAATTGAATCGGGGCTTTTATATTAATATATTTGACATAACTATACGGCAAGTTATAATCATTTTATGAAACTTTCAATAATTGTTCCTGTTTATAATACAGAAAAATATCTTAAGAAGTGCCTGGATTCTATTGTCATTCAAACTTTTAAAGATTATGAGATAATAATTGTAAACGATGGAAGCACTGACAATTCTTCTGAGATAATAGAAAATTATACAAAAGAATTTAACAAAATAAAGGTTATAAACCAAGAAAACAGAGGTTATAGCGGAGCCAGAAATTCTGCACTTGCCGTTGCAGAGGGTGAGTACATAGGATTTGTCGACAGTGACGATTGGGTTTCGCCGGAAATGTATGAGAAGATGATTCAAGCGACTCAAGATGGCGCTATTGATATTGTATCATGTGCATATTATAGAGTATATAACGGCAACGATTATCAGCTTAATTCAAACCAATATTATGTGGAATTTTTGAATTCTCATAAAGAAAAAACCTTCTTCCATGGAGAATTAATACTTGATGATGCAATGGTTTGGAATAGAATTTATAAAAGAGAATTATTAGAAAGTAATAATATAAAATTTCCTGAGGACATATTATTTGGGGAAGATACATATTTTCACAGATGTGCATTACTGGCTACAAAAAATATTTGTTACATTCCTGAACCGTTGTATTATTACCGACAAGGGCGCAAAGGGGCTCAAACAACTCTTTCTGACAGAAGAAATCTATCTTACATAACAAATTGCAGAAAACTTTATGATAAAATTACTAATGAAAAGGACTTAGAATATTGCAATCATTTGACATTAAGCTTTTGTGCATTTGGATATGAAAGAATTGATTCTCAACACAAAAATGAGTATTTTGAAAAATTTTCCGAATTAATAAATTCCAGAAATACGTTTAAAGTTGCATTTCCAAAAGGCAACAGCTCGTCAATATTATTCAATTTAAGGTATACTGTTTTGCGAATTTTACATCCCATAATGTATTTTTCACTAAAACACCAAAATAAATTTCTATTTGATTGCGTAATACAAACAAGGATTTTGATTGAAAATTTGCAAATTTATATAAAAAATTTCATAAAGTAATTGTTACTCAACAACTTCTGCAATAAGGCAGGTTTCATTTATTATTGATCCGTCAAACGGCTTGTTGATTTTGAATGTATATCCGAGATTTAAAGATTCGAGCCAGGGTTTTATGTAAAAATAATCATCTGCATTGTGATAGATGCTAATAATCAAAGCAGGCTTATATTTTTTAATTGTGTTAATAGCACCTTTTAACATTTTTTGTTCCATGCCTTCTATATCTGATTTTATAAGTCCTACTTTCAGATTGTTTTCTTCCACAAATTTATCAACAGTTGTAATATTAATTTTTTCTTTTGAGCCGGGATTTTTACTCTCCGAAACATAGTTACCCGAAAACATATCATCTAAGATATTTATTTCTGTGGAACCTTCATTATCCCCCAAACCCAATTTTACCGGAACAATGTTAGAACGGTTATTCAGTTGGATTGTCCTTTTCATAAGATTAAACTGATTGGAACAGCATTCAAAAGAATATATGTTTCCTTTTGTATAATCGCTTAATACAATTGCAGAATCCCCAATAAAACCTCCTGCATCGATGATATCTGAATTCGTTATTTTATTTAAATTTTGGAGACAATCAATTCCGTGTTTATAATATAAAACACTTGCTTCAAAATGATTATACGGCAGTTTGTAATTATTATATTGCCAAACACCCGGTTCCGGGTTGTAGACCTTTTTAAAAAAATTAGTCCCAATTTCTTGTAATTTTTGTTCCTCATCCTTTGTGAAAAATTTAATATAAGGGAAAAATTTTTTATATGAGTATAATTTACCAATTTTCTTTAATTGGCTGTTTATCAATTTAATACTGTCATCATCTAAATTTTTTGTGAGTGAATAGTATGCGGACTTTTTATCTAACTTTTTATAATTTTTATAAAACCGATTAAGTATGTAAAATTCATCAGTTCCCAGACGAAAAAATACGTTTTTCTTTAGGTTATATGACAACAATTTTGTAAGAAATTTGTAGGATTTAACAAATTTCAGTTCAAAAATACCAAGATTTAAACTTGCATATTCACCCGGAACGACATTCAGTTTTATAATATTTTTCATAAAATTATTTTATCGTAAACATTTTTAGGGTACAATAATGTTGATGAAAAATAATAATTCAATTAAAATAAGTATTGAATCTCTCAAATTTTTTATTGTTGGCGGTTGGAACACACTATTTGGGCTTGGCTTGTATTCAACCTTAGTGTTAATTTTGGGACAATCACATTATTTACTTTTAGGATTGTTATGCAATGTTATATCAATAACTCAGGCATATTTATTGTATAAATTTTTTGTATTTAAAACAAAGGGAAATATGATAGCAGAATATCTCAAATGTTACACAGTATATGGAACCTCAATGTTTTTGGGTTTCATACTAATGTATGTATTTGTTGAT
>CADBQW010000051.1 GCA_902796925.1 uncultured bacterium | reverse complement strand
CGACGTCGAGAAATTGTGGAATTTTATAATAAAAATTTAGGACTTGCACATTTGCTTGAAAAAGATTTTTCGAATGCGTGTTTTCATTTGTACCCAATTCTTGTGGAAAATCGCAGGGAATTTTATTTTAAGGCAAGAGAGAATGGTTTGAACTTGCAGGTTCACTATATCCCAGTTCATACTCAGCCATATTATCGGGAACAAGGCTATAAATGGGGAGATTACCCTTTTGCGGAAGATTACTATAATCATTGCATATCCCTTCCCTTATATCCCGATTTGACAGATGATGATTTGATTGAAATTGTAAAAAGAGTTAGAGGAATTTTATAAATATGGAAAAATTTTACTTATTACTTTTTAAACAGTTAGATAACCTGTTTTTTCTAGATGATGAGGAAAGACTTATCATTAACGAAAGTATGGATGAGATAAATGAACGTTTTCTTTACAACTGTTCCCACTTGAGAAACAAGTATTATTCTGATTTATCAAAAATTTCACCATATCACTCTTGCCAGTACACAATGTTTTTGTATTTTACGGCAAATACGATATTTAAAAAATATCAAAAAAGACTTGAAATTTGCGACAAAATATATAATCTTCAAAAAATGTTATCGGGTGCAGATATATACTATGAAATAGATTTACCCGAGATATTTATGTTTGATCATCCTGTTGGTACGGTTTTAGGTCGAGCAGAATACGGTAATTATTTTAGTTTTTCACAAGGGTGTACGGTCGGAAATAACAAGGGAATTTATCCTACATTTGGTGATTTTGTAATCTTAATGAGCAATGCAAAAGTTTTAGGTGATTGTAATATTGGGAATAACGTAATAATTTCAGCAAATACCTATATAAAAGATACCAATATACCGTCTAATAGTATGGTATTTGCTGGTCAAAATGGAAAAGTAATTATAAGACCGATTAATGACGACATTGTTAAATTATTCTTTGATGAAACATTTATAATGTCTGGGGAGGCAAAATGACTTCTATTGCAATAATAACGGCGCGTGGTGGTTCAAAAAGAATCCCTCGCAAAAATATAAAAAATTTTATGGGTAAACCTATGCTTGCTTATGCAATATCAGCAGCCATTGATTCCGGTGTTTTTGTTGAAGTAATGGTCTCGACTGATGATTCTGAAATTGCCGATATTGCAGTAAAATATGGAGCCGAAGTCCCATTTATGCGTTCGGAAAAAACATCAAATGATTTTGCCACAACAGCGGATGTTTTATACGAGGTTAAAGAAGAATATAAAAAATTAGGCAAAGAATTTGATACTATTTGTTGTATCTATCCTTGCGTACCTTTTTTGACAGGTAAAATATTACGGGATGCATACGAAACTTTTAAAAAATCAGGAAGAAAAGCTTTAACTCCTGTTGTAAAATATTCTTTTCCTATTCAGCGGGCATTTAAAGTTAACGATAAAGGCTGCATAGAATATCGTGAACCTGAATTTGCTCTTGCGAGATCCCAAGATTTGGAACCTATGTATCATGATGTCGGAATGTTTTACTTTTCATCTGATAATAAAGGGTTGCAAGATGGTTGTGTACCTTATGTAATGGATGAAACTGTAGTGCAAGATATTGATACTCTTGATGATTGGAAATTGGCTGAAATGAAATATAAGGTGTTGCATGCATAAAATTGGTTTAAAATTATGGTCGTGTAATACAGATTTTTATTATGATGAGGCGATAAGACTCTATAATAAAGGCGTATATGATTATATAGAACTTTATGTTGTTCCGGAAACTCTCAATACTTTGGAAAAGTGGAAAAAACTTAAAATTCCTTTCATTATCCATAACGCTCATTTTGCTCAAGGATTTAACCTCGCGAAAAAAGAAAAAGAGGAAAGAAATCTCGAAATTTATTCTCAAACAAAACAATTTGCTGATGAACTTGATGCAAAGTACATAATATTTCACGGCGGAATAGATGGTGATATAAAAGAAACTGCACGTCAATTGGCGAATCTAAATGAACCCCGAGCCCTAATAGAAAATAAACCTTTCGTTGCATTGCCAAACCGAATGGGTGGAAATTTTTGCAGAGGTTATAATTCTGGTGAAATAAAACTTGTTCAAGATGCGACGGGATGCGGTTTTTGTTTAGATTTTGGGCATGCAATCTGTGCAGCAAACTCTTTAAAAAAAGATATTTTCAAGCACATAAGCGACTTCTTTGAATTAAATCCGCAAATGTTTCATCTGACAGAGGTGAACGACATAACCTCTATTTATGACTCACATCCGCATTTGAATGAAGGTGAACTTGATCTTAAACAAATTATAAGTCTCATACCTGACGAAAAGTACGTTACTCTCGAAACAAATAAAAATTCAAAAGAAAATTTAGATGATTTTATAGTTGATTGTGATATTTTCAGACAAAATGTTTTCTCCTGATTGGTTCACAAACCTTAATATCATTGTTTTATATCGGGTTTTTATGTTAAAATTTACTAAAAGAGAGATTGTATGTCGATAGTGAGGTTTAAAAATTTCATAAACTTAACTGATGATGAAAAACGTCTTGTTTTGGAATGGAGAAATTCTGACAGGGTGCGTTTAAATATGTTAAATAAGGATATAATACCTCTTGAAAATCATTTAAGATTTATAGATTCTCTCAAAAATAGAAACGATTGCAAATATTGGCTTTTCATGATTGACGAGATTCCGATTGGAGTTTTTGATTTGGTTGATATAAAACCTGATGGTTCCGGCGGTGTTGGCGGCAGCTACATAGGTGACATAAACTACAACGGATACGGCCTTTTGTTAAACTACTTACTCTTTGACTATTGTTTTGAAAATAACAAGGGTCAAAAGAAATATACAAAAGAGGATTGCTTTTATGTGATGAAGAATAACCCCAGAACATATAAAATGCATAAAAATATTTTTGGCGCAAAAGATTTTGCCGAAGATGATGAAAAATGGTATCTGTATATAGATTATGATTCTTGGGTTGAAATAAAAGACAATCTTAAAAAAACTCTTTGTGATCCATTAGAAATAGAAAAAGTAATATGGGAGATTTAATATGACACTTGCAACGTTTAAACATGTAAAAATATCTGCAATAGAAACAGTTGTTCCTGAAAAGGAAATCTGTATTTATGATGAAGTTGAGTATTATGGCGGCTCTGTTAAAAAGATTGACAGAATGCGCAAAATGGTGGGATTTTACAAACGTCACGTCGCTGACAATGAAACTACCCCGGCGGATTTGGCTTACGATGCGGCAAAAAATCTTATCTCTGATATAAATTTGGATAAAAACTCCATAGATGCCCTTATCTTTGTCGTGCAACAGCCCGATGTGATAAACCCTTCGACAGCATATTTTATTCACGATAAACTGGGGCTGTCAGATGACTGCATTGCGACGGATATAAATCAAGGTTGTGCCGGTTGGGTGTTTGGGCTATACATGGCAAGTCAGATGATAGAATCCGGTACTCACAAAAAAATATTACTACTAAACGGAGATACCCCTTCTGTAGGTATTGACCCATCAAACAGAAACGCAGCACCAATATTTGGTGACGGTGGCACTGCAACATTGTTGGAATATTCAGAAAACGAGATTGTATCTCAATTCGCTATTGATACAAAGAGCTATGGTTTTGAAGCTATTGTTTCACCATTTAGCGGTACAAGATTCAGGTGTGATATCTCAAAAGATGAGGATTTTGAATTTCTGGCTAAAACAAGAAATGAAAAAATCATGAATCCCGAAGGTAAAGAGGTTCCGCTTTTAGGCGGTTATATGAATGGGTTAGCAGTTTTTGATTTTACAATTAAGGTGGTTCCTGAAACAATAAAAAAATTGCTCGAATATTCAAAATTAACCCGCGAGCAAATCCCTTATCTATGCTTACATCAAGCAAACAAGCAAATTATTCAGGCAGTTGGCAGCGGTGCAGAGTTTGATTTGGAAAAAGTTCCTTATCAAGCGTTTGAAAACTACGGAAACAATACGATGTGTTCAATTCCTACAACAATAGGTCTTTTACCAAAAGATGCCCCTAAAAAGAATTTGTTGTGTTGCGGATTTGGCAACGGCCTAATTTCAGCAGCAGCAATTTTAAATTTAGAAAATACCTTTATTTCAGATATTAAGAATTTCCGCAAACCGGAATATGTTGTTTCTCGTGAACAATACGTAAACACATGGAGAGACAAAATCAGCGGGAAAATCTCACTATCTGGGGGGGGGGGCAATAGACAAGACGAACGGACTATACTATTGGGTTCGTATGGGTTTGTAGGTCCCTCACAAAACAACAATTACACGCAAAAATAATAAGGAGAAGTAAAATGAACAAAGCAGATTTTTTAGTAGAATTAGAAGATATTTTGCAAAGGGAGGAACCTTGCAAAGAGGGGGACAACCTCAACGATTACGAAGAATGGGATTCTCTTTCAAAAATGTCTGTAATGGCATATTATGACAAGAATTTCGGAGTAAAAGTTTCTTTAAAAGATTTACAAACGGTTACAACTGTTGAGGACTTGATATCATTAACCGGAGGTAAGATTAGTGATTAGTTTCACAAAAGAACAATTCTTTATCGTTACAGGTGCAAGCTCAGGTTTGGGCAAGGCGACAGCGTTGCTTTTAAATGAACTCGGTGCTTCTGTTATCGCAATTGCGCGCAGAGAAGATAAACTTAATGAATTGAAATCGGAATCCAAAAATCCTGATAATTTATACATTGAGGTAAAAGATTTAACCGAAGATATTGAGGGATTACCAAAGTATGTTAAATCATTGAAAGAAAAGTATGGCAAGTTTTCAGGCATGGCCTATTGTGCGGGGATAGGTGGAATAAAACCTATTCAAGCTATAGAAATGGCTGATATGGAAACAATATTTAATATAAACTATTTTGCACCGATATTTATGACAAAAGGATTTATTGACAGAAGATGTAATATTGGTCAAGGAGCCTCGGTCGTTGCAATTGCTTCAGCAGGGGCAATTGGTTGCGATCCGGGAATGACATGCTATGCAGGTTCAAAGGGTGCACTTATATCCTCAATGCAATCTATATCACGAGAAGTGGTAAAACAAGGTATAAGGATAAACTGTGTTTCTCCGACATTGATTAGTACAGATATGGCAGGGGAAATCGAACGTGAATATGCTGATGGTAAATATCCACTAGGTTTAGGAGAACCAATAGATGTTGCAAATATGATAGTTTATCTGCTATCTAATAAGGCAAAATGGTTGACGTCTCATAATTATATAGTAGATTGCGGAGCCATAATATGACGTTATCGACTTACATTAATGTAAAAATATCCGGTATAAAAACTGTGGTTCCTGAGAATTGTATTAATATTGATGATGAAATCGAATATTATAACAATGACGAAAAACTCTTGCAAAGAAACAAAAAAATATTGGGACTCGGTACCAGATATGTCGCAGATGAAAATGTTTGTTTGTCAGATTTATGCGAAGATGCCGCGAATAGATTGATTAATGACTTGAATATAAAAAAGGAAAGCATAGATACTCTGATTGTGGCATCGACAAGTCACGATTATCATTATCCGGCCACGGCTTGTATTATGCAAGACAGACTTGGTTTAAGTGAGGATTGCGCTTGTTTTGATATTTCGGGCTTGGCTTGCAGCGCATATGTGTATGCCCTGTGGAATGCCTCCTCTCTTATTGCTTCGGGAGCAAGTAAAAAATGTCTCGTCTTGGTTGGTGATATAGTAAGTCGCCATTCAGACAGGATGAATAGAAATTCTAACATGTTATTCGGAGATGCTGGTACCGCAACTATCCTAGAATATGACGAAAACAGTATGCCTTCGTATTTCTATTTGGGAACGCGAGGGAAAGATTTTGATAAAATTATTGCACCTGCAGGCGGCTACAAATTACCTATACAAAAAGATATTATAGATATTGAAGAAAAAGATGAACGTGATAATGTTTGGCACCTGTGGGATGACATTATGCGCGGAATGGATGTTTTTAAGTTTACAATGGAAGTTGGGCCAAAAGGTATCGAAAACATATTGGATTACTCCGGCACATCGCTTGAAAATATTGATTTTGTTGCAATGCATCAGGCAAACAAACAGATTGTTGAAAATGTTGCAAAACTGGCAAGAATTCCAAAAGACAAATATTCTTCTGAAACCTTCACAAAATACGCAAACTGCGGTGCCGGTGCAATTGTGACTAACATATGCGACCAATTAAATAATAGGCAGCATGAGCGAGTCGTTCTTGCCTCTTTTGGGGTAGGTTTGTCTTATGCATTTGCAAATTTGAATTTAAAAGACACAAATATTTCCAACGTTGAAATATATAAAAAACCTGCAGTGATGCCTACCCGACAAGAACAAATTGATTATTGGATAAAATTTTTTAAAGGAGAAGTTTAAAGATTGTCTATAAATTGCAATATTTGTTCTGCAATTTTTGAGTGAGACAGTCCGTATTTGTCAAGCATATATGCGTAATTTCCTGCTTTTTCAAATTTATTTTTAACGCCTAGAATCAATTGGGGAGGAAAGATTTTTGATTTTGATTTGTATTCTGCAACTGCGCTGCCCAACCCACCAATTACAGAATGTTCTTCTACCGTGACTATCAATTTACAACTGCAACATTCTTTTACTGCGGTTACATCAAGGGGTTTCAATGTATGCATATTAATTACTTTTACGCTTAAACCTTTTTCTTCTAAAATTTTTGCGGCTTTTAATGAATTAAACACCATAGTTCCGGTAGAAATTATAGCGATATCAGAACCGTCTTTTAAAGTTATAGCTTTACCTATTTCAAAGTTGTAATCTTCTTTATAAATAATTGGCATATTTATTGAACCTGAAAGTCTGATATATACAGGACCTTTAAACAGAGCAGATTCTATTACGCATTTATAAGTTTCTAATCCATCAGCCGGAGATAAAATTGTCAGATTATTAATAGCCCTGATAGCTGCTATATCTTCTAATCCGTAATGTGTTGTTCCAAATAATCCCATAGAAAAACCCGAAGCAAAACCGACCAGCTTGACATTTTCTTGCATATAACCTAAAAAATGCCTTATTTGTTCACAAGCTCTAAGGCTAAAAAAATTAGAAAATGTCGTTGCAAAAGGTATATTCCCTCCTGCGGCAAGTCCCGCACTTACTCCTATTAAATTCTGTTCTGCAATCCCTGTATTAATAAATCTGTCCGGAAAGTGACTTCTAAATCTATCTAGTCCTGATGTTTTACACAAATCAGCAGAAAGAGCAACAACGTTTTTGTTTTGTTCAGCGAATTCAGAAAGAGCAAGACCAAATGCCCCACACTCACCGAGCATTGACAGTGTTCTTATATTTAAACGATTAATTTCCATTTTTGATCTCCTGTTGATATAATTCATTCATTGCAAGTTCATACTGTTCATCAGTAATTCGATTGTGGTGCCATTCCGGTCTTCCTTCTATAAATGAAATCCCTTTCCCCTTTATAGTCTTAGCAATAATAACTTTTGGTAAAGAAGTTTTTATATCAAAAGCTTTTTTCAAATCATTAATATCATGGCCATCACATTCAATGACGTTCCATCCGCATGCTTCCCACATTTTTTTTATATCAAATGATAAAATATCATTTGAATAACCATCAGCCTGCATAGAATTATCATCAACTATTGCAGTTATATTATTGAGTTTATTAAAGCCCGCAAACATGGCACTTTCCCATACTGAACCCTCGTTTAATTCGCCATTTCCAAGTAATACATATATATTATGAGCTTTTGCATCTTTACTCATTGCAAGTCCACAAGCGTATGACAAACCAAGCCCTAAAGTTCCGCTTGAATATTCAATTGCTTTATCTAAATTTTTAGAAGGTTGTCCGGGATAATCTCCACCATCAACGTCAAATGAATATAATTCGTCTTTTGTTATAATCCCGGCTTCATACATTGCACAATAATATGCTAGAGCTCCATGGCCTTTACTTAAAATAAAATGATTACGATTATTGGTCAAAAAATCTTTTCTTTTAAGTTTTAAAATATCGCAAAATAAAACAATAACTATTTCAACAATAGAAAGCACAGGAGAAACATGAGCTCCATTATTTCCGACAGTATGTATAAGTTCAACTATATTTTTTCTGGCATTCAAAGATTTAAATTCTAAATTGCACATTAGTAAGAAATCCCCCCATCTATTCTTATTGTCTGTCCATTTATGAAAGAGGCTTCATCAGAAGCAAGAAACGCAACCGTATTTGCAACCTCACTTGGGGTTGCCATCCTTTTCATTGCCGAT